>DATLHE010000239.1:0-3279 GCA_035540335.1 Thermomicrobiales bacterium | reverse complement strand
GCCCTGGCGCCGAAGGCGTGGGCGCTGGCGTGCTCGCGCAGCAGGGGCAGGGTCTTCTCGTAGGGCGTCTTCTTCACCGCCGCGCGGACGAGGCCGTTCGTCGCGACGTTGAGCAGGCCGCGCTGGAGCGGCCCCCACCGGTAGCCGTAGAGCTCGCGCATCTCCCGCGGCAGCAGGTCCACGGCGGCGAGGCTCATCAGGCGCGAGACGACGGCGCTGGCGGAGCGGGGCACCCTGCGCGGCACCATGATCGCCCGGATCCGGCCCGCCTCGGTGGTGTAGGCGAGCTTCGGGATCATCCCGGCGATGTAGGCCTCGAGGTCGGCGACGTTTCCGGGCACGGACTCGGGATCGATCCCGACGAGGCGAGCCGCCTCCCGCTGCTCGAGGACGTAGCGGTCCTTCTCGGCGGCGGTCAGCTTCAGGCCCCAGCGGTCGCTGGCGCGCAGCATCGCCCACGGGATCGTGCAATGCACCCAGCGCAGCAGGTCGGGCTCGTTGGCGTCGTACGGCTCGCCCGTCTCGACGTCGACCGCCTTCATCCGGCCGTGCAGCTTCCGAAGGGTCGCGCCGGCAGCCTCGGCGGAGGCGCGATCGCCGTAGGTGGTGGTGATGCCGTACTCGGCGGTGAGGCGCCCGCGGAGCTCCGGGTTCCGCTCGAACGTCGACGCCTGGATGATGAGGCGCACGACGCGGGGGTGCAGCATCTGGGCGAGCACGGCGGCCGAGGTGCCGATCGGGGTCGAGGGCGACGCCATGATGCGCCAGGTCACGCTCCCCGGGCCAAACAGTCCGTCGTCCACCGGGGACGACGTCGCTTCATCAATTGCGATGGGTCGCGCTGCCGCGGGCATGTCCACTCCTTGGCGAGTCTCAAGCGGCTCTCACGATGGTTGACCATGTCGATGGGGTCGTCGAGCCGCTTGAGACGGCGTTTGAAAGCACGAGCGGTGTCATCTGCGATGACACACGCTCTTGATTGCGTACGAGCGAATATTGTGTCCCATGTGACTATAGGCGGGGGATGCGGGCGGCACAACCATTCGCCCCGGGAAATCGCGGCGCTTCGCCGGTCACACGCCCCGCAGCGCTCCTTCGAGCGCCGGGTTGGCTTCACCAGCGAAGACGGCTGTCTCGATGTCGACCGGCACGCCGTGGTTCTCGACGCAGACGCCGTTCCGGTCGAACGTCAGCGCCGTGCTGATCGTGATCAGCATGTCGTCGGTGAGCGTCACCGTCCGTGGGCGACCGCTGCCGCCCCCCGAGCGCTGGCCGATGACGGTGACGTGCGGCAGCCCCTGCAGGCCGAGGAGGAAATCCTCGCTCGCCGAGTAGGTCAGGGGGTCGGTGAGGACGATCAGCTCGCCATCCCAGCGGACATGGTCGGCTGACGGCTCCGCCCACATCGGGACGGGGTCGGCGAGGCGGCCATCGCCGGTCGAGAACTGAATCGATCCCAGCCGCGTCCGCTCGCGCAGGAAACGGTCGCGCGTCTGCGTCGCCAGCACGAGATTGCCGCCGGTGTTGCCCTGCAGGTCGAGCACGAGACGCTCGCAACCGCGTAGCTCGGTCAACGCGGCGTCGAATGCGTCCTCCAGGCCGATACCGGTGAACCAGTTCGCCAGGCGCAGGTATCCGGTGCGGCCGTCGAGCGCCGTCCACGAGAAGACGCGCTCCAGCGTCGGGGCGACCGGCCGCTCGACCCAGGATGCAGCCTCGCCATCCGGGCCGGTGGCGGAGAACGCGCGCTCGGGCACGTCGTTCAGCGCGATCGCGCGGCGACCGGTCGTCCACGGCTTGGCGTGCGGCGGCGCGCCGGTGCGCGAGAGCCAGTCGGCGCCGTCGACGTCGTCCAGCGTCCACCCTGAACGCACGCCGGCCGCGAAGGCGGCGCTGTCCGCCGGCACGCGGCGGAAGGTCGCGGCGCGGGGCGTCATCTCGACGACGTACGGCGGGTTGTAGGCGCCGCCTGGGCGGCGGATGGCGGTGTGGGCGTCGTCCAGGTCGGCGATCCAGCGTTCGACGTCCGCGAAGCTGAGGTCGGACTCGCGGGGCATGTCGTGACGCGCGCAGATCGTCTCCCACGACGTGTGACGGATGCCGAAGCCGGGGAAGCTGCCGCCGACCTCGACCGCGACGCGCGCCGCGGCCTCAGGCAGGGTCGCCGCCGGGGCGTCGGTGATCGCATCGACGCGTCGCGCGGCCAGCGCGTGGAGGAGGTTGAGCGAGGTCATGAAGCCATCGATGTCGCGCACGCGCGAGGTGAGCGTGAGCGTCGCGCGGTCGAACGTCAGCGCGTTGTGGGGCAGCGCGGGGTCGATCTCGACGCGCCAGCTCGGCCCATGGGCGGGCGGCTCGTCGACGAAGGTCACCTCGGTCCCGAGCACGGCCTCGAACTCGGCCTTCTCCGCGCGCATGAGCGGCAGGAGGTCGGTCATGCCGTCGATGCTCGCCGGGAAGACGAGGGCGGTCGTGGCGTGGGGCGTCAGGATGGCGAAATAGGCTGCGGACAATGCTGGTTCCTCGATGAGGTGAATGGGCGATAACGAAGGGCAGGCATCAAAGCCTGCCCCTACCCGGTCATGGCCATTATCGGCGATGGGGCGGACATGGAGTCCGCCCGTACGATTCTGGCGAGCCTGCGTCGATCTCCACACGTCATCCCAAGGGCTCGCCCGGGTGAGCCCCGCAGGGGCGAAAAGCGGAGCGACCCCTTCGCTTCTCGCCCGCGGCTCGGCCGGACCGATGAGGCTCGGCATGTGCCAACAATTGCCTCATTCTGAGCGAATGCGAAGAATCCCCGCGCGAAGCGCACGAGCCAACACACGCTCTCCGTGTTTGAAAGACCGGCTTCGCCGGGGGATCCTCATGGCCGAGCGCGTCAGCGCGAGAAGCGAAGGGGCCGCATCCGCTCGATTGCTGCGCAATTGCCCATGAGTGAGCCCCCGCAGGGGGAAAAAGCGGAGCGACCCTTTGCTTCGCTCAGGATGACGTGTGGGTGGGGGCGCGGCGCAGGCAGGGGCCGCTTTGATGCCTGCCCGTTGTCCCGGCCACAAGACCCGGTACCACGGGTGCATCCACGAGCCGGCGCGATCGGCCACAGACCCCGCACACCAGGTGCGGGGCTACGCACGCGCCGGCACCCTACCCCTCCGTGCCGGTCGCGGCCCGGTCGGCGAGCCAGGTTTGGGTGCGGACGATCTCGATCGCGCAGTCGAAGCCGACGATGTGCGCCGCCGCCTGCTCGATCGCCGGCAGGAAGCGCAGCGCCCGCCGCTC
>DATLHE010000238.1:0-19450 GCA_035540335.1 Thermomicrobiales bacterium | reverse complement strand
GCGGCCGATCGACGTGCAGTACAACCCGGTCGACGGCTCGCTGTGGGTGCTCGATTTCGGCGCGTTTGAGATGGAGAACCGGCACTCTGGCGTCGAGGTCGTGGCCGAGCCGGGCAGCGGCGCGATCTGGCGCGTCGACACCCGCCCGGAGTTCCCGGAGGAATAGGGCCGGCGAATGGTAGGGGCGGACACTAGGTCCGCCCCTACCCCAACATCCCCTCCGCGCGGTAGCGCTCGTACCCCGCCCGCGTCAGCGCGGTCAGCTGGGCGACCTGGGCATCGTCCAGCGACGTGACGTTGAAGCAGCTCTTGCCCTGCATCCGCTTCTTGAGGTCGCCGATGTCCGCCAGCAAGTCGGGGAACGCGTAGACCGGCATCAGGTAGAACGACACGTACCTCTTGTTCACTCGCGTCGCGGCGAAGAAGAGCGGCTGCCCATCCTTCATCACATGACGCGTGTCGAGGTAGTAATTGCCGTCCGTGTCCTGCACGACGACCATCTCGCCCGCGTACGGTTCCAGGATCGCCCTGAGCCGGCCGAAGACCTCCGCAAATCGCTCCGCCTGTCCCACAAATCCAACCCTCCCGGATAGGGTCCGCTGGTCGCCATTGTGCGACAGTGGCGGCATTGCTGTCCGATGCGCACGCGGAACAGGATGCACCATGCCCGATGATCACCACGGCGCCGAATCGATCGCTCTGGCGGACGACGGCACGTTCCCGAATAACCGCCTGCCCGTCCTCCTCTACCGGCGGGCCGTCCCGCTGAGCGACCGCGATCCCGCGGCGTCGCTGGAGGCGCGCTTCCAGGAGAACGGCTGGGACGGCCTGTGGCGGAACGGCATCTTCGACTTTCACCACTACCACGCGACGACGCACGAGGTGCTGGGGTGCGCGCGGGGCTGGGTGCGCGTGCAGCTCGGCGGGCCGCATGGGCGGGAGATCGAGTTCCGGGCCGGGGATGTCGCCGTGCTGCCGGCCGGGACGGCGCACAAGAATCTTGGCCACAGCGAGGACTACCTAATCGTCGGCGGCTATCCGCCGGGACACGCGCCGGACATGTGCTACGGGGAGCCGGGGGAGCGCCCAAGCGCCGACACGGCCATCGCGGCTGTGGCTCGCCCGCCATCGGACCCGGTCCACGGCGAGGACGGGCCGCTCAAGGAGCTGTGGTAGCGAATGGTGCCGAAGCGACGCCGAACCCGGGCCTGCAACCGCGGCATAGGGCTACGACGCGGATGCGTTTTCGTTGACGAGCACCTGGTTGATTTGGGCAAGCAGGATCGGGACATCTCTCGTCGCGGAAATCCAGACGATATCGCTATCCACGTTGTCGTAGCCATCGATGATTCGGTGACGGAAGTCGATTGATTGTCTCGCATCAGGTACGCGCGCTTCGATGTCTCGCTCTGGTTGGACCGCCTTGTTGAGCGCCTCGCCCAGCGTGATCAGTGATCATCAGACGCTCGACGCTGATCCGGTGCAGCAGGCTGCCCATGAATGCGTCGTGGTCTAACGGTTCGACAAGTCGCAGAATCTGCTCGGCGGTCTCCTTCGCATCAAGCAGCCGCTTGATCATCGTTGGTTTCATAGATCAGCACCCGAGTCCTCTCAACCTCTTCCCGGAATCGGGGCTTCGTCAGGCCGCCAACCGACACAAGATCCACATCGCGTCCGAGCAATGCTTCCAGCCCGTTTGCCAAGCCAACATACCGGCGTGCAACATCATCGTCATAGGCACCAAGATCGAACAAGAAATCGAGGTCGCTCGTCTCGGGGTCGAACGCGTCCGTGACGGCGGAACCGAAGACCCACAGCGCCCGGATGCGGTAGGTCCGGCATTAGGCAGTAATCGCATCCTTCTTCTGCTCGATGATGTCGGCAACCATGCCAATCCTCTTGCCATTAAACTCGTCGGTCGGATTCCCGCTCCCGGATGATGCTCTCGATATCGCGCAAGAGTCCCGCCAATTCGACCGTCGCCACGTTCCAGATCACCCTGTCATCGATGTACATGTAGGAATGGGTCAGGACGTTCCGCAGATCGATGGCATTACGCGCGTCTGGTATTCGCTCCTCAAGATCGGGCTCGTGATCGAACACCGCCCGCAGCGCGTCGCCGATTCCAATCAAATACCGCTCGACGCCGATGCGGGGGAACTCCGTCGAGTGGTATTCCTCGTAGATGAGTGGGGCAACAAGCTCTTGAACGCGGGTTCCGAACCGGTGAGCGTCACGCAACCAGTTGGTCGTATCGCGCGTCATACACGCTCACCTTCGTTGCCTCAACCTCCTCTCGAAACCAACCTGATTCCGGTCCGCCTGCCGAGACAAGATCCACATCTCGACCGGTGACCCGCTCCAGCTCGCGCCTGAGCGTGAAGAACCGGCTCGCGTAGTCGTCCGAGTAGTCGCCCAAGTCGACCAGAAAATCGAGATCGCTCTGCTCGGGGTCGAACGCCTCCGTGACGGCGGAGCCGAAGACCCACAGGGCGCGGATGCGGTAGGTCCGACATAAGGCGGCAATCTCATCCTTATTCTGCTCGATGATGGCGGCGACCATGGATGGCACTCCTTCGCGATGTTGCATGACACCATCATACCGAGCATCCGCACGACAGCGTCCGCGGCCCCGTCGTGCGACGAGAACCGCGGACGCGTCGTCCCAGGCGGCGGGTCGTGTGTTTCGGTCTAGGCCCAGAGGCGCTGCGTGGCGAGCTCGGCGCCCTGCGCCAGCGCCTCCAGCTTCGCCCACGCGATCTGCGGGTGGATGCGGCCGCCGAGGCCGCAGTCGGTCGAGGCGATCACGTTCTCGCGGCCGACGAGCCTCGCGAACCGCTCGATGCGGTCGGCCACCAGCTCCGGGTGCTCAACGACGTTCGTCGCGTGGCCGACGACGCCGGGGAGGATGAGCTTGCCCTCGGGCAGCGCGACCGTCTCCCAGACCTTCCACTCGTGCTCGTGGCGCGCGTTCGCCGCCTCGAAGGTGTAGGCGCCGGCGTTGATACGAAGCATCAAGTCGACGATGTGCTTGAACTCGATGTCGGTCGTGTGCGGGCCGTGCCAGCTGCCCCAGCAGAGGTGGAAGCGGACGCGGTCGGCCGGCAGCCCCTCCAGCGCGTGGTTGAGGGCGTCGACGCGGATCTGCGTGAAGGCGCGGTAGTCCTCGATCGACGGCTCGGGCACGATCTGGTCGAAGTTCTCGGCGATCGACGGGTCGTCGATCTGCAGGATCAGCCCGGCGTCGATGATGGCCGTGTACTCCTCGCGCAGCGCGTCGGCGCAGGCGAAGATGAACTCCTCTTCGGTTCGGTAGTACTCGTTGCCGATGCGCGCGGCGGAGCCGGGGGAGACGGCGGTGATGAAGCCCTCCTCGAAGCCGTTCGCCGCCATCGCCACCTTCATACTGGCGATGTCCGACTGCACGGCCTCCTGCCCGATGTAGGTGACCGGCCCGACCTGGACCGGGAACGCCCGGGCGGCCGTGTCGCCAAGCGCGATGCCGGCGGTCGGGTCGTTATAGGCGTCGTGAAAGATGTTCCAGTCGCGCCGGTCGGCGAAGTTCGACAGTCGCACGTTGCCCGGCTCCGAGCGCTGCGGCGGCACCACATCGAGACCGCCCTCGCGGATCTCGAGGCCGCCGAGGCGCTGAAACGAGTAGGACCACCAGGCGCCGTAATCGACCTTGCCCGACATCGCCTTGCCGTACTCGCCGTCGTTGGGAACGGTGATGCCGGCGTCCTTCTGCCGTCGCACGACGTCTTTCACGGCGTCGGCGAGGATCTGGTCGAAGCCGTCGAGCGCGCCGCCGGCCGCCAACCGGGCCGCGTTCGCCTCGCGTAGCGCGTCCGGCCGCGGCAGGCTGCCGACGTGAGATACCTGTATCCGATCCTTGCTGGTGAGCATCTGGTCCCGTTCCTGTTCTCTTGGCCGCGCATAAGGCGCGGCAGTCCCGTGGACACCGGCGTCCGCAAGACGGACGCCGATCCTCATCCTAGTCCACCGGCGAGCGACCACGCCCATGATTCCGGCATGGCCTCGCGACCGCGACGAGAGGAACGCGCTAGCGAGGGTCGCTGGCCGCGAGGACGTGGTACTGCCGGGTCGCCGCCACGGTCTCGACCCGTCGGAAGACGCGCTCCATCTGCCTCCCGTAGGTGAGGAACGCGTTGGCGACGAGCAACAGGCGCCCGCCGGGTCGCAGGTGCGCCGGCGCGCCGGTGATGAGGTGGTCGGCGACCGAGAGGTCCACCCGCTTGCCCCGGTGAAAGGGCGGGTTGCTGACAATGAGGTCGTAGCGCTCGCCCGCGACCGCAGTGTAGACGTCGCTCGCCAGGGCGCGACCCGGCACGTCGAGGCGTTCGAGATTCCGCCGCGCCGCCGCGACCGCCAGCAGGTTGGCGTCGACCAGGTCAACCGCTCCGGCGCCGAGCCGGGAGGCCCTGATGCCGATGACGCCCACGCCGGAGCCGACATCGAGCACGCGCGCGCCGGGGTTGACGGCCAGGATGTCGAGCAGCAAGCGCGTCCCGGCGTCCAGCCGGTCGCCGGCGAAGATGCCGGGCATCGTCTCCAGCGTGATTGCGCCGTCGCCCACGCGGACGTCGAACCGCTGCCAAGTGCCCGGTGCGATCCCGGCCGCCGTCGTCCACGGCGGACCGTCCGCCGGGGTCTCGCCGCGCGTGAACCGGGCGACGCGGTGTTTCTGCGCGTAGTGCTCTGCCTGCGGCGAGCCGAAGAGCGCGGCGGCATCGGCGATGACCGGACGGATGCCCTCGGCGTTCGCCCCCGCGAGCAGGAGCGACCCGTCCGGCGTTAGCGCCTCCCGCGCCGTCAGCAGCCAACGCCGCGCCAGGTCACGGTCCGGCGGCACAGGCAGCAGGACGCAGTCGTGCGCGCCAGCAGCCTCGCTCGCATCCATGCTGTCGTATACGACGACACTCTCGGCAGCCATCTCCCGCTCGCGCAGGTCGGTCGGGATCCAGGCGACCGGCCTGGCGAGGCCACCCGGCAGCGCCGCCTCGCCGCCGAGCACGAACCACCGCGCCGCGCCGGCGTCGGTTCGGGCCGCGTCCAGCAGCATCGCGGTCACCGTCTGCATCGCGCACCTCCCCCGCGAGCGAGCGGCTGGCATGCGTCGTGCTCGCCCCCGGCAGGGCGCGGGACGCGCGCCCGCGGTCGACCGTGACCGCGCCGGCCCACGTGGAGAAAGGGAAGACCATGCTGTTCTACTGCGGATTCACCTGGCAACCCGGGACCACGCGAGAAGATGTCGCCGCGCGCGTCGTCCAGCAGCACGCGGCGGGGCTGAACCACCCCGAACGCATCAAGGGCTGGTACAACCTCGTCGGTGGCGGCGCGGGCTTCCTGATCGTCGATTATGACAACCCCTCCGAGCTGACGGCGTTCCTGCAGCCGTTCATGGACATCGTCAACTTCGATGTGCGCGCCATCACCGAGAACTCCTACGACCAGACGCTGGACCAGATGCGCAAGATCGCGGGCGGCACGTAGGCTCCCGCCCCACCACCCCGGGCCTTCGTGCTCGGGGTTTTTGGGGTCTCCAAAGCGACACGTCGCGCCCTTCGGGTGTTCAATCGTTCCGCGCCGCCAGCGTAGACATGCTGTGGCCTCGGGCATTTCAGCCCGAGGCTACTGATCCGGCCCGTCGTGGCGTGCGTGGCGCCCCCGTTCAGATCACGAACTTGCCGTCCTTCTGGAAGAGCTCGCCGTCGACGGTGACCTGACCGCCCCGGCGCAGGTCGCAGATCATGTCCCAGTGGACGGCGGACTTGTTGCTGCTGCCCGTCTCCGGATAGCCAGCGCCGACGGCCATATGCACCGTGCCACCGATCTTCTCGTCGAAGAGGATGTTCTTCGTAAACTCGGTGATGTCGAAGTTCGTGCCGAACGCAAACTCGCCGAGGTAGCGCGCGCCCTCGTCCGTGTCGAGCGTCCGGATCAGGTAGTCCTCGTTCTTCGCCGCGGTGGCGTCGACCACCTTGCCGTCCTCAAAGCGCAGGCGGATGTCCTCGATCTGCCGCCCGGCGGTGACGACCGGGAAGGAGAAGCGGATCGCGCCGTTGACTGAGTTCTCCACGGGCCCGGTGAAGATCTCGCCGCTCGGAAAGTTCCGCTTGCCGTCGGAGTTGATCCACGTCCGGCCCTCGATCGAGAGCGTGAGGTCGACGTCCGGCGCGGTGAGGTGGACCTCCTTCTTGCCGTCCAGCCAATCGATCAGCTTCTGCTGCCGCTCCTTGAGCTCCAGCCAGGCCGCGACCGGGTCGTCGCGGTCGAGCTTGCAGGCCCGCAGCACGAAGTCGGTGTACGCCTCGGTGTCCATGTCGGCGTCCTGGGCGTAGGCGTCGGTGGGGTAGAGCGTGAGCGTCCAGTCGAGCGCGCCCTCCGCCGCGCGGCGCATGTAGGTCTCGACCAGCTCACGCCGGGCGCTCTGGAAGAGGCTCTGGCGGCCCGGGTCGACGGCCGACTGGCGCTTCGTGTTGGTCTCGGCCAGCACGTTGATGACGACGTCGGCCTCGGCGCGGACGAAGCGCTCCACCGGCGTGATGAACTGGATCTGCTCGTCGGAGCCATTCAGCAGGAGATCGGTGCCCGGCCCCTCGATCACCGGCAGCATCACCGGGAAGCCGCCGCGGGCCACGACCGCTTTCGCGACCTCCCGCAGCAGCGGCGCCGCCGCGACGTGCCCGGTGATCGCCACTGTCTGCCCCGGCTGCACCTCGACGGAATAGCCCGCGAGCGCCTGCGCCCATTTCTCGAGACGTGGATCTGCCATGCAAACATGTCCTCTCGTTGCCTTGGGGGCACGGAACGCCGTTCCGACCCGGTCGATTGTTCCGGCAGTTTGCCGCGCGCGACGACACCGCTGCAACCGTCCGAAGCATCAAACCCCGACTGCACCGCACGTTCGCGGTGCACGTGCACTCCGTACGCACGGACGACAACGTCCCGGTTCACGATGCGTCAAACATTGCCCAAACGGAAAGCCGAACGGACACCTTTCCCCTGCCATGGCGGGCGGTTTAGGATTGCCGTCGGGAAGATCGGGAGACCGATCCGGCTCGCCGGCAGCCCGTGCCCCCGCACGCCGGTGGAGCCGAGGGGTGATGAGAGGGAGTGACTGGAATGCTGACGCTTCGGGAAGCGCGGCAACGGCGACACATGTCGCAACAAACGTTGGCCGACCGTGCCGGTGTGGCACGGGTGACCGTATCCCAAATCGAATTGGGCAAGTCCGAGCCGCGGCCGCACATCGCGCGCCGGCTGAGCGAGGCGCTGGATGTCGATCCGGCGGAGATTGTCGAGTTCGGTGGTGCGGCCCGCAGTATGCGACTCCCGACGCCGACGATCCTGGCGCTGCTCGACAGCGAGGCCACGAACCCGAGCTAGACCGCGCCGCCATCACGACACACAGAACCCCTATGGGCGGTCGCCCATGGGGGTCGTTCATTGCCCGTCAGCTCTTCCGTCCCGCGCGCTCCCACTGGTCTCGCAGGAACGCGACGGTCGCGGGAAGCTCCGTGGCGGGGTCGGTCATCAGCACCTGCCCGGGCGGGACGGCGCACTCCAGCGCGACCCAGCCCGCGTAGCCGATCTCACGCAGTGCCCCGAACGCCCGCTGGAAGTCGAGGCAGCCCGCGCCGGGCAGGAAGCGCGTGTTGTCCGCCGCGTGGATGTGCCCGAGCAGCGCCCCGGCCTCCCGCAACGCCGCCCCGGGGTCGGCCTCCTCGATATTCATGTGGTAGGTGTCGCCAAGTGCCCGCACGCGCGGCGAGTCGATCCGTCGGGCGATCTCGGCCGCCTGCTCGACGCGCCGCAGGAAGCGGGCTTCGTAGCGGTTGAGCGGCTCGAGGAAGACCGCCGCCGTACCCGACGGCACGGACGTCGCCCAGCCACCGAACGCCGCGACTGCGTCGTCCGTCAGCGCGGCGATGCCGGACGCGGCGTCCCCACCGTCGTAGGCGCCCAGGGCCGGCCGTAGCGGCACGGAGACGACCCCAGACGCGCCGAGCGCGTCGGCGGCCTCGATCAGCTCCGTCAGCACCGCGAAGCGCCGGGCGCGCTCGCCGGCGTCCGGCTGTAGCGGGTCGTGCTGGCCCGTCGTGCAGAACGACGACACCGGGACGCCATGCTGCCGCGAGGCGGCGTCAGCCGCGCGCACGATCGCCCCGAGGTCGGCATCGGCCGGGATGTTCAGCTCCACGCCGTCGAACCCGTGGGCGGCGGCATGGTGAAACTTCTCGTCAAGTGCCTCGCCCGGCAGCATCGACGTCTGGATCGCGAGCCTGAGTGTCGATGACATATTCCACCTCTCGTGCGTTGGATGGTATGGTCAGAGCAACGTCTGGCCCCAGCGCCTCGCCCATCCTGCCCCTTGTGCCCACCCTGGCGAGTACGCGCCCACACGCATCGAAGATGCTCACAGCATGGAGGGAACCGCAGATGTGCCATGATACCTGTCCCCATCCGGTCTCCGGCGGCGCGTCGCTTCAGGAACAGGATCTTACGCTACCCCTCGACGAGGGGGAATCCCTGCCGCTCTTCCTGGTTCTGCCGGAGCAGACGCCGGCGCCGGCCGTGCTCATCCTCCACGACATCAATGGGGCAAACGACTTCTACAAGGACCTCGCGCGCCGCCTCGCCGCCGCGGGGTACATCGCCGCGCTGCCCGATCTCTTCTTCCGCCAGGGCCCGCCGCGTGACACCTCGCGAGAGGCCATCCGCGAGCGTGGCGCCGAGCTGGTCCAGACTCAGACGTTCGGCGATATCGCCGCGTCGCTGCGCTGGCTGCGCGACCACGGCGGAGCCACCGGAAAGCTCGGCACGATCGGGTTCTGCATGGGCGGCAGCCTCGTCATGCTCGCCACCTGCCGCGAGCCCATCCCCGACGCCAGCGTCACCTACTACGGCTTTCCCGTCCGGCAACGCACTCCCAACAACGCCGTCCTCGCGCTCGATGAGGACGAGGTCGCCAACGTCGCCTCGCCGCTCCTCGGCTTCTGGGGCGACCAGGACCGCGGCGTGGGCATGGACAATGTTGCTGCCTACGACGACAAGCTAAACACCTACCACAAGCCGCACGAGTTCGTGATCTACCCCGGCCTCGGCCACGGCTTCCTGACGTTCGATCCGAACGCGCCGGCGTTCGCCGACTCACAGGCGTCGTGGGAGCGCACGCTCGGCTTCCTTGGGGAGCACCTGGGGGCCGCGCACGCGTCATGATCGCCGACCTCGTCGCCCTCTTCCGGACGCTGGAGCGGCTGAAGCGCACCCCCCGCACCGGCTGGCTGGACCGTGGCGTGCCCGCGCCGGAGGTCGAGTCCGTCGCCGACCACTCGCTGCTGACGGCGCTCATCGCCTGGCTCGCGGCGCTCGACGACCCGGCGCTCGACGCCGACCGGGTGCTCAAGCTGGCGGTGATCCACGACATGGCCGAGGCGATCGTCGGCGATCGCCCGCCCTACGAGCCGCACGAGGTGCCCGCGCGGGAGGATATCGACGCCCTGCGCGCCTTCTTCGGCGTCCGCCACCTGCGCACGCCGGAGAACGCCAGCCGCAAACGGCAGGACGAGGCCGCCGCCGGGCGTCACCTGCTCGGGCTCATGCCGGACAGCGCCGCCACCGAGATTCATGGACTCTGGGAGGAACACGAGGCGCAGGCGACGCCCGAGGCGCGGTTCGTGAAGCAGGTCGACCGGTTGGAGGCTTACCTCCAGTCGCTGACCTACGCGGCGGCCGATCCGGAACTGCCGCTGTGGGGCTTCACGGACATGGCCGAGAAGGAAATCGACCACCCGGCGCTGACGGCCATCCGCGACGCCGCCCGGGAGGGTGGGTGACGGGCGAGACGGCAGGGGCGGCGCTCCACATGTACCGTCATCCTGAGCAACGCGAAGGATCCCCGGCGAAGCCGGTCTCGTCATGCGGAGCGTACGGGTTGGCGGATGCGCTTCGCCTAGGGTTCTTCGCATTCGCTCAGAATGACGGGCTTTAGGAAGCGCATCCCCTGTGCCGACCCCGGCCACTGCGGGCCAGGGCTACTGGTCCGTGTCGTAGACGTACCCCAGGTCGCGGCTGTCAAGCATCATCGCCGGGGAAACCTCCATCCCGATCTCCGAGAACGGCCACATGTGGTCGTGGAGGTTGTGCCCATGCATCGCGCCCGACTCCGGCGCGTAGACGCGGCCATACCGCCCCATCCAGACGCTCCAGAGCCGGTCGACGTTGGCGTGGTGCAGGAAGAAGACCGGGTCGTTCGGCGAGGAGTTCATCGCCATCGTCCCGAACGGCCCCTTGACCTCCTCGTGGCCACCCTCGTGGGCGAAGATCATCTCTCCCGAGACCCAGAGGTGCACGCGGTTGTGCATGTCGTGCGAGCCGGGGCACTTGGGGTGGTCAGCGGGGTCGGACGCGCACGACTGTGGCACGCAGTCGCGCCAGCCCTCCATGAAGCTGCGGAAGCTGACGGTGGGATCGCTCATCTCGTTCCAGGGCGCGAGGTCGTAGGTGTCGAGCCCCAGCGCCGTGTCCACCTGCGCGGCGGTCGGCAGGTCCGGCGCCAGCTCGCCGTCGCCGAGGTTCCGGATCAGGAACGGGAAGCGCTCGTCGTCGGTATCGTCGAAGATCGTGATGTTCCAGGTGTCCTTGCGGAAGGGCCCGTCCTTCACCGCGTAGAGATCGTCCGGGTCGCCGTTGCCGCCCATGAAGTCGTCCCGCCAGAGGTAGGACTCCGTCTCGTCGTCGACCGTCCAGTCCCAGTAGGGCAGCGTGACGCTCGGGTCGACGGCCTGCAGCTGCTGTTCGAAGAGGCGCAGGTACATCCGGTGCCACGGGAAGAAGGCCGGACCCATGTGCGCCGCCATCAGGTCGCAGGTGAAGGCGTCCCGGTGCCAGACGACGAACTGGTCGTAAAGGTTGAGGTCGGCGCTCCACGGCGAGGGCTGGGCCTTGATCGCGAGGATGGCGTCGGTAAACGCCTTCTTCTCGGCGGCGCTCAGGGACTTCGCGTCGCGGCGAACTGCGGGCGGCCCGACGGGCGTCGCCACCGGCGAGGCGGGCAGCGGCGTGGCGTCGTGCGCCGCGCCCTGGGCAAGGTGCAGCACGGGGAGCGCGGAGGCCCCGGCGGCGAGCCGCAGCAGGCGGGCGCGGGTCAGCGAACGGGTCATGAGAGGCAAATGCACGAACCAATCTCCTTGTCGGGGAACTGTTCGGTTGGGGCCGTGCGATGTGCCGGCCCGATGCCGCGCAGCGACATATCGCGACCTTCGGTCGCGGCGGGAGGCCCTCCCCTACCACATTGGGTGACGCAGCGGTCCTACTCCACCACCTCGACGATGCCCATCATCCCGTGGTCTTCGTGGAAGAGGATGTGGCAGTGGTAGACGTACTTGCCCGTGAAATCGGGGAAGCGGTGCCGGATAGTGATCGATTCCTTCGGCGGGATCGGGATCGTGTCCTCCCAGCCATAGACCTCGACCGGCTCGCCGTTGACGGCGACGACCTGGAAGTCGTTGATGTGGATATGGAACGGGTGCCAGGTCGTGCTGTCGTTGCGGAGCACCCACTCCTCGGTCGCGCCGAGCGTGATCGTCTGGTCGACGCGGTTGTGGTCGAACGTCTGCCCGTCGATCAGGAAGATCGGGCCGTGCTCTCCGCTCTGCACGTCGAAGACCAGCTCGCGCGTCCTGTCGATCGAGGCCTCGCGCAGGTCCTCGAACGGGAGCAGCGTCGTCGGCAGCGGCGCCGGGTCGACCGGCTCGCCCTCGACGACCATCGTCGCCAGCACAACGTCCGGCTGCGCCTGGCCGCCGATGCCCCACAGGAGCTGGCGGAACTCGTAGGCGCCCGCCTTCCCGGCCTGGACGAGGATGTCGGCGCGCTCACCGGGGCCGATGAAGAGGCGCTCGATCTCCCGCCGCTCCGACATCGCGTTGCCGTCGGCGGAGATCTGGTGCAGGTGGTGACCCTCCAGGGCGAGGAGGCAGAAGTTCGACGACGTCATGTTGGCGAGGCGCCAGCGCTGTGTCTCGCCGGGGCGGATGCGGATCGTCGGGTTCACCTGCCCGTTGATCGTCCGCAGCTGCTGCTTCGTCGTCTGGTCGTCGACCGGGACGACCACGCCGTTCTCGTCGAACTGCGTCGACTGCAGGATCAGGAGCCGCTCGGTGAGGCCAGCGACGCCGGGGAGCTCGTCCAGGCCGCCCTCGACGATGATCATGCCGGCCATGCCGCCGTTGACGTGCTCATAGGTGCTGCCGTGGACGTGCGGGTGGTACCAGTAGGTGCCCGGCATGTGGTCGGCCGGAAGGTTGAACTCAAAGTCGAATGACGTGCCCGGCTTGATCTCGACGAAGACGTTGTCGCTGTTGCCGCCCGGCGAGACGTGGAAGCCGTGCGTGTGCAGGTTGGTGATCTCGTCGAGCTGGTTGTTGAGGCGGACCTTCAGCGTCTCGCCGGGCTTCATCCGCAGCGTCGGCGCCGGGTAGCTGCCCTCGAAGGTCCGGCTCACCATCTTCTCGCCGTTGACCATCACCGGGCCAAACGCGGCGGTCAGCGAGGTCTCCAGCACGCCGTCCACGGTGGCACGGACCTCCGGCTCGACGAGATCCGGCCCGAACGCCGAGGCGTCGACCGCCGCCGGGGTCGGGGTGGCGGCCGGCGCGGCGGCGTGATCGCCGTGATCGGCAGCGGGGGTTGCGCCGTGATCGTGCCCCTCGTGGGCGACGACACGCCCGGCGACGAGCGCCGAGGCGAGGGCTGCGCTTGCGCCGAGCAGCGTCCGTCGCGAGGTCAGTGGGGTTTCCGGAACAAACGACATGAGGAGATGCTCCCGTGTGCGAGGGGCTCCGGATCGCGGACCGTCCCGGCGACGCTGGCGATGCATGCGACGCGGCGTGGTCAGGCGGGCTGTGTGCGATCGGTGGCCGATGACAGAGGTGTGTAAAGGACCCACCTTAAGCCTAAGAAACCCCCGCGTTCTGTCAACTATTGCGCATGAGACAGAGGTACCACCCCGATTGGGCACGCGAGACGGGCGGGCACATGGCCCGCCCGTCTCGCCCCTTCCCCTGCCGTGTGGCCTCAGCCGGCGTGGCCGTCCAACTCGACGGTCGCCGTGATGATGACCGCCGCGTTGCCGGCGAGCGCCGCCGCGCCCGGCGTGGAGCGGGCGTGGGTGCCGATCTCCGGACCGAAGATGTCGATGATGACGTCCGAGAAGCCGCTGATGACGTAGGACGTCCGCGCGAAGCCCGGGTCGGCGTTGACGAAGCCGATGACGTTCACCCACGCCGAGATGCGATCCAGGTCGCCGATCGCGCGCTTGAGCTCGGAGAGGATCGTCAGCGCGGCGACCCGAGCGGCCTCACGCGCCTCGTCGGGCGAGACTTCGCTCGGCACCTTGCCAAGAACGGGGTAAGGCGTGCCGTCCGGATTGCGGGCGGCGGTCCCGGAGACATAGGCGGTGGTGCCGCGCACGAGGACCGGGACCGGCGGTCCCTCGACGGAGGGCTTGTAGCTGCCCGGCGCGGGCAGCACGAGTCCCATCTGCGCCAGCTTCGCCTCAATGTGCATGATGATGTTTCTCCTCCTCGACCGGCACTCATATGGGCGGGCTCCATGTCCGCCATGTTCGCCAAGAGATGCTGCAGGAGCAGACGCGGATGTCTGCCCGCTTGAGGGCGACAGGATGCCGCGAGGCAATCGTCGCACGAGATGGGGACGGCATTGGGTGCGCGGGTCGTGGCGGCGAATGAGGGGCGGCCCCTAGCCCACCAGGTCCGCGATCCGGTGCGCCCGCTCGATGCCCGCCGCCGCGATCCGCTCCGCGTCCCCATCGAGCGCGAAGCGGTCGGCGTCCAGGCGCTCGCGGGCGTGTGCCGCCGCCGCGGCCGTCGTCTCCGGCGCGGGGCCGCCGGGCACCGTCCGCGCGGCGACGAAGCCCCACGGGTCGAGCGCCCCGGCGACGAATGCCTCGGTAACGTCCAGCGGGCGGCCGAGCACCGTGCCGCTCACCTCGTTGACGAGCCCGGCGGTGATCGGCGCACCGTCGTGGGTGGTCCGGGTGACAATCCGCGAGACGATCGTGTGCGCCGAGCGGAAGGGGATGCCGTGCTTACGCACGAGCGCGTCGGCCAACGCGGTCGCCGTCGTGTTCCCCGCCCCGGCGCGCTCGGCCATGCCGGCGACGTTGAACGTCGCCGTCGCCAGCACCGCCGCCAGCAGCCCGTAGACCATCTCCGCCGCATCGAACGCCCGGTTCAGCGGCACGAACATCGGATCCTCGACGTCGTTCGTGTCGCCGAACGCCGCGTTGTGGACGATCGTCGCCACCGTCGCCGCGTCGCCGTAGACCCAGCCGATGCGGACGCGGACGTGCTCCAGCACGACCGGGTTGCGCTTCTGCGGCATGATCGAGCTGATCTGGATGAACGCATCGTCGATGCGGAGGACGCTCTCCGACTGTCGCGTCCAGACGAGCAGCTCGTAGACGAAACGGGAGAGCGACCCGACGCTGTTGACGAGCGCGTGGACGGCCTCGATCAGGTGGTCGCTGGCGCCGACCGCGTCGTAGCCGTTCTCGACGAGCCCGTCGAAGCCGAGCAGCCGCGCGACGAGGTCGCGGTCGACCGGGAAGCTGGACGTCGTGAACGCCGCAACACCAAACGCGCTCTGGTTCGCGCGGTCGAAGGCCCGCGCCAGTCGCTCGCTGTCGCGCTCGAGCGGGCCGAGCACGCCGAGGAGGTAGTGGGCCAGCGTCGTCGGCTGGGCAGGCTGCGTGTGGGTGATGCCGGGCATCAGCGTGCTCGTGTGCCGCTCGATGAGGTCGAGTAGCACCTCCCGCAGGTCCAGCACCTGCGCACGGGCGGCGAGCAGGCGCTCGCGCAGCATCATCCGGCTCATGCCGGCGGCGAGGTCGTTGCGCGAGCGGGCGATCTGCAGGTTCCCTCCGACGTCCGGCCCGGCGATCTCGATCAGCCGCCCCTCGACGGCGAAGAAGAGATCCTCCACGGCGGGCGTATAGGCGAAGGTGTCCACCCCCTCCTCGCTCACCTGCCGGAGCGCCCGCAGCAGCGCGGCCGCCTGCGCGTCGTCGAGGACGCCGGTCGCGTGGAGCATGAGCGTGTGCGCCTCGTTGGCGGCGATCATGTGGTCGAAGAGGTGGCGCTGGCTCTCGTGGAACGCCGGCTCCAGCACGTACCGGGCGTAGGCCGGGTGCGGGAAGGCGCCGGCGTGATCGGTGGTCATGGAGTCTCCTGAACGGGGTCGACCCATTCCCCACGCCGCGCTCTGGGTCAGGGCAGGGTCGTCGACCCGTAGGGGCCGGGCTCGCAGCTGCGGGCGGTCCCGGCCCTCGTGGGGCAGTGGGTTAACCGCGCCTCACTCCTCCTGTGAATCCACGTGCTGGCGATGGACGGTCTCCTCGTGGTCGACCTCCGTCGCGGCGCCACGATTGATCGAGACCTGCAGCCTGCCGTCCACCAGACCGATCACGGCATGCACCGGCACCTTGAGGTCGTTGTGCTCGTCCGCCTGGTCAACCAGCAGGTAGTGCGCGTGCGCCTCGCGGACGGCGCCCAGCAACTCGCCGTTGAGGGCGATGACCAGGGTCCCGGCCGGGATGGACGCGGTGTTGTGCGGATCGTAGGTCATGGTCTCGATACTCCTTTCATGGATCCTCGATGCGGGTCGCCCACAAGGGGCGATCGTACGAGCCGGTCCTCCTTGGATCGTAGGGGCAGGCCCGCTCCCCTACCGGGACGGAACAGCGTGGCCGGCCACGATGCCCCCGGGGTGACAGGGACGGACTGCCGCTACCCCTTCAACCCCGCCAGCGCGATGCCCTTGATAATCTGCCGCTGGAAGATGATGAAGATGATGATCACCGGGATCGTCGCCAGGCTGGCCGCCGCCATGATCAGGTGAAACGAGCTCTGCGACTCGCTCGAGAAGAACGCGATGCCGACCGGCAGCGTGCGCATCTCCTCCGAGCGGATCACGATCAGCGGCCAGATGTAGGCGTTCCAGTTGCCGAGGAAGGTGAAGATGCAGAGCGCGGCCAGCGCGGGCTTGACCAGCGGCATCGCGATCTTCCAGAAGATCCGGAACTCGGAGAAGCCGTCCAGCCGCGCTGCGTCGATCAGCTCGTTTGGCACCCCCATGAAGAACTGCCGCATGAGAAAGACGCCGAAGGCGCTGATCACGCCGGGGAACATGATCCCCCAGTACGAGTTCGTCCAGTGCAGCTCGATCGACATCATGTACCACGGGATCACCAGCATCTCGGTCGGCACCATCAGCGTGCTCAGGATCAGGATGAAGATGATGTTCGCCCCCGGGAACCTGAACTTCGCCAGCGTGTAGCCCGCCAGCGAGTCGAAGAAGGCGACGCTCGCGGTCGTGATCGTCGCGACGACGATGCTGTTGACGAACCAGCGCACGTAGCTCGTCTTCTGCAAGACCTCCTGGTAGTTGCCGAGCGTCGGCGACGGCGGGATCAGCGAGAGCGTGTAGATGTCCTGCGCCTTCTTCAGCGAGGAGACGACCATCCACACGAAGGGGAAGATCATCCCCAGCCCGCCGATAAGCAGGATGAGCGCGAGCAGCACCTGCGCGGCCCGGCGGCGGCCGTTCATGCGGCGGCCAGCGGCGACGGCATGCGGCCGGCTGAGGACCTCGTCGAGGGTGGAAACGTCGGCCACCGGCGCGGCGATCTGCGCCCGCATCGAGGTGGGCCGGGAGAGGGAGTCACTCATTGCTGGTATCCCGTGAGAGCACCTTGAGCTGCACGATCGTGATCGCGAGGATCATCGCGAACAGCACCACGGTCATCGCCGAGGCGTAGCCCATCTTCGACGGCAGCGCCTGGAACGCCTGCTGGTAGACGTAGAGCACGATCGAGATCGTGCTGTTGAGGGGTCCGCCCGTGCCCTGGCTGCTCATCGCCCTCACCTGGGTGAAGACTTGCAGGTTGGAGATGACGCCGGTGACGACGAGGAAGACGAGGGTGGGGTTCAGCAGCGGGAAGGTGACATCGCGGAACTGCTGCCAGCCGCCCGCGCCGTCGAGCGCCGCCGCCTCCAGATAGTCGCCGGGGATGCTCTCCAGGCCGGCGAGGAAGATGATGATCTGGAAGCCGAGGCCCTGCCAGACGGTGGTCGCGATGATCGCGTAGATGGCCATGTCCGGGCTGCCAAGCCACGCGTAGGGGCCGAGGCCGATCCCGCCGAGCAGGTCGTTGAAGAGCCCGTTGGGCATGTACATCCAGCGCCAGACCCAGCCGACGGCGACCAGCGAGGTGACGTAGGGCAGGAAGTAGAGGACGCGGAAGAAGCCGGTGAAGCGGATCATCCGCTGCAGGCCGAGCGCGATCGCCAGGCTGAGGATCAGCCCGGCGGGCACGCCGACGCCGACGTAGATCCAGGTGTTGCGCAGGGACTTCCAGAAGACCTCGTCGCCGCCGAGGTTCCGGTAGTTCTCGAGCCCGATGTACGGGCGGTCGAGCGCGATCGGGTCCCAGCGGTGCAGGCTCATCCAGAACGCGTAGAACGTCGGCCCAATGCGCACGAAGAGGAAGAAGAACAGCGGGATCGCGATGAACGCATAGGCCCAAAGCCACCGCCGTCGCTGCAAGCTCAAGCTCATGAATGCCCGTCCCGGGGAAATCGAATGGCCAGACGTCACGATCAGTTTGTAGCCCCGGACCTGGTGTCCGGAGACGGGGATGGCGAGATGTCCCGGTAGCGCCGGCTCTTGTGGCCGGCGTCGGCGGGCGACCACACAGGGTCGCCCCTACCCGCCTACGGGAATGCTGCCTCGGGGCGCTCCACACCATGTGTGCGGGGCCGGCCTCGGCCTCCGCCCGCGCCTGATATGCCGCTGCGCGGCATCGGGCCGACACTCCTTCGGAGGTACGGCCCCTACGCTTCTGGACTCCCGCTCCGTTGTTGTAGGGGCCGTACCTGGCGAAGCCAATGCCGGCCCGCTCGACCAAAGATCGCGGTTTGCCGCCGCATTTGGGGTGTGCCGACCCCGGGCACTCGACCCGGCGCTACGGGGAGGAAACGCCGTCCCAACATCAAACCGCCGTCCCGGCGATCGTCCCCGCACACCGGCCGCAGCGGCGAGGTGCGGGGCTACGGAGGTGCGCGATCCCGATGGGAGCGTTCACCTCCGCGTCTCGACCGCTACCCCATCGCCGACCAGTACTCGTCCAGCTGCGCCTGGATCTTGTCCTGCGCCTCCTGCACCGCCGCCTCGGCGTCGAGGCCGTTCAGCGTCACCTGATCGAAGGCGTCCATTACGGACTGCCGCAGGTCGGCCTCGTTGACGAAGAAGGTCGCGTACGAGAACGGCAGCGACGCGATGAACGGCGCCAGCTTCTCGTCCTCCTTCAGCGACGGCTCCTCCGCCAGCGCCTGCCGCGCCGGCAGCTCGCCGACCGCCGGCGTCCACTGCCGCTGCACATCCGCCGAGGCGAGGAAGTCGATCCACTTCGCGGCCGCGATCGCCTTGTCGCCCTCGGCGGCGTTGCGGGTGATCGTGTTCGCCCAGAACGAGGCGAAGCTGCCCTTGTCCTTGTGCTCGGGCAGCGGCACGATGCCGTAGTTCAGGTCCGGGGCGCTGATCGCCAGCGAGCCGATGCGGTAGGAGCCGTCGACGTGCAGCGCGGCCTTGCCGGCGCCGAACGCGGTCGGGCCGTCGGTCTCGAACCCGGCCTGCGTCACGCCGTGCTCCAGCAGGAACGCCGCGAGGTAGTTGAACGCCTCGATCCCCTCCGGCGAGGTCCACTGCAGCGTCCGGTTGTCCTCGCTCATCGGCAGGGCGCCGTTCTGGCGAATCAGCGCCTCGCGCCAGTAGTTGTGGCCCTGGCCGCCGATGTCCCACGTGAAGCCGACGCGCTCGAAGCTGTCGCCGCTCTTCTTGACTGTCGCCTTGGCGGCCTCGACCAGTTCCTCCCAGTTCGCCGGCGGCTCGATGCCGGCCTCGGTGAGGTGGTCCTTGTTGTAGAAGAGCGCCAGCGTGCGGACGGCGGTCGGCAGCGCGTAGTACTCACCCTGGACCTTGGCGGACTGCACCATGGGGAAGAAATCGGCCTCGATCGTCTCATGCGGGAAGGTGTCCTTCGACAGCGGCACCAGGAACTGCTGCTGCACGTAGGCCGGAATCCAGCCGTAGTAGACGTTCAGCACGTCCGGTCCTTCGCCCGCCTGCACGGCGGCGGCGACCTGCTGCCGGAAGTCGTCGTACGGGAACGAGGTGGGCTTGACCGTGATGCCGGGGTTGGCCTTCTCGAACTCGGGCTTCAGCACCTCCTCGACGATCTTCGTCTTCGCCTCGAGTTCGTACTGCCAGTACTGGATCTCGACCTCGCCGCTGACCGCGAGCGACGACGTTCCGAAATCACCCTTGCCACCGCTGGCGGGCGACG
>DATLHE010000237.1:0-3210 GCA_035540335.1 Thermomicrobiales bacterium | reverse complement strand
AGCAACCCGTCATTCCGAGCCGTCGACGCGAGCGGGAGCGAGAAGCGGCAGCGAACCTTTGACTTCGCTCGGGATGACGGAGGTCTGGCGCACACCCTTCGGGGTGCGCGGCTACGACAACGGAGCGGGCGTCGCAGCATCGACGGGGGCGACCACGCAGGGTCGCCCCTACCGGACGTCGGAC
Organism: Thermomicrobiales bacterium; assembly: GCA_035540335.1. GTDB lineage: Bacteria > Chloroflexota > Chloroflexia > Thermomicrobiales > UBA6265 > UBA6265. The sequence continues at coordinate 3,026 of DATLHE010000237.1, read as the reverse complement.
CCGATGATCGTTCTTGGGCATCTGAGGGAGGGCCCCGCAGCAGCGGGGGCCCTCCCGTACGGGCCGCCCTTGTGGCGGCCCGTCTCCGCTACACCGGCTGCAGCCGCCCGGTGAGGATCAGGATCGTGTTGATCCCGTCCGCATAGGGGCTGTTCTGGTAGATCGGGTCGTCGTCCGGCGGCCACGGCTGGACGCGCACGCCCTCCAGCACCGCGTTGTTCCCGTAGCGCTCGAACAGCGGGATGATCGGCAACAGCTCATTGAAGACCTGCGCGATCGTCGTGATGTTGGCCTTCTGCTGCGACTCGTCGAGCCCGTCGGCGGCGTCGACGGTCAGCTGGTCGAGATCGACCGGCCCCGCCACGTCCGTCTCCTGCTGCAGCGGGAAGTCCATGCCCTTGCCGCCGTTGTTGATCGCCAGCGTGTTCCGCGTGTAGAACGCCTGCGTATACGAGTAGTGCGGGTGCGGGTTGGAGGAGCTGCCCCACGCCTGGATCGCGAGGTCGAAGTTGCCCCGGTCGATATCGATCGGCTGCTGGGTGTAGGTGATCGCCCGCGGCGCGACCTCGAACCCGAACGTGTTCAGCTGCTCCGTGGCGTCCTGGCCCGCGGCCGACCAGTCGGCGTACTCGGCGGGGAAGGTCAGGTCGAACTTCGCCGGGGTGCCATCGGCCATCACCCAGCGGTCACCATCCTTCGTCCACCCGGCTTCCTGCAGCAGCGCGGCCGCGGCGTCGAGGTCGTAGGGGTAGGGGTTGAGCCCGCTGATCGCGTCCTCGGGCAGCCAGTCCGGCACGTAGTTGTCGCTCATGCCGGTCATGTACTGCACGCCCACGCCCGAGTCGGCGAGCGAGATGACGCCGTTCTGGTCGCGGTTGATCGCCATCGCCATCGCCTGGCGGACCCGCTTGTCCTCCAGCTGGGGGAACTTCCCGAAGTTCATGTAGAGCGCCGGGCCGGAGTAGATCGGCGGGCGGACGACGCGGATGCCCGTCTCGATCATCTGCTTCTCGGTCGCCGGGGCGAAGCCGTGGGTGGCGTAGTCGATCTCCTTGGAGAGGACGATGGGGGAGATCGTGTCCGTCTCGCCGCGGAAGATCCGGATCCGGTCGAAGGCGACGTCGCCGGCGTTGAACGCCTGGGCGTTCTTCACCAGCGTGAGCTCGGCGTTGGTGATCGTGCTCATGTCGACGTTGAAGGGGCCCGTGGCGATCGTCTGCTCTGGCCGGAACTGGTTGAACTGGTCGAGCAGCTGCGTGACCTCCGGGTCGTCGATCGTCTTGCCGCTGGTGAAGAGCGCCTCCGCCTTGGCGGCCCACTCGCCGTAGATCGCGGCCGACTGGGTGCTGGTGCGGAGGACGTAGCGCTGCACCACGGTCGACGGCTGGCTCATCACGAAGTTGACGGTGTAGTCGTCGACCGCCTCGACGTGGTCGAGGTAGCGCCAGACCGTGTTGGACATCAGGCGCAGGATCCAGAAGGTCGCCACCACGTCCTTGGCGGTGAACGGGTTGCCGTCGCTCCAGACGGCGCCCTGCCGCAGCTTGACCTGGAAGGTGTCCGCGCCCGGCTCGACAGAGGCGAGGCCGGTGACGGAGACGCTGTCGCTGGCCGGGGTGCCGCTGGCGGGACTGGCCGCGGGGCTCGCGGCGGGACTTGCCGCCTCCGGCGTGCCCTCGCCGGTGCGGATGAACGCCCATTCGGTGCCCATCAGCGGCAGCCATTCCTTGGTGCCCCAGTAGTAGAGCGCGAAGGGGTGCCAGATGAGGTCGCCGTAGAAGTGGGGCGGCGGGAAGATCGCGTTGGTGACGAAGCTGTTCCAGTGCCCCTCCGGCGGCGCCGGGAACGACGTTCCGCCGTGGAACTCCGCCCCGCCATCCTGCGCGACGACGGCGCGGCCGAAGCCGAGCGTGCCCGTTGCCGCGCCGGCGAGCAGCGCCCCGGCCGAGGCGCCGAGGAGGCGGCGCCGGTCGAGTGAGAGGGGATGTCGTGCATTGGCCCGTGTGGCCATGACCATCGGATCGTCCGGGCGAGACATGAGTCACTCCAATCCCGCACCTGCACGGTGCGTCGCGTCGAAACGGTGAGACGTCGTGACGACGGCCCAGGGCGGGCGACGCGAAGGCAACACCGTAGAAAGCCTGTTCAACACGGGCGTCGATCAGAGATTCCGGAGGGGCAGTTCGCGCGGCGGTGCGCTGAGTTGCGTCGTCGTTGCGTCACCCTATCATGGGCGCGACGAATGTAAAGAGGGAAATGTGGCGGCGAGCGACGTATGGCGTGCAGAGGGGAGGGGGGTTGCAGCGTACGGTCGGCCACCGCTCGCAGCTGCGAGGGCCGACCGTACGAGACGCACTCCGGCGGCCCAGCTCCGGGGCGCAAAAAAGCAGACACCGTGTGGTGGGGTGCCACACGGTGTCTGCTCTTGTATCCGATGTCTACGCCCGGTGGGTTACCAGTGGATCTCCACCCGGGTGCCGATCGGCGAGATCTCGTAGAGATACGCGGCCAGATCAAGCGGCACGTTGATGCAGCCATGGCTCATCGGGGTGCCGAAGTTGTTGTGCCAGTAGGTGCCGTGGATGGCGTGTCCAACGTCCGTGAAGTACATCACCGAGGGGACCTCGGGCACGTTGTAGTACTCGCCACCGATCACGCCCTCCATGGTCTGGACGGGGATCTTGGAGTTGATGAAGAAGGTGCCGGCAGGTGTCTCGAAGCCCGGCGCGCCGGAGCTGATGTATGTGCCGAAGACGACCTCATTGCCGCTGTAGACGGTCATGTACTCGGACGACAGGCTGATGTCGATCCAGACCTCGCCGTCCGGCACGCCCGCGAGCTCGGGCTGGGGCTCAGGCGTCGGTTCCGGGGGCGGGATGAACAGGTCCTCGGAGTAGGTCGGCAGGTCGCCCTGGGCGATCGGCTGCTGGTCCAGCTTGTAGCGCTCGGCGAGCAGCGTGCCGACCGGCACCAGCCACGGGTCCTTGCCCTGCTGCCAGGCCAGCTGGCCGCGCTCGAAGACCTGG
>DATLHE010000236.1:0-13548 GCA_035540335.1 Thermomicrobiales bacterium | reverse complement strand
GGGCGTGGAGAGCGGCCGTTATCCCAATGGGTGTGCGCTGTCGTCGGGGCTAACCCGGTAGGGGCGGACACAAAGTCCGCCCGCTGCCCGCAGGGGCAGATCAGCCATGCGGGTCTGATGCGGCCACCGCTTCGCGTGGGGTTCATCCCCCACGCTTCGCTCTGGATATGACTGAACGTTTGTTGGAAGCGCGGCTCCGGTAGCCTCGGCCCTGGGTGGCCGAGGTCCATCCCCGGCCTGAAGGGTCGCCACAGGTGCGGCACCATGGCCCGGGGCTACCGGGGCGAGCGGGGCTGGCAGCATCGACGAGCTGAGGTCGCGAACCGACCCCGGCCACAGGTGCGGCACAAGACCCGGGTCTACCGGGGCAAATCACCATGCCGTCATCATTACGCGCCAGTCGTGATGAACCCCGCACACCAGGTGCGGGGCTACGAGGCTGGTTCGCCGTAGTCGGGGTGGTGGATGGGGCCGAACTTGTCGAACGGCCAGTTGCTGAAGATCGCCTTGCCGACGATGTCGCCCTGCGGGATCGGGCCGAAGACGCGGGAGTCTTCGCTGTTCGTCCGATTGTCGCCCAGGACGAAGACGTAGCCGTCCGGCACCGTCACCGTGCAGTACTGAAACTGCCGGCACTCGGTGATCGCGCCGTCGATGTAGTCCTCGACGAGCGGCTGGCCATCGATGAAGACGAGCCCCTCGGAGAAGGTCACCGTCTCGCCGGGCAGGCCGACGATGCGCTTGATGTACTGGTCGTCCTGCGTCGTCTGGTCCGACTCCAGGACGATGATGTCGCCGCGCTGGGGCTTGCTGAAGGGGTAGGCGTCGCCGGGCAGCGCATGCCAAAGCGCGGTGAGGTTGACATGCGCGTAGGCCGCGCGGTTGACGAAGACGCGCTCGCCGTTCGCCAGGTAGGGCGTCATGCTGGCGCCCTCCACCTGGTAGGGCTGCATGAACATCCGGACCCCGAAGAAGATCACCACCACGATCAGCGCCATCTCGACGAGGTCCCGCAGGGGGCCTCGCGGCTTCGGCGCGGGCTCGGGTGGCGGCTCGGGGAGAGTGGGTGAGAGGGCGAGAGGGGTCGGTGGAGGCGAGGCATCGAAAGGCATCAGCGGTCCCAGATGGCGAAGTGACATAAACCACACGAAACGCGACGGGCGCACGACTCGTCCAGTATAGGGACAACGCCGTTCGACGGGGCATGCACCGCAAGGTGGTGGCCAGCGCTGTGACAATGAGGCAAATCTTGTCCGGCGCGGTGGCGAGCGGTAGCATCTTGTGTACGGACACCCTGTGCAAGCTGCCGCGTGTCTCCCCGGCCCCGCGTGTGTCGTTGTGTCGTTCGTGATTCGCCCTAACGCTGGAGTCGCGGTCCATGTCCTCCTTCCGCTCCCGCATTATTGCGCTGCTGACCCTTGCCGTCCTCCTACTGACCAATGCCTCCGTGGCCGGGGCCGTGCCCCAGCGCGTGGAGTGGGCCTCGATCGATGGCGCGCTCGCCACGATGGCGTCGAGCAGCAACCTGCTGGTCGCGGAGTTCCGCGGCAGCTCGTGCCAGACCATCCACGGCCGCAACCAGGACCAGCGGCTTGCCATCGCCTCCACGTTCAAGCTCTATGTCCTCGGTGAGCTGGCGCGGCAGATCCAGCTCGGGGAGGCCGCGTGGGACGAGCAGATCCCTCTCCGCAACGAACTGCGCAGCATGCCCTCGGGCGATTTCGCGTGGGCCGCCGCCGGCACGAAGGTCTCGCTGCGCGATCTCGCCGCGGCGATGATCTGGAACAGCGACAACACCGCGACCGACCACCTCATCGACCGCCTCGGCCGGGACAATGTGCAGCGGGCGTTCAAGGCCTACGGCCACGGCGATCCCGCGCTGAACCAGCCGCTGCTGACGACCAAGGAGATGTTCGGGATCAAGATGAGCCAGTCGGCCGCGTGGATGGACGCCTACGAGGCGGCCAGCGACGACGAGCAGCTGGCGATGCTGGCGGAGACGATCGACCCGATGCAGATCAACCCCTCCGGCGGCTGGGGCATCTGGAACGGGCCGACCGCGATCGACGGCATCGAGTGGTTCGCCTCGGCCGACGATCTCTGCCGGGCGACGGCGGCGCTCTGGTCGATGGGCGCCCAGCCGGGGCTGGAGCCGGTGCGCGACATCCTGACCGGCAACCGCTACGGCATCACGGACACGGCCACCTGGCCGCGCGCCGGGTACAAGGGCGGCTACGAGGCGGGCGTGGTGAACATGACGTTCGTGCTCGAGCGCAAGGATGGCCGCGTCTTCTTCGTCTCCGCCGGTTACAACGATCCGGCGTGGACGGTCGACACCGCCACCGCGCGGTCGTATCTCGATCCGGTCTTCGCCTGCCTCGGCAGCGCCAAGGACGTCTCGACCTGCGGCGCGGGATGACGCCGTAGCACTGCGCAGGTCTCCGTCGTACGGTCGGCCACCGCCCGCAGCTGCGAGGGCCGACCGTACGTGACGCACCCTTCTACGCCTGTTGGTTGGGGCGGGCAGACATGCCCGCCCCGTACAATGTGTGTCTACGGTTGGCGGCGAACGACACAGGGAGGGACCGGATGATCAGGCGGTGGCACGTGCTGGTGGGGCTGATCGCCCTCATGTGGGGGGCGGTGGCCCCCGCCGTGACGGCGCAGGATCAGCTCGCGGGCATCCCCGAGGGGCCGCTGCGCGACCAGGCGGCCTGGTTCGTCGACGTCCTCAACCGCGGCGGCGACGGCGTGACCGAGCAGGAGGTCGCCGCCCACTTCTCGCCCGGTTTCCTCGCCAACGTGTCCGCCGGCGAGGTGCTGGCGACCGCCGCGCAGCTGCATCCGGTGCTTGGTGAGGTCACCGTCGGCCGGATCGCCCGCGGGACGACGGAGACGGACGCCGGATTCCAGCTGATCGGCGAGAGTGGCGTGGTGCTGCGGGTCACGCTCTGGGTTGCGCCGGACTCGGGCCTGATCGGCGGCCTGTTGATCGAGCCCGACACCAGCGCCCCGGCGGCAACCGCCGTCGCCTCCCCGGTCGCGTCGCCTCAGGCATCCCCGGTTGCTGTCGCGCCGCCGCCGGCGATGACGGACGTGCTGCCGGGCTTCCAGGCGGCGCATGACGAGGTGCTCGCGTCCGGGTGGGAGGTCGTGCGGCTGTTCCTCGCGGGCGACGACGCGGGCTTGCGTCCGCTGCTCTCGCCGGAGCTGGCCGGGGTCTTCGATGACACCCCGGCCTCGATGGTCGTGGAGCAGACGCAGGCGAACCGGGTGCACTTCGAGCTGCCCGAGTTCGGCGTCGTCTTCGACGGGCATTTCGCGCCGGAGGGCATCACCGGCTTCTTCTATCAGGCTGGCCCCGGCTCCTTCCAGCTGACGCCGGAAGAGCCGCAGACCGGCGACGTGCCGGCCGGGCGCTGGAACGGGACAATCTTCGTCCCGGGCGGCGGCCTGGACATCAGCGTCGTGTTCTCCGGCGGGGTGGACGACCTGGCGGCAACGCTCGACATCCCCGACCAAGGCATGATGGAGCAGCCGTTGGCGAACGTGCGCTTCCGTGCCGAGGAGCCGATCGGCGATCTGCTCAGCGAGCGGGCGCTGCCGCTCGGTGCGGCGACGGGCAACAACACCTACACGGCGGCCTACGCCTGGGCGGAGGGCACGTTGACGGTCACTGTCGCGTTCCATGCGGAAGGTGACGTCACATCGCTGCTGGTGGCCGCCACCTGGCCGCTGCCGCCCGACCCGGCCGCCGGCGCCAGTGTCACGCCCTACCGGCTGCCGTTCGAGGGCACCTGGCTGGTCCTCTGGGGTGGCGCGACAGAGCTGGAGAACTACCACGCCCCATCGCCGAACCAGCGCCACGCCTACGACCTGGTCGTCTGGCGGGACGGCGCGACGTACCGCGGCGACGGCACGACGAACGAGCAGTACCACGCCTGGGGGCAGAACGTGCTCGCGCCGGCGGACGGCACCGTCGTCGCGGCGATGAACGACCAGCCGGACCTGCGGCCGAACCAGATCACGGACCCCACATCGGGGCCGCCCGACCCGTCGGCGCAGCCCGCCGGGAATCATGTGGTCATCCAGACTGCCGAGGACGAGTTCGTCTTCGTCTCCCACATGCAACAGGGCTCGGTGCGCGTGCAGAAGGGCGACGAGGTGCGCGCCGGCGAGGTGCTCGGCCTTGTCGGCAACTCCGGCAACAGCTCCGAGCCGCATATCCATATCCATGTGCAGGACACCGAGGACCCCTTCGCGCCCGACGCCGTCGGGTTGCCGGTCCAGTTCACGGACTACCTGGTGAACGGCGAGCCGAGCACCCTCGGCGCGCCCGTGCAGGGGGACCTCATCGCGCCGCAGGACTGATCCATCCTGAAAGGACGCACCCATGACGTTCCTGACCCGTCGCCCGTCGCTCCGCCTCGCGCTCTGCGCGCTCATGGTCCTCGTCGTGCTCGGCGCGCCGGCGGCCGCGCTCGGCCAGGAGGCGTCGCCTGTCTTCGACCCGGCCGGGTTCGACGTCGGGCTGGAGATGGTCGCCAGCGGGTTCGACCAGCCGCTCGTGGTGACCGACGCGAACGACGACACCGGGCGGCTGTTCGTCGCCGAGAAGGGCGGGACGATCCGCGTCATCGCCGGCGACGGCACGGTGCAGGAGGCGCCGTTCCTCGACATTACCGACCGGGTGGGGGCCGGCGGCAGCGAGCAGGGGCTGCTCGGGCTCGCGTTTCCGGAGAACTTCGCCGACTCCGGCGTCTTCTACGTCGACTACACCGACCACGACGGCAACACCGTCGTCTCCCGCTTCCGCGTCGGCCTGGACGCCGGCGCGGCGGACCCCGGCAGCGAGCAGGTCATCCTCCGGCAGGAGCAGCCCTTCGCCAACCACAACGGCGGCTCGCTGGTCCTCGGGCCGGACAACTACCTCTACATCGGCTTCGGCGACGGCGGCTCGCAGGGCGATCCGAACGGGAACGGCCAGAACCTGGGGACGTGGCTCGGCAAGATCCTGCGGATCGAGGTCGACCCGGAGCAGGTACCGGAGGGCCAGCCGTACGGCATCCCGGAGGACAACCCGTTCATCGACACGGACGGGGCGAAGCCCGAGATCTGGGCCTACGGCGTGCGCAACCCGTGGCGGTTCAGCTTCGACCGCGAGACCGGCGACTTCTGGCTCGGGGACGTCGGTGGCAGCCAGCTGGAGGAGGTCGACCATGTCCCCAACGCGGACGCGGGCGGGCAGGACTTTGGCTGGAACATCATGGAGGGCACGAGCTGCTACCGGGGCGATGGGTGCGACGAGGCGGGGCTGACGCTGCCGGTCCTCGAGTACACGCACGACTTCGGCTGCTCGATCACCGGCGGGTACGTCTACCGGGGCGAGGCGATGCCCGACCTCGTGGGCACCTATCTCTTCGCGGACTACTGCTCCGGGCTGCTCTGGGGCGGCGGGCAGGACGCCGGTGGCGCGTGGGTGATGTCCGATCCGATCGAGACCGATCTCTCGATCTCCTCCTTCGGCGAGGACGACGCCGGCGAGGTGTACATCACCGACCTGGGCGGCGGAGATGTCTACCGCCTCGCGCCGCCACTGTGAGAATGGTGCAGCCGCCCCGGGCTGAAATGCCCGGGGCGGGAGCGGGAACGGCGGTCGATCAGGCCCAGTTCAGGAAGCGTACATCGCCCGCCTCCAGCAGCCGGAAGAGGGTGGCCCCGCCGAGGGCGTCGAGCGTCATCACGCCGACGCCGGACTCGGAGACCGTCGTGCCGGCGACGCGGAACAGATCGGTGTATGGCTTGGTGGTCGAGCGGCTGTTCATGCCCTCGAACCGCCGCGACACGATCTCGAGCGCGGTGTCCGTCGATTCGGGATCGAGCGGGCAGATCATCAGCAGGTGCTGCGTGGGGGTTGCGGCCAGGGTGACCAGCTCGAGCGCCGGCATCGGGCCATGCTCGTCTTCGATCTCGCGCAGCAGCTCCTCGTCGGTGGCCACGTTGGCGGTGATCTTGTCGTGTTGCTCCTGGGTGACGTTCGTTCCCGCGGGCGGCAGGAGGAGCGGCGCGTCCGCGGGATCCGCCCAGAAGCGGGCGCCGTTGAGATGCCACGCGAGCGTCGTCTCCGGCGGCAGCAGGGTCGCGCACGCGGCGACCGCGCGGTGATCGAGGATTGATCCGCGGTCACCGTCCGCCAGCGCAACGATGCGCTCGACTCGTTCCTGGCTGGAGGAGAAGCCGAGGACGCCGTCCGGGAGGGCTGCGACGTAGTCGTAGCTGCCCGAGAACAGGCCGATCGGGCCCGCGAGCATGAAGTCCAACCTCGCCGCGTCGTCCATATCGAGGCGCATGACCCCCGGCGTGTCGCCGATCGGGACGTAGCCCAGTGTGCCCCACGCCCGCTGTACCTCTTGTTCATCGATGTCAGCCCGGACGAGGAGGAGATAGTCGTCCATGGGGCCGTAGTCGGCCAATGCGTGCACGGCGAAGGGGTTGAAGCCGAAGGTCTCCCGCCACGCATCGGGGGCGGCCCACATCTCGTGGCGCGCCCAGGGGGAGGTCGCGAGGGCGTCGACGTGGGCTGCCGCATCGGCGGGATCGTCGCCGGCGGCCATGGGTTCCAAACCGTGTGGGGCGAGCGCGGCCGCGATGTTGACGAGCTGCACAGGAAACTCGGGCGCGGGGAGGTAGCCGGCGGGCTGTGGCAAGAGCGCCAGCAGAGAAGGGGCGGCGGGCTGGCGTGCCGCCTGGGCGATCGTCGTATGGGCGCGGGATGGTCCCTGCGCGGTGAGCGGGAGGCTGTGGCCAGCCAGAAGCGCGGCGGCGAGACCGCTCGCGACGAACGTCCGTCGCGATGATCCAACGCGAGGAGGCTTGGACATGGGGGAGGACTCCGCTCGAACGCCGGATGCGGCCGGCCGCTGATGTCGCCAGTTCCATGGGATACTGGAAAAATTGTTCCAAAGAAAGAACGGCAATCAGCGCGTGATTGTTCCGTTAACGGACGTGGGATGGGCGATGGCGCGCGGCGATGGTCGCCCTCCGGGTCGCCAGTGACCGCGGGCCGATATGATGGACCTGTATGCCGTGGTTCTCGGGTGGCCGGGGCGGTGCGTGCGCCGCGGGCCGGTCGCCACCTTCCATCCATCTGGCGACGGATCAGGAGAACACCATGAAGGCGATGGTCCAGACCCGGTACGGCTCACCTGACGAGGTCCTGGCGCTCAGGGACATCGACACGCCGGACGTCGGCGACGACGACGTGCTGGTGCGCGTCCACGCGGCGGCACTCCATATCGGCGACGTCTTCGCGGTGCGGGGTTCGCCCCTCGTCATGCGCCTGGTCACCGGTCCCACCAGACCCCGGCCCGGCATCCCGGGCTTCGACCTGGCGGGAGAGGTCGAGGCGGTCGGCGGCAACGTCACGCAGTTCCGGCCGGGCGACGCGGTGTTCGGCGCCGGCAAGGGCACCTGCGCCGAGTATGCGAGCGTCAAGCAGAAAACGCTCGCGCCGAAGTCGGCCAGCCTCACGTTCGAGGAGGCCGCGGCCCTCCCGACCTCCGCGCTCGCCGCCCTCCATGCGCTTCGCGATGCCGGCAAGGTGCGGTCCGGTCAGACGGTGCTGATCAATGGCGCGGCGGGCGGCATCGGCGTCCATGCCGTGCAGATCGCCAAGGCCTTCGGCGCGGAGGTGACCGGCGTGTGCGGCACGGCAAACGTGGACCTGGTGCGCTCGCTCGGCGCGGACCATGTGATCGACTACACGCAGCAGGACTACACCCGGGGCGAGCAGCGCTACGACGTCATGCTCGACAACGTGGAGAACCGCCCCCTGTCGGAGGTCCGGCGCGCGCTGGCGCCGGGGGGAACGCTCATCCTCAACAGCGGCACGGGGGCGACCGGGATCGGCATGCTGATCCGCCTCGCCAAGCCGTTCGTGGTCGGCCCGATCGTTCGCCAGCGGCTGCGCCGGTTCCTGTCGGTCCCGAAGCAGGAGGATCTGGTTGTCCTCAGCGCTCTCGTCGACGCCGGCAAGCTGAGACCGGTCATCGACCGGACCTACCCGTTGGGCGAGACCCTTGCGGCGCTCCGCTACATCGAAAGCGGGCACACCCGGGGAAAGGTCGTCATCACCCTGGAACCGTGACGATATCCAGTCGCCCCGGCTGCCAAGGGCCGGGGCGGTGGGAGCACGTTGGACGTGGGCTACCCGTTCTGGTCGTCGAACGCGTTCTGCTGGAGCGCGGTCTTGGGCGGAATGCCTCCTCGACGCCGAGCATCTGTAGCGGGGCCCGGAAATCTTCCCATCCGGCCTGCGGGTCGATCTATCCCGTCACCGACTGCGCGAAGTGCTCGTCGACGGTTGTGGCCGCGGCGATCGTCGCCGCAGGCGCCATGGCGGCCGTTGCACGGCTCTGGAAACGCGGTCTCAGGCGGTATACGCCCGCGACGAGCTGGAGCCTGGTTGACTTGGTTCGCTTCAAACTCTTGACACGCTCTTGGCTTCGGGTCTGGTGAGTGAACGGCTGCGGGGAAAAGCGAGTTGATTACTCGGATAGCGAAGAGGCCTGAACGGATGGATTCTGATCTTGTTGTGAAGATGGCAGAACGGCTCAACGCGCACGTGGAATTGCGGAAACACACGCAAGGCATGTCTGGATCTCAGGTCCATTTAGCTAGACGGAAAGATGGTCGGGAGTGTGTGCTGAAGGTGACGTCGCTACGGAGGGACGAGGATGTCCGCGCGGCGAGTCGTGAACTCGACTTCTATCGCAACCTGGCTGAACGGGTGCCAGTTCGTACGCCAGCTCTGCTCGACTATTTTGAAGACAGTGAAGCCATCGCGATGCTCCTCTCGGCCCACGGCAAGCTAGAGCCCGCCACGTCGTGGGATAAGAGATCATGGCTCTCTCTCGCCGTTGATCTGGCGCGGCTGCACGGCACCGAGGTTCCGGAACCAGAACGCTGGATCGATGACCGGTCGCCATTACACGCCCTGAGAGAGCCGGATATGCTGGTGGTCGACGGATTCTGGCGCGAGGACCTATCAGCCTGGTTCGACGAAATTATTGAACGCCGGGAGCTCCTCGAGCAGGAGATTCTCCTTGCGGGTGAGGCCTTGGTTCACGGTGACTGCCATACCGACAACATCCTGCGTGACAATGGTGCTTTGGTTTGGATCGATTGGCAGTCCACCAGGATTGGGAGCCCTGCCCTTGACCTGGCTTTCCTGGACGTACGGGCCACACCGAGCGGTGCACGGATTCCGCCCGAGATGCTGGCCACATATTGCAGTGAAAGGGGTAGAGATCTGGAGCCAATGCTGCGGTCAGTCGTCGCGGCGGAGCTGAGCATCTTCATCTTCGAGTGGCCGCCGTACGCGTCGTTCAATTCTCCCGCCGGAATTCGATTGGTGCGGCGCCGAACGAGATATCTCGCAGAACGGTGGATTGAAATTACTGGCCTTACATGACTGAGCCGATTCAGGGCCGTAAGATTGGTCGCTCCTCCTGAAGTAAATGCCAGTCGACAGCACCCCTTAATCGCGAGACTGTTCTGGACCTCGCGGCACGCTCACGTTGGGCAGGGCCGCCCCTGCCAGAAGGTTCGGGCTTGACGGTCGGACCCCTGGACGTGAACGACCCTCCTGCGAGCCGGACACACGCAGGAGGGTCGTTCCGGGTTGAGGAGGACCCGCGTCGTTGGTGGGCCGGGCGGGAACGCCCGGCCGGTGATGCGCCCCGGTCGGACGCCGGCGCTAGATCTGGTCCAGCGCCTGCTCGAGGTCGGCGATGATGTCGCCGACCGTCTCGAGACCGACCGAGAGCCGCAGGAAGTCCGGTGTCACGCCCGTCGCCAGCTGCTCCTCTTCGGTCAGCTGCGAGTGGGTGGTGGTCGCCGGGTGGATGATCAGGGACTTGGCGTCGCCGATGTTGGCGAGGTGGGAGAAGAGCTTGACGTTCTCGACGACCTTCCGGCCGGCCTCCACGCCGCCCTTGACACCGAAGCCGAGGATCGCGCCGAAGAGGCCGTCTTTCCAGTACTTCGAGGCGATCTCGTAGGCCGGGTGGCTCGGCAGGCCGGGGTAGTTGACCCACGCCACCTTCGGATGGTCGTTCAGGAACTGGGCGACCTGGATCGCGTTCTGGCTGTGGCGCTCGAGGCGGATCGGCAGCGTCTCGGTGCCCTGCAGGATCTGCCACGCGTTGAACGGGCTGAGGGCCGGGCCGAGGTCGCGCAGGCCCTGCGTGCGGACCTTGAGCGCGAAGGCGAGGTTGCCGAAGGTGTTGGAGAAGCTGAGCCCGTGGTAGCTCGGATCCGGGGCGACGAAGTCGTCCTGGAAGCGCGGTGCGGCGGCCCAGTCGAAGTTGCCGGAGTCGACGACGATGCCGCCGATCGAGGTGCCGTGGCCGCCGATGAACTTGGTCAGCGAGTGGACGATGATGTCGGCGCCGTGGTCGAACGGGCGCACGAGGTAGGGCGTCGGGATCGTGTTGTCGATGACCAGCGGCACGCCGGCCTCGTGGGCGGCATCAGCGACGGCGCGAATGTCGAGCGTGAGGAGGTCCGGGTTGCCGATCGTCTCGGAGTAGACGGCGCGGGTCTTGTCGGTGATCGCCGCGCTGATCGCCTCCGGCGTGCTGTCGACGAACTTCACGGTGATGCCGAGGCGCGGGAAGGTGTAGTGGAAGAGGTTGTAGGTGCCGCCGTAGAGGCTGTTCGTGGAGATGATCTCGTCGCCGGCCTTGGCGAGCGTCAGGAGGGCCAGCGTCGTCGCGGACTGGCCGGAGGCGACGGCGACCGCAGCGACGCCGCCTTCGAGCGCGGCGATGCGTTGCTCGAGGACGTCCGTCGTCGGGTTCATGATCCGGGTGTAGATGTTGCCGAACTCACGCAGGCCGAAGAGGTTGGCGGCGTGGTCGGTGTCGTTGAAGACGTACGACGTCGTCTGGTAGAGCGGCACGGTGCGGGAGCCGGTGGTGGGGTCGGCCACCTGGCCGGCGTGCAACGCCTCGGTCTCGAATCCCTGCTGCTTGGTCTCGACTGCCATCGATCTATGCCCTTTCGGTGTGCTGGAAAACGCGCGTGTTCAAGGTCCCGGGAGGTGGCGACGGTGGCCCTCACATGAGGCGGTCCCGCGCGCGTCTCCCCGCGCGGTGACGATCGGGTCTCATCACGACGACTCCTGTGCCGCGCCCGCGGCCGCGCTCGTGACCGGCGCGACGCCCGCGTCTTCGCCCCGCTCGACCCTCGCGACCCGTGCAAGGAAGGTCTCGATGATCGGGTTCAGCTCGTCCCAGTCCTTGAGGAAGGAGTCGTGGCCGTTCGGCGAGTCGATCTCGTCGTAGGTGACGTCCTTGCCGCGGTCGCCGATGCGCTCGCCGAGGATGCGGATCTCGCCGGTCGGGAAGAGCCAGTCGGACGAGATGCCGACCAGCTGCAGTGGCGCCCGAATCTGGTCGAACCAGTGCTCGTCGCCGCCGTCGCGGCCGATGTCGTAGAGGTCCATCGCGCGGGTGAGATAGAGATAGCTGTTGGCGTCGAAGCGGCGCACGAGCGCCTGACCGTGGTAGTGCAGGTAGCCCTCGACGTCGAACGTTTGGCCGAACGAGGGGTAGAGGACCGGGCGGCTGGCCGGGTTGCGGCCAAAGCGGCTGCCGAGGCTCTCCTGACTGTGGTAGGTGGTCATCGCGGCCATGCGGGCGATCGCGAGGCCCTGCTCGGGGAAGACGCCGTGGGCGAGGTAGTCGCCGTTGCGCCAGTTGGGGTCGGCCATGATCGCGCGGCGGCCGATCTCGCTGTGGACGGCGATGCCCATCGCGTTCAGGGAGCCGGCGGCGGCGATGGCGCCGACGCCGCGGGTGAGGTCGGCGTGGCGAGTGGCCCATTCGAGCGCCTGGAAGCCGCCGATGGAGCCGCCGATCGCGATCAGGCCGGTGACGCCGAGCTTCTCGACCAGCCGGCGCTGGGTGACGACGATGTCGCCGATCGTCAGCAGCGGGAAGCGCATGCCCCAGTGCGTGCCGTGGGGGTCGAGCGAGGCCGGGCCGGTCGAGCCCTGGCAGCCGCCGAGGACGTTGGCGCAGATGACGTAGTAGCGGTCGGTGTCGATCGGGCGGCCGCGGCCGATGACCGGCTCCCACCAGCCGCCGTCGCCGGCGGCGAGGCTGTCGCCGGTGAGCGCGTGGAGGATGAGCACGGCGTTGTCGCCGGCGTCGTTGAGGCGGCCCCAGGTGCGGTAGGCGAGGGTGACCTCCGGCAGGTGGCCGCCCATCTCGAGGTCGAGCGGGCCGAGCTGGGTGAGCCGCATGATGCCGTCGTCGGGCGGGAGGTAGGACGGGACGACGTGGAGGTGCCGCCGCATCGGCTCGTGCGTGGATGAATGAATCTGGATTGTCCTGTCTGGTGGTCGGTTCGCCATCGACGCTCCGTCCCTCTCCTCACAAGGCAGTGGTGACATTTCCGTGTCGAGAGATGGCGTGCGTTGGGAAGGGGGTACACCTGTGCCGGTGGAGAGTCCCCACGCATGATGCGTCGGGGCTGGGCGCTGGCGAGGGGCAACAAAATCACCCCGTGCCAGAGCAGGGGGCGATAGCGTGATCGCTGATCCCTTATCTCGCAGATCTCTCTGCCGGAGTTGGCACCTTACTCGGGGCGCCACATGTCGTGGTCGCTCCTCGCAGGCTGCCGGGCTTCACAGGGCCGATTCCCTCCACCTCTCTGGATAAGGCAGTCTTCAGTTGTTGGCGGCTATCCTACCGGGGCGAGAAATCGGTTGTCAAGCAGGTGGCGAGGAAACGATGACAAAGATCATCACCGGGGATCGGGTCGGCCGATGTGGCACGCTGCGCACCGGCTGCTGCGTGGCCGTGCGGGCCGTACGCGGCGAGCGGATCCTGCTGATCCGGCGCGGCGACAACGGGCTGTGGTGCCTGCCAGGTGGGGGCATGGAGCCGGGGGAGAGCGCGGCCGAGGCGGCGGCGCGGGAGGTGCGCGAGGAGACCGGCCTGGAGGTGCGAATCGAGGGGTTGATCGGGCTCTATTCCACGCCCCACGTGCTCGTGGAGTACGCGGACGGCAACCGGGTGCAGATCGTCTCGGCGTGTTTCGCGGCAACGGTCGCGGGAGGCGCGCTCGCGACGACGGACGAGGCGACGGAGGTCGGGTTCTTCGCGCGGGACGAGCTGGATTTGATGGCGATCATGCCGAACCACGTGGAGCGGATCGAGGACGCGTTCGCGTTCGCGGGGACGACGTTCGTGCGGTGAGGGGGCCGGGAAATGACGGCCCGTCGATCGATGCAGCCTCAACCGCCCCGGTAGTCCCGCACCGTGTGTGCGGGGTCGGCAGCCATCGTTGCCGAGTGGGTGAAGCCCCGCCAGCAGCGGTCGCGCCGGGCCTCGTGTCCCCGGCGTCCGCACGCTGCCACGGCGCGTCGGTGGTGCCAACGACGCCGCCCTCACCACACGTCATCCTGAGCAACGCGAAGGATCCCCCGGCGCCGCAGCGCCGGTCCCTTCCGGCGTCCGCTGACACAACGGGCCCTGT
>DATLHE010000235.1:0-2024 GCA_035540335.1 Thermomicrobiales bacterium | reverse complement strand
GGAGCGGGCCCTTCGCTTCTCGCCTGCGGCTCGGCCATGGTCCGCCCGTACGACGTGTCGCGCGTTGGGTTTCAGGCGCCCGAAACCGGTTGGAGCTTGCCCGTGAGGAGCAGCAGGGTCGGGATGCCGTCGGCGTAGGGGCTGTTCTGCAGCAGCGGGTCGTCGTCGGCCGGCCACGCCTCCACGCGCACGCCTTCGAGGGCGGCATTGTTTCCCAGGCGCTCGTAGAGCGGGATGATCGGCAGCAGTTCGTTGAAGGCGGCGGCGAGGCTGGCGATGTGCGCCTTCTGCGCCTCGGCGTCAAGCCCCTCGGCGGAGGCGACGACCATCTGCTCGAGATCGACCGTGCCCAGGACGTCGGTCTCCTGCTTGAGCGGGAAGTCGATGCCGCGCCCGCCCTGGTTGATGGCGCCGGGGTAGTTGATGGTGAAGAGATCGGCGACGAACGCGTAGTGCGGATGCGGGAACGACGAGTTGCCCCAGAAATTGATCGCGAAGTCGAACGCGCCCTTGGCGATGTCGATCGGCTGCTGGGTGAAGGTGACGCCGCGCGGCGTGAGCTCGATACCGAAGTCGGTCAGCTGCTCGGCGACGTCCTGCCCGCTGGCGGACTGGTTGGCGAGTTCGGCGGGGAAGATGATCTCCCACGACGCGTCGGTGCCGTCCGGCGTCTTCCAGCGGTCGCCGTCCCTGGTCCAGCCGGCCTCCTGGAGCAGCGCGGCGGCCTTCTCCGGGTCGTACTCGTATGGATTGAGCTCGGCGACCTGCGCCTCCTCGACCCACTGCGGCAAGAGCTGGTCGCTGAAGCCGGCCATGTGCTGGACGGGCCGGCCGGAATCGGCCATGGCGACGTAGCCGTTCTGCGAGCGGTCGATGGCGTGCGCGAGGGCCTGGCGGGCGCGCTTGTCGTTGAACGCGGCGCCGAGGCGGCCGTAGTTGATGAGCAGCGCCTGCCCTGCGAATGTGGGCGGGCGGAGGACGCGGATGCCCGAGTTGAGCATCTCCTGCTCGGTGGCCGGGGCGAAGGCGTGGGTGGCGTAGTCGACGTCCTTGCTGAGGACGAGCGCCGAGATGGTGTCCGTCTCGCCGTTGAAAAGGCGGATGGCGTCGAACGCGGCCTGGTCGGCGAGGTGGCCGTCCGGGTTCTTGACCAGCGTCATCTCGGAGTTGGTGATGGAGCCGGTGTCGAGCAGGTAGGGGCCGTTGCCGAGCACGGTCTCCGGCATGAACTTGCTGAAGCGGTCGATGAGCTGGGTACCCTCGGGGTCCTCGATGGTCTTGCCGCTCTCGAAGAGTGTCTTCGCCTCGTCCATCCACGCGCCGTAGACGGAGGCCGGGCGCGGGCTGAGGCGGATCATGTAGCGCTCGACGACCGTCGACGGCTGCTTCATGTGGACCGACACGGAATAGTCATCGGGCGCCTCGACCTCGTCGATGTACTCCCAGACGGTGTTGGAGAGGATGCGCAGGCACCAGAGCGTCGCGACGACGTCCTTCGAGGTGAAGGGGGTGCCGTCGGACCAGGCGACGTCGTCGCGCAGGGTGATGGTGAAGCGGTCGCCCTCGGCGAAGCCCCACTCGGTCGCGAGCACCGGCAGCCACTCCTGCGAGGCCCAGTAGTAGAGGCCCATCGGCAGGGTGATGAGGTCGCCCCAGATATTCGGCGGGTTGAGGATGCCGTTGGTCACGAAGGAGTTGAAGTGGCCGACGGGGGGCGTCTGGTACGGCCATGCCCCGTGGAGGACAGCGCCCTCCTGCGCCGCGGTCACCGTGGCGGCGGTGCCGGCGAGCATGGTCGCGACGGTGGCGCCCGCGCCGGCGCGCATCAGGTCGCGACGGGAGAGCGTTCGGGCGGCAGTCGGGGGAGTAAACGATGATGGCACGCGGCACCTCCTGCGGGGGTTCATTCCTCGTAAGGACGCGACGGTTTCCTCCGGTGAGCAACTTGGCCGGCATTGTATGCGCGAAACGGAATCATGTGAACACCGAGGGCACGGGGCGGGCCATTCGCGCACACCCTGCGG
>DATLHE010000234.1:0-15791 GCA_035540335.1 Thermomicrobiales bacterium | reverse complement strand
ATCCAGAGATTGAGCCCATCATCGCCGTTGACGGTGCCCCCCATGGGTTCCAGCCGCTCGGTGAGAATGCTTCGGGCAACGGTTCGGCGCCTCTCGTACTGCGTCCTGGCGTACGAGAGGGCGTCGTTCAGGGCCGGATCCGCCAGCATGTGGGCCAGCGCCCGCTGGGAGAGGCGCGGGCTCCAGCCATCGAAGAAGCTCTTCGCCTCGGTGAGGAGGTTGAGGATGCGGGGACGCGCGACGGCGACGGCGATCCGCAGGTCCGGCGCGATCGACTTGGCGAACGAGCGAATGTAGACCACCCGCTCGGCAATGGCGGGCTCATCGAGCAGCGAGCCGGGATGCGTGAGCGCGAGATCCGCGAACTGATCGTCCTCGATCGCCACGACCCCGGGAAAGGACTGCAGCACGCGCGCCAGCTCGTGCCGCCGGGCGGGGGACCAGGCAGCCCCGAATGGGTTCTGCGCCCGCTGTGTGAACAGCACGGCCTGGGCGCCCTGTACGAGAGCCGCCTCAAGCGCCTCCGGCAATGCTCCCTCGCCGTCCACGCCCATGCCAATGAGCCGGCACCCCATGTGCTCAAACGCGTCGTACACGGTCTGATAGCCCGGCTCCTCGACGGCGACAATGAGGGGTTCCCGACCCACCAGGGTCGACACGATGGTGAGTGACAGCACCATCAGTTGCTGTGCGGACGTCCCGATGACCATCCCGGACCCCTGCGTGGGGATCCCGTCCTCATCGAGGCGATGGCGAAGGGCCTCCGCCAGCTCCGATATGGGCTCCGGGCTTGCGTACTGCAGGTCGATCGCCTCCGTCTGCGCGATGGCCGAGCGGAACGCACGGAGATAGACCTGCAACGGGATGAGGGCGGGGTCCGGCTTTCCCGATGTGCAATCCAACGCATCGGGATACATGGCGCGAAAACGCGCGGCCGAGCTCAGCACGGCCCGGCGGCGCCAGGGCGCACGGAGCGCGACGGCCGGCTGCATCCGCGCGGCAGGCGTGCCGGGCGATGTCGGGGTCGGCCGTGGCAACCGGCCGACGACGAAGGTGCCCCGACCGACCTCCCCCCGGGTCCACCCCCGCGCGCTGAGCAGCTTGTAGGCGGCCGCGACGGTCGCGCCGCTGACCCCAAGCTGCGACGAGAGGCTCCGCACCGTCGGCAGGCGGGAGCCGGGCGCGATCCGACCATCGAGGATGCCCCGCTCAACCGCCGCGCTAATTGCCTCGTGCCGGCTCATGCCGGCCTCCGCCAACGCGCGGACGTCGTGATCGATGGGCACACCCATGGCGAAATCCCTCGGTATCGTGAGAGAAACATGTGAGGAGATTCACAATCTCCCGGCGTCAGCTCATGAGTATACGGTGCGGGTTGATGCCGCTCCGGTTTCTTTACGCTGGCCGTCTCGTGGTGGTTCCTGGGGGTGGCCGCAGCAGCAGGTCGCCCACAAGGGGCGACCGTACGGAATGACATCCCAGAATCGCTCAACGCGCCGCGAACCGGTGCCAGCGCACGTCGATCGCCTCGGCGTCGATGGGGCCGCGGAACGTGTGGAGGCGGAACCGGTACTCCTCCGTTCTCCCCTCGGGGATCGTCCAGCTCTCCGCGATGCAGCGGCTGGGCGAGATGCCGAGCTCGTTGTCCACTCGCCAGGTCACCGGGTGGGCCGGGTTGCCCGGATGATCCATGATGGCGACCCCGCACCAATCCTCGCGTCCGTCGATCGGCATGCTGACCGCGACCCAGCGCGCCCGCTCTTTCTCGGCGTCACCGTTGACCCGGCCCTCGCTGTTCACCGCCAGACCGCCCTTCTCGGCGGTGTAGGGCATGCGGAGGAAGAGGCCGCCGGCCATGTACTGGCCGATCTCCACGTCGGTCAGGGCCGCCAGCGACCAGGCAATCTCCAGATCGAAGCTAGTCCCTTCGTCGACGAGCGTCCATTCCTGCCGCTCGTCGATCAGGTCCGTGCCGTCCGGCGCGCGCCAGATGGTCCGCAGCGCCCAGCGCGCGGTGGATCCGTCCACCTGCGGCGACCCGAGGAGCACCGGATGGAAGGTGCCGTCGTCCTCAAGCTCCTTCCAGAAGCCGATCCCGTTAACGAGATTGAACCCCGTGTAGAGACCATGCTGCCACGGGTGGTGGGATGGTGCGTCCTCGGTGAGGATGCCGTTTCCGTCCGGGGCATGGATGGGATGGATCGACGGACGCTGGTTGGCCTGGATGCGGTGCGTGAGTAGCGGGGTGCCATTCCCCCGCCGGATCTCGACCAGTTGGTTGTCCCTCGACGATTCCACCTGGAGGTGCGTCTCGATCACCATCACGTCACTCCCGTGCGCCGTGTGGCGCGGCACGCTGACGAACCGAGCCCGGGCAACGTATGGCGCCCGGGCCCCAGATCTGGCTGACGTCGGCCCGCACCGCGTCAATCGCGCAGCCCCATGATTCCGCCGTCAATCGCGAAGTTGGCGCCCGTCACGTAGGACGACTCGTCGCTGGCGAGGAAGAGCATGGCGTACGCCATCTCATGCGGCTCGGCCTGGCGCTTGAGCAGCGTGTGGGGCGCGCCCGCGGCGCGCATCGCCGCCTCCGCCTCCTCCATCGTCTCGCCGGTGCGCTTGACGCGGTTCCGGACGTGATAGGGCGTCAGCGTCGGGCCGGGCGAGATCGCGTTGACGCGAATGCCCTGATCGGCGTGGTCGCAGGCCATCGAGCGGGTGAGCGCAAGGACGGCGTTCTTCGTCGCGTCGTACTGGCCCATGTGGGGCCGGCCGACGGTGGCGTTGGCGGAGGAGACGGTGACGATGCTGCCGCCGCCGTTCTTCGCCATCACAGGGATCGCGTACTTGCAGCCATAGGCCACCGCGAGCAGGTTGACCTTGATCACGAAGTCCCATGACTCCGCCGTGGCCTCGGTCACGGGCCCGTGCACGCGCACCGCGGCGATGTTCGCCAGGACATCGAGCTTCCCGAACCGCTCGACGGTTTCATTGACGGCGCGCTCGGCATCGGACTCATTGGTGAGATCGGCCTGGATCGACAGCACACGCTCGCACGACGGGTCGATCCCCTTTGCCGCCGCCGATGCGGCCTCGCCATCGAGATCCACGATCGCGACCGCTGCCCCTTCTTCCCAGAACAACCGGGCCGTGGCTTCGCCGATGCCTCCGCCGCCGCCCGTCACCAATGCCACCTTGTCCGCCAATCGACCTGCCATTCGCCTGCTTCTCCTCGCGTCGTGTCAAACACCCAACGAGCCGACACCGCGTGCATCAGCGCCCCTCGCCCTGCCTGTCGAGCCGGCTTCGCCCGATGATCCGGATCCGGCGATCCCTCATGGTTTCAGAGCCTGAAACACTCCGAAGACCGAACAAAGCAAGCACAATCATGAACACGCGACGTTTCCCTTGTAGCATCGGGGAAGGCGGGGGTCAATACCTTCGCCCGGCCCGGGCATTCGCCGGTGCGTTGTGCTGTTCGCACCAGAAAACGCCACGAACTCCATCCCGTCATGCGCAATCTCGACAGGCAATCGGCATCACTGGTCCTTCGGGGTCGAGATCGACGAGCGTGAAAGCACTCTTGACACGTCAAAAGGGTTCCCTTAGGGTGGCGTCAACGAAAGCACATTTCCTCCAGATTGTTCTGATTGTGCGGCACGGCGGGCACGGGCTCGTCCGGCGGTGCGGCACGCTTCGAGACCCCGGCCCGAAACGAACCGGTCCGTGACGTGCCGCAGCTGCGTGCCATCGGACCTCAGGACCGAGGGGCATAGGGTTCGACGGTGAAAGGGAGGAGCGAGGGGCAGCACAGGCGTGGGGTCAGAGCGACGACGAGGGCGATTCTGCATCCAGAAAGGACCCAGATGAAATCCCAGCACCAAGCTCACGAACGGCAGGCGACATCCCTTTCCCGGCGCACGTTTGCGGCGCTTGCTCCGGCGGCGGTCGTTGCCGGCGCGCTCCCGCGGGCCGTGTTCGCGCAGACCCCAGCGGCGGCGCCGACCTCCTTCAACGAGGCCCCGATGCTCGCGGAGCTCGTCACGGCCGGCTCGCTGCCGCCCGTCGCCGAGCGCCTCCCACCGGAACCCATGGTCGTCACGCCCACGAATGTGGTCGGGACCTATGGCGGCACCTTCTTCGGCGCGTCGATGGCGCCGGAGACGACGAGCGATTTCCAGCTCGGCATGGTGACCGGGCTCTTCCGCTTCTCCAACGATCTCTCGGAGATCACCCCGGAGGTCGCGAGCGGCTACGAGTTCAACGAGGATTTCACCAGCTGCACGATTACCCTTCGGCAGGGCATCAAGTGGTCGGACGGGGAACCGTTCACGGCTGACGACATGATGTTCTATTTCGAGGACTGGCAGTTCAACACGGACATCCAGCCGACCGTGGCCGGCCAGTGGGTCGTCGGCGGCGAGCCCATCGTCGTGGAGAAGGTCGACGATTACACGGTCACATTCACCTTCGCGGTGCCGAACCCGGCCTTCAACCTGCTGAACTACTCGGGCGCACCCGCCGAGCCCTGGCGAGCGCGCCACTACCTCGAGCAGTTCCACCTCACCTACAACCCGGACGTCGAGGCGGCGGCCACGGCCGCGGGTTACGACAGCTGGCAGCTCTACTTCATGGCGCAGGCAGCGACGACGACCTACAACTACGGCGCCCAGAATCCCGATCTGCCGGTCCTCGGGCCCTGGCGGCCCGTCAGCAATGACACCCAACGCCAGCAGTACGAGCGCAATCCGTACTACTTCAAGGTCGACACCGAGGGGAACCAGCTTCCCTACGTCGACAAGGTCGTCATCGACTATGCCGGCGATCCGGAGGTGATGAACCTGCGTGCCGTCTCCGGCGAGCTCAGTGTCGCCGGCCTCGACCTCCAGCTGATCAACTACCCGGTCATTCGCGACGGCGAGCAGGCCGGCGACTACACGACCACGCTGGTCTACAGCGAGCGCGGGTCGGACGTCGCGCTGGCGTTCAACCAGGAGCACCCGGACCCGGTCCTGTACGAGATCTTCCGCGACGTCCGCTTCCGCCAGGCGATGTCCCTCGCCATCAACCGGGAGGAGATCAACGAGATCGTCTTCCTCGGCCAGGGCACCATCCGGCAGGCGACCATCAACGAATCCGCCAGCTTCTTCAAGCAGGAGTGGGGGGACCATTACGCCCAGTTCGACCTGGAGCAGGCCAATAGCCTCCTCGATGAGCTTGGGCTGACGCGCGACGGCAGCGGCAACCGGCTGCGGTCCGACGGGCAGCCGCTGGCCTTCCAGCTGGAGTACCTCCCGCAGGAGGGCCCCAAGGCCGAGGTCTGCGACCTCGTCGTTCGCCACTGGGCGGAGCTGGGCATTCAGGTCCAGGCATCGCCGCGAGAGCGCAACTTCCTGCTGGAGCGCATCGACAACGGGGAGCAGGATGCCACCGGCTGGCACGTCGACCGGCAGCTTGAGCGGGCGGCGTGGACGTACCGGGCGTCCTCCAAGATCAGCCCGGGCGGCGACTCCATCATCCGCTACGCGAAGGCCTGGCGCGACTGGTTCGCCAGTGGTGGCGAAACCGGCATCGAGCCGCCGGAAGAGGCGCAGTCCCTGGCGACGGCGTTCGACGAGTGGAACCGTACCCAGCTCGGGACGCCCGAGTTCGCGGAGCTCGGCACGCGCGTGCACGACCAGGTGGCCGAGGTGCTCTACGTCATCGGCGTCATCGGGCAGGCGCCACAGCCGGTGATCGTCAAGAACAACGTCGAGAACGTCTTCACCGGCAACGAGGAGCGGATCTGGTGGGGGGCCGCCAACTGGTTCTGGCACACCCATCATCCCGAGCAGTGGTTCCTGACGTCCTGATCCGTATCAGGCATCCGCGGCCGACGTCTCGCTTGGCCGCGGATGCCGTGTTCCCGCGTTGTTTGATCCGCGAGGGGCGAAAGGAAAGCTGCGCCCGTGGGAGAGTTCATCGTCCGCCGCATCATCCTGATGGTGCCCACCATCTTCGTGATCTCGATCATCGCGTTCATCATCATCCAGCTGCCGCCAGGCGACTTCCTGACCTCCTACGTCGCCTCGCTGGAGAGCTCGGGGCAGATCGTCGATGATGCCGAGATCGACGCCCTGCGTGAGCGGTATGGCCTCGGCGATCCGGTGTATGTCCAGTACGTCAAATGGATCACCCGGGTCGTTCAGGGGGACTTCGGCCAGTCCATGCAGTGGAACCGCCCGGTCGCGGACCTCATTGGCGAGCGGCTGGTCCTCACGCTTGTGCTGTCCCTGTCGTCGCTCCTGCTGATTTGGGCGATCTCCTTCCCGATCGGCATCTACTCCGCCGTTCGCCAGTACTCGCCCGGCGACTACCTCTTCACGTTCCTGAGCTTCGTGGGGCTGGGGATTCCGAACTTCCTGCTCGCGCTCGTGCTGATGTGGTACGCGTACTCGTACTTCGGCACCACCGTGGGCGGCCTCTTCTCCAACGAGTACGCCACCGCCCCGTGGAGCTGGGGCAAGTTCGTGAACCTGCTCGAGCACCTCTGGATCCCCACGCTCGTGCTCAGCATCGGCGGGGTGGCCGGCCTGATCCGGATCATGCGGGCGAACCTGCTGGACGAGCTGCACCGCCCCTACGTCATCACCGCTCGCGCCAAGGGCGCCTCGGAGAAGCGGCTCATCCTGAAGTACCCGGTCCGCGTGGCGCTCAACCCCTTCGTCAGCACGCTCGGCTGGATCCTGCCCGGCATCGTCTCCGGCTCCATCATCATCTCCGTCGTGCTCAATCTCCCGACGACTGGGCCACTCCTCCTCACCGCGCTCCAGTCCCAGGACATGTACCTGGCGGGCGCCATCATCCTGCTGCTGAGCATCCTGACCGTGATCGGCACCTTCATCTCGGATCTGCTGCTGGCCTGGCTGGATCCACGCATCCGCCTGTCGTAGCGGGAGAAGGAGGTTTCGATGCAGTGGTGGAAAACCCGGAACGCGACCAGACACGGCGACCTGGCCATGGCGCCGGCGGCCGAGGCGGGGGAGGTGCTCGCGGAGGATGTGGCCCTGCCGGCGGTCGACGTCGAGGACACGGCCGACCGCGACATGACGGTGGCGTCGCAGTGGCAGTTGATGTGGTGGAAGTTCCGGCGGCACAAGCTGGCGATGATCTGCGCGGTCATCGTGCTGCTGTTCTATCTGGTCGCGATCTTCGTCGAGTTCATTGCCCCATACGACCCGTCCGCGCAGGAGGCGTCCCGCGTCTATCACCCGCCCAGTGCCATCCATGTCCGCGATGGGGACGGATTTCACCTTCCGTTCATCTATGGCACGACGAGCTCCCGCGATCTGGACACGCTGGCGCTGGTGTTCGAGGAGGACACCAGCGAGCGGATCCCGCTGCGCTTCTTCGTGCAGGGCGAGGCGTACGAGCTCTTCGGCCTCATCCCCTGGGACCGGCACCTGTTCGGCACGGACGACCCGGACACGCGGGTCTACCTGCTTGGCGCCGACAGCCAGGGACGCGATGTCTTCAGCCGGCTCGTGTACGGCACCAGGATCTCGATGTCGATCGGCCTCGTCGGCGTTGCGGTGAGCTTCGTGCTCGGCATCGTCATCGGCGGCATCTCGGGCTACTACGGTGGCCGCATCGACACCTTCATCCAGCGCGTGATCGAGTTCGTCCGCTCGATGCCGACCATCCCGCTGTGGCTTGGCCTGTCCGCCGCCCTGCCGCCACACTGGTCGATCATGCAGGTGTACCTCGCCATCACCATCATCCTCTCGCTCATCGGCTGGACCGGCCTCGCCCGCGTCGTCCGGGGCCGCTGCCTCGCGTTGCGGGAGGAGGATTTCGTGATGGCCGCCAAGCTGAGTGGCACCAGCCAGCCGCGCATCATGTTCCGCCACCTGGTGCCGTCGTTCATGAGCCACATCATCGCGGCGCTGACGTTGGCCGTCCCGGAGATGATCATCGCCGAGACATCGTTGAGCTTCCTCGGGCTCGGGCTGCGCGACCCCGCGATCAGCTGGGGCGTGCTGCTGCAGGACGCGCAGAACATCCGCTCGGTCGCGCTGGCGCCGTGGCTGCTGGCGCCGGGCGTCGTGGTGGTCATCGCCGTGCTCGCCCTCAACTTCTTCGGCGACGGGCTGCGCGATGCGGCCGATCCCTACGTCAGATGATCCACGACGATCTGTCATCGAGAGGAACCACCGTGCAGCTCCAATCGAGTCCCAGGCCGCTGCTCGAAGTCAAGAATCTCAAGACCGCGTTCGATCTCGCCGAGGGGCGCGTGGTCGCCGTCGACGGCGCCACCTTCACCGTCAGGCAGGGGGAAACGCTCGGCATCGTCGGGGAGAGCGGCTGCGGGAAAAGCATCTCCGCGCGCTCGATCCTCCGCATTGCGGGCGCGTCCGACAAGAACGTCGACGGCGAGATCCTGTATCACCGCCAGGTGGGGACCGGGGCCGAGGCGCGCACGGAGGTGATTGACCTGCTGCGGCTGGACCCATCGAGCAAGCTGATCCGCGAGATTCGCGGGGCGGAGATCGCGATGATCTTCCAGGAGCCGATGACCGCCTTCAGCCCCGTCCACCCCATTGGCAACCAGATCATCGAGGGAATCCAGCTCCACGAACGGGTGTCCAACAAGGAGGCGCGCCGTCGCGCCATCGAGATGCTGCAGCTCGTGGAGATGCCGAACGCCGAGCGCCGGATCGATGAGTATCCTCACCAGCTCAGCGGCGGCATGCGGCAGCGCGCCATGATCGCCATGGCGCTCATCTGCCAGCCGCGAGTGCTGCTCGCCGACGAGCCGACGACCGCGCTCGATGTCACGACGCAGGCACAGATCCTGGCGTTGCTTCGCCGCCTCAAGGAGGAGCTGGGCATGAGCGTGGTCATGATCACGCACGACCTGGGGGTGGTCGCCGAGACGGCGCAGAACGTCGCCGTGATGTACCTCGGCCGCGTCGTCGAGACCGCCGATGTGCGCAGCCTCTTCCACGACCCGAAGCACCCCTATACGCAGGCCCTGCTCAACTCGATCCCGAAGATGGGGCGCCATGCCCGCGAGCGGCTGACGCCGGTGAGCGGCATGGTGCCGAGCCCGTACAACCGGCCACGTGGCTGCCCCTTCCACACCCGCTGCCCGCACGCGATGCCGGGACTCTGCAACCGCTACGAGCCCCAGCCGATCCCGGTGGGCGAGGGGCGAGAGGTGAGCTGCTTCCTGTACGGCACGCCAGACCAGGCGGAGGAGGCCTGATGGCCATCGATCAGGTAGAACACACCTCGCCATCGATCACGGCGTCCCGCCCGCTCGTCGATGTGCGCGGCCTGAAGAAGCACTTTCCCATCACGCGCGGCATGCTGCGCCGCGTCGTCGGCCAGGTCAAGGCGGTCGACGATGTCTCCTTCGTCATCCATGAGGGCGAGACGCTGGGGCTGGTCGGGGAGAGCGGCTGCGGAAAGACGACGACGGGGCGCTGCCTGCTCCGGGCGGTCGACCCCACCGACGGGAAAATTCTCTTCCACCGGGAGGGGGGCCATGTGGTCGACGTCGCGACCGCCGACGGCGCGGAGCTGAAGGCACTGCGGCGCGACATGCAGATGATCTTCCAGGACCCTTACTCCTCACTCAACCCGCGCTGGACGCTGCTCGACCTCGTCGGGGAGCCGCTGGTGGCCTTCGGCGTGGCCAAAGGGCGCGCGCTGGAAGAGCGCGTGGCGGACCTCCTGCGCCGGGTGGGCCTGCGACCCGAGTACCTGCGCCGCTACCCGCATGCGTTCAGCGGCGGTGAGCGCCAGCGGATCGGCATCGCCCGGGCGCTGGCGTTGAACCCGAAACTGGTGGTCGCGGATGAGCCCGTGTCCGCGCTCGACGTCTCGGTCCGGGCACAGACCATCAACCTTCTGGAGGATCTCCAGGCGGAGCTCGATCTTACCTATCTCTTCATCTCCCATGACCTGAGTGTCGTGCAGCACATCTGCGATCGCGTCATCGTGATGTACGTCGGCAAAGTCGTCGAGTCGGCCGGCACCGAGGAGCTCTACTACAACCCGAAGCATCCGTACACGGAGGCGCTTCTCTCGGCCGTGCCCCGGCCCGACCCATCGGCGGTATCGTCGCGTATCGTCCTGGAGGGTGAGGTCGCCGATCCGGCGAATCCTCCCCCGGGGTGCCCCTTCCACACGCGCTGCCGCTACGCGCAGGAGCGCTGCCGGGCCGAGGCGCCACCGTTGCGCGACATCGGCGGGGGACACCTGGCCGCCTGTCACTTCTCCGAGGAGCTGAGCCTGCGCGGCCTCGAGCAGTAGAGAGGATCGCCGGCGGCGAGGTCCCTGGCCCGTGATCTGGTCACGGGCGTCGACGTTGACGGTCGCATGACACGACGAAGAGAGGGTATGGGATGGGAAGGGCAGAGATTCTGGCAGCGCTCAGGGCGAACGTCGACGGGGGAAGACCCATCATCGGCGCCGGCGCCGGCACGGGGCTTTCCGCGAAATCGGCGGAGGCCGGCGGGGTCGACCTCATCGTCATCTATAACTCGGGCCGCTTTCGGATGGCCGGCCGGGGCTCGCTGGCGGGCATGATGCCGTACGGAGACGCCAACGCCATCGTCATGGACATGGCGCGGGAGGTCCTGCCGGTCGTGAAGCAGACTCCCGTCCTCGCGGGCGTCTGCGGCACCGACCCCTTTCGCCAGATGCCGGTCTTCCTTCGCCAGATCAAGGAGATCGGCTTCGCGGGGGTCCAGAACTTCCCCTCGGTCGGCCTCATCGACGGGGTCTACCGGCAGAACCTCGAGGAGACCGGCATGGGGTATGACCTCGAGGTGGAGATGATCCGCATTGCCCACGAGCTCGATCTCCTGACCACCCCATACGTGTTCACGCCGGAGGAGGCCCGCGCCATGGCCGCGGCTGGCGCCGACATCCTCGTGCCGCACATGGGTCTCACCACCAACGGCACCATCGGCGCCCGGACCGCCATCACCCTCGATGAGGCGGTGGAGCGCGCGCAGGCGATGCACGACGCCGCCAGGGAGGTCAATCCCGACATCCTGGTCCTGTGCCACGGCGGGCCGATCGCGGAGCCGGAGGACGCCGCGTACGTCCTCGAACGCACGCGCGGTTTGGCCGGCTTCTTCGGCGCCTCGAGCATGGAGCGACTGCCGACCGAGGTGGCGATCAGGGAGAACATGGAGCGATTCAAGGGCATCGCGCTCTCCACCTGAACCGGGCGGCAGTGCCGCCCAGGCTCATGACGACGCGTGAACATCGCAAGGACGTGTGAGATGGCAACGGTTGTTCTGCTCGGGACGCTCGACACGAAGGGGGTGGAGTACGGCTACCTGCGCGACCGTCTTCGCGAGGCGGGCTGCGACGTCGTGATGATCGACGCGGGGGTCCTCGGCGATCCGACCGTGGCACCCGATATCGGCCGCGAGCAGGTCGCCGGGGCCGCGGGCGCATCCCTCGCCGACCTCGTGACCGCGCACGATCGCGGCGCGGCCGTCGCCACGATGGCCACGGGCAGCGCCCGCATCGTCACCGAGCTCCACGACAGCGGGCGCCTGCACGGCATTCTCGGGCTCGGAGGCTCCGGTGGCACCGCGCTCGTCACCGAAGCGATGCGGGTGCTGCCCATCGGCGTGCCCAAGCTCATGGTGTCCACGGTCGCGTCCGGCGATACCCGGCCCTATGTCGGCTCCGTGGACGTCACCATGATGTACCCGGTGGTCGACATCTCGGGGATCAACCGGATCTCGGCGCGGATCCTCGGCAACGCCGCCGCGGCGATCGGCGCCATGGCCAACGCGTACGCGCTTCCCCTCCCAGACGAGGACGGGCGACCGCTCATCGGCGCGTCCATGTTCGGGGTCACGACCCCGGCCGTCACCCATGCCCGCGCGTGGCTGGAGGCGAAGGGCTATGAGGTGCTCGTCTTCCATGCCACGGGCGCCGGCGGGCAGTCCCTCGAGGCGCTGGCGGCGAGCGGGTTTCTCGCCGGTGTGCTGGACCTGACGACCACGGAGCTTGCGGACGAGCTCGTCGGCGGCGTGCTCACGGCCGGGCCGGATCGTCTGGAGCAGGCGGGCGCCCAGGGCATTCCGCAGGTCGTCTCGCTCGGCGCACTGGACATGGTGAACTTCGGGCCGATGGCGACCGTGCCCGAACGCTTCCGTGACCGGAAGCTCTACGTCCACAACCCCACCGTCACCCTGATGCGGACGACGCCGGAGGAGTGCGCGGAGCTGGGGCGCCTGATCGGCGAAAAGCTGAATGCCGCCACCGGCCCGGTCGCCGTCTTCATTCCCCGCGAGGGCGTCTCGGCGATCTCGGTCGAGGGGGAGGCGTTCCATGACCCCGACGCCGACGCCGCGCTCTTCGACGCGTTCCTGGCCGCCGCCGGTCCGCGGATCGAGGTGCACGATCTTGACCGCGCGATCAACGACCCGGCGTTCGCGGAGGCGATGGCCGCCCGCCTCGACGCCATGATCGTCGCGCGGCAAAACCCGGCGCATGCGCCGCGAAACGCCATCGCGGACAGCGCTCGGTCGTCAAACACGGACACATAGTGAAAGCCGAAGGAGGACCAGATGTCGTCTACCGTCAAGCCCGTCGACACGCAATCGCTTCCGACGCAGACCTTCGATTGGGGAGCGATCAAGTGGTTCGTGACCCCGGGCACCACCGAAGGGGCGACGATCACCTTTGGCGAGGTGATCCTGCTGCCGGGCCAGGGACACGATCGGCATAACCATCCGCGGTCGGAGGAGATTCTCTACGTCCTGTCCGGCGAGGGTGTGCAGATGCTCAACGACGAGGAGCCATTTCCGGTCCGCGCCGGGGACACGATCTACGTCCCGACGGCCGCGTACCACTCCACGCTCAACACGGGCTGGGCGCCGATGCGGATCCTCGCCATCTACAACCCGGGTGGACCGGAGAAGGACCTCGAGGGCCTGCCGGATTTCGAGGAGGTTCCCGAGGGCCGGCTTCCGCGCTGGACGCGGGCATGAGGTGTCCGGCCAGGTAGCGCAATCAGCCAACGATGCGACAGACGTCCCAGGGTTTCCGGGGACGTCTGTCGCATGAAAGGGCGCTGCTGACAGGTGCCGGGTACAGAATTCCGGGGCCGCCATCCGCGTCCATGCGATGCGGTATGGAAAGGTGCGTCACCATGCGGAAACCGACCCAGGAGGAGTCCTGCGCGTATGACGTAGTTCGGCCTGGTTCCACTGCGTCTGTGACAACGTTGTGACAACGCTTTCCCCACAGCAGATCAGGGGAGACCACTTTTGCCAACGTGCGTGACGAGCAGATCAGACTCTACGTGGCCGATCCTTGCCGGCGAGCAGGGCCTGTTGCGGAACCGCCACCACGCGTGAACAATGGGTGCATCTCAGAAAGCGCAACAGGCTTCGCTCAGGGTTTTCCTAATCTCATGGAGGACGGTATGACGAACCAGTCGGTTACCACGCTGCCTCAGAGGAATTGGGGACCCAGGATCCAGGATCTGCTGCTCCGGGACATGCGCCTGATCATCCTCGAAAACGAACTGCTGCGGGTCGGCGTGCTTGCGGGCAAGGGGACCGATATCGTCGAGCTGAATTACAAGCCGCGCGACCTCGACCTCGCATGGCTCTCGGCGCACGGTGTACAGAACCCTGCTGCATTGGGATCGGCGTACCGGGACTCATTGGCAACCTTTCTCGATTCCTATCCCGGCGGCTGGCAGGAGATCTTTCCCAACGGGGGAGCACCATCCGTCTTTGACGGAGCAGCCTACGGCCAGCATGACGAGGTTTTTGCCCTCCCCTGGCGAGTCGACATCGTAGAGGACACGACAGAGAGCATCGCCGTGCGGTTCACGGTGCGAACCCACAAGGTGCCATGCCTGATCGAGAAGACGATGCGGCTCACGTCGGGGGTGCCGCAATTGAGGTTCGAGGAGCGTCTTCTCAATACCGGCGCGGTGCCCGTGCGGGCAATGTGGGGGCATCACATCACCTTCGGCCCCCCGTTTCTCCGCCCCGGATGCCGCATTCGGCTGCCGGACGGCGTAACGGGCCTGCCCCATGAGACCTCGATCGCGCCTGGCGGACGCCGTGTCGCCAACGCGGACCATTTTGCCTGGCCGGACGCCACCGGCGAAGACGGGACGAGCGTCGATCTCAGCATCATTCCCGAGCGGGGCACCGCCAGCGAAATCGTCTATATCAGCGGCTTTGCCGACCACCATGGCTGGTATGAGATCGACGACCCTGACACGCGCATCGGCAGCCGTGTGGAGTGGGATGCCCGACAGATGCCGTACTTGTGGTATTGGCAGGAGTTCGGCGCCACCACCGGCTACCCCTGGTATGGCCGGAACTACAACATCGGGCTCGAACCTTTCTCCAGCTACCCAACGAACGGTCTTGCGGAGGCGGTGGCGAACGGGTCTGCGCTCACGCTGGAACCGGGAGAAGCACGCGATTTCTGGCTCACGATGACGATTCTCGACCCACATGACGGAGGTGCCGCATGAGCGAAACCTACACCGAGGAGTTCTCCGGGCGAGTCGCGCTGGTCGCCGGCGGCTCCCTCGGCATCGGGCGAGCGGTCGCCGAACGGCTCGCTCGCGGCGGTGCGAGCGTCGTTCTCGCCGCCCGGCGTGAGGACGCCGTTGCCGAAGCGGTCCAAGCCATCGCCGGGGCCAGCGGCGAGGCAACCGGGATCTCGGCCGACGTCTCGACAGCCCAGGGCGCACGCGCGTTGGTCGAGGCCGCCGTGGACCGGTACGGTGGCGTGGACATTCTCGTCAACAGCCAGGGCATCCAGCGGTATGGAACGGCCGAGGAGACGGAGGAGGCCCTCTGGGACGAGGTGCTGACGGTGAACCTGAAATCGATGTACCTGACGGCGCACCATGCCATACCGGAGATGCGAAAGCGCGGCGGCGGGGCGATCGTCAACGTGTCGTCCGTCCAGGGGCTGGCAACACAGACAAGCGTCGCCGCATACAGCACGAGCAAGGCCGGGATCATCGGGCTGACGCGCACCCTCGCCGTCGACTATGCCAAGGAAAACATCCGGGCCAACGTCATTCTCCCCGGATCGATCGACACGCCCATGCTCCGCGAGGCCGCTGATCTGTGGCGCGGTGACCTCTCGGTCGACGAGATGATCGCGAACTGGGGATCCATGTATCCGCTTGGGCGCGTAGGTAGGCCAGACGAGGTCGCCGAGCTCATCGCGTTTCTCGCCAGCGATCGCGCGAGCTACATCACAGGCGCCGAGTTCAAGGTCGATGGCGGCATGATGGCCGCGCTTGGCGTCACGCTCCCCGACTAATACCCACATCAAAACGCCCACGCGGATGGTCGCCACGCACATGCGACTTCCCTGGCATCCCTACGTCCCTACCCATTGACAACCGAGTCAACAAGTCATTAGATGAGTTCACGAACGATACACTGGTGGAGTTCCGAGGCCAACGACCTCATGGGTGCCTGCGACCCCACCATCGACCTGAGGAGTCGGCGCGTATGAGGATTGTCGATATCAGGCCGACGACGGTGACCATCCCATTGGAGGCGCCCCTCCGCCATTCCAACGGCGCGCACTGGGGTCGGTTCGTGCGGACCATCGTCGAGGTGGAGACCGACGACGGGTTGGTCGGTCTCGGCGAGATGGGCGGCGGAGGCGAAAGCGCGGAAGCCGCGTTCCGGGCGCTGAAGTCCTATCTCGTAGGCCACGATCCGTTCGATCTGGAAGCGCTGCGCTTCAAGATCGCGAACCCCACCGCGAGCCTCTACAAC
>DATLHE010000233.1:0-4145 GCA_035540335.1 Thermomicrobiales bacterium | reverse complement strand
CGCCACGATCCGCGAGCCTTCTTTCAGGGGCGGATATCTGACCATGGGGTTCTTCGATCCGGACGGGCATTTCATGTTCGCGGTCGACGGCCGCGGCAGGTACTTCAGCCTGAAACCCGAGATCGAGGAGCTCCTGGGGCGGCCACTGACCGAGCCGGAGGTCGATCACCTGCAGCGTGCCTGTGCGGCGACCGCGGCACATGACGAGTTGTTCGTCATTCAGTCGATCGTTTCCGAGCTGCGCAGCCGGTAGCACCGGTTCCCGCAACCGGTTCATCTTCGACCACGCCGGGATGGCGATACCTGGATCGTGTGCGTGAAGGACGGTGTGCCGATCCATGGTCCTCGCTTCAGCGGTCTGCAGCGCTCCGCTTCCGCCGCGCAATCCCGGGGCAGATGTCTTGCTGGGATGATCCCCAGTCGGATGGCGTCAAGGGTAGAGGCAGCGCTCGACCAGGAGGCGGTGATGAAACCGTGGAACCGTCGTCAGGTGATCACCGGGGGCGTGGTTGGGGCAACGAGCTTCGCCCTCCTGTCCATGCGTGGGGCCGGGGCGCGCCAGATTCCGGACGCCAGCCCGCCGTCGACGGCATGCCTGACCATTGAGACCTTCCCCGTGCCCGCGGGCGAGCATCCCCACGACGTCGCCCCGGCCGCCTCCGGCCAGCGCATCTGGTACACGGCGCAACGCGCCGGCGCCCTCGGACGCTTCGACCCGGAGACCGGCGGGATCGAGACGATCGCGCTCGGGGCGGGCTCGGCCCCGCATGGGGTGATCGTCGGACCGGACGGCGCGGCGTGGGTGACCGATGGCGGGCTCAACGCGATCCTCAAGGTGGACAGCGAGACCTTCGCGGTGACTCAGTATCCCGTGCCGGGAGCGAACGCGAATCTCAACACCGCGGCCATCGACCCGAACGGCGTGGTCTGGTTCACCGGCCAGGCGGGCGTGGTCGGGCGCGTCGACCCGGCCCGGCACCAGCCGGGCGATCCCGCCGAGATCATCGACGCGCCGCGCGGGCCGGGACCGTACGGGATCACGGTCACCCCGGCGGGCGACGTCTATTTCGCCTCGCTGGCCGGAAGCTACCTGGGCCGGATCGAATCCGACGGTGAACGCTTCCGGGTGGTCGAGCTCGATCCGCCGACGCCCGGCCAGGGCACACGGCGTGCCTGGTCCGATTCACATGGCGTGATCTGGACCAGCGAATGGAACGCCGGCCAGGTCGGGCGCTACGATCCAGCCACCGACGCCTGGCAGGAATGGCGGCTGCCAGGCGAGGCCCCGCAAGCCTATGCCGTCTACGTCGACGACCGGGACGTCGTGTGGCTCACCGACTTCGGCAGCAATGCGATCGTCCGCTTCGATCCGGAGACCGAGACGTTCGCGTCCTTCCCACTCCCCGATCCCGGTTCGGCCGTCCGTCAACTCCACGGTCGCCCCGGCCAGGTGTGGGGCGCCGCGTCGGGGGTGGACAAGCTGGTGGTCGTGCGCTGCGCGTAGGGGCGTGCCCCCAGGACCGACAGGTCGCGGGTTCGATCCTGGCCTGGGGTACCAGCCTCTCTCCCAATGGACGGATTGGTTCCGGTGTCGCGCGCAGCTGTCTGGTCGACTCGCTGGGCTGCTGGATACGTTCCTTGCAGGCAGCCGCTCACGGCCGGGATCCGCATAGTCGCTCGCCGTCACCTGAGTGATTTCTCCCCCCTCTCCACCGTCGACCTGCGTGCCGAGCACGCCTCGCATCGCATTGTCCACGGCGAGGCGCACGGCACACCTACCAGCACGTGTCGCTGGCCCGTCGCTCAGTGCACCGGACGGTAGCCCGTACGGTCCGCTTCCGTGACCTGGCGGAGGACTCGCCCAGGGTTTCCGGCGAAGACCGTCCCGGCGGGCACGTCGCGGGTGACGACGCTCGCGGCGCCAATGACCGCACCATCGCCGATCGTCACGCCTGGCAGGATGGTGACGCCCCCGGAAATCCAGACGCTGTTGCCGATGGTGATCGGGCGCGCCCGGCAGGCCCCGGCAGCACGCTCGCGCGGATCGAGGGCGTGGTTCGAGGTATAGAGGCCGACCTTCGGACCGATCAGCACATCGTCACCGACAGTGATCGGCGCACCATCGAGCATCACGCAGTCAAAATTGGCGTAGAATCGCGATCCCAAGTGGATGTTCCGCCCGAATTCGCAGCGGAAGGTCGGCTCGAAGGTGACGTCGGTGCCCATTGAGCCGACGACCGTGCGCAGCACATCCTCGCGTTCTGCCTGGGGCCGCCCATACGAGGCGTTGTAGGTGTTCGTCGCCCGCACCGCGTCGATACGAGCCGCAATGAGCTCGGGCGTGAGGTCGTCATACATCGCTCCGGTCGCCATATGGGCGAACTGCTCGACCAGGTCCACAGATACTTCCTCCGGTTCGTGGTTGACGGCCCGAGCACAGGCCGAATGTGCTGTCGTTGCCGGTTCCGTGCTGATGGACGCCAGGGATGGATGCGTCTGTCGTTTATGGAAGACGGGACGGTACACAATCCGACAACGATGCCCACCCCGTACAATCCCCCAATCACTCCGCCGTCTCAGCGGATGGCCGCAGGTTCGACTCCTGCAAGGGGCACCACACACCTCAAAGACCACACACCCGCTTTTCCACGGTATCATTGCCCTCTCACCATGACGATCCGGCGAGAACCGAGCCGCACTGGCGTGCACGAGGCAGCCGATGAACGCGCACCACTCTCACCCAGGCAGTCCCGATGGGCACCGTGAAACTACGCCGCTGGAGAGCACGACCGAGGACGACCGCGTCTTTGGGTTCAATACGCTCGCCGTCCACGCCGGGCAGCGTCCAGATCCGACGACCGGCGCCCGCGCGATGCCGCTCTACCAGACGACGTCGTACGTCTTCGAGGACACCGACCACGCGGCCGAACTCTTCGCCCTCCAGCGGTTCGGCAACATCTACACCCGGATCATGAACCCCACCACCGCCGCCTTCGAAGAGCGCATCGCCGCGCTCGAGGGCGGGATTGGCGCGCTGGCGGTGGCGTCAGGCCAGGCCGCCCAGTTCATCGCGCTGGCGACGCTCCTCGGTCCCGGCGACCAGATCGTCTCCTCCTCCGCCCTCTATGGCGGCACCTACACGCAGTTCGACATCACGTTTCGACGCTGGGGCGTCGACGTCGTCTTCGTCGATCCGTCGGACCCCGACAACTTCCGCCGCGCGGTCACCGACAAGACCCGGGCCATCTACGGCGAGACGATCGGCAACCCGCGGATCGACGTCCTCGACATCGCCGGTGTCGCCGCGGTCGCGCGCGATGCCGGTGTGCCGCTGGTCGTCGACAACACGTTCGCGACACCGGCGCTCTGCCGGCCACTGGCGCACGGGGCCGACATCATCGTCCATTCGGCGACCAAGTTCATCGGCGGCCATGGCACCTCGATCGGCGGCGTCATCGTCGAGTCGGGCCGCTTCCCGTGGGACAACGGCAACTTTCCCGGCATGACCGAGCCGTCCCCGGGCTACCACGGCATTCGCTTCTTCGAGACGTTCGGCGAATACGGGTACCTGATGAAGGCACGCGTCGAGAACGTGCGTGACCTTGGTCCCGCCCTGAGCCCGTTCAACGCATGGCTGTTCCTGCAGGGACTCGAGACGCTGCCGGTCCGCATGGAGCGCCACTGCCGCAACGCCGAGGCCGTCGCCGCCTTCCTGGCACGTCATCCCGCCGTCGGCTGGGTCAGCTACCCCGGGCTGCCCGACAGCCCCTACCGGGATCGCGCCGAAAGGTACCTGCCGCACGGTGCGGGCGCGATCTTCACCTTCGGCGTCACGGGCGGGCGCGAGACGGGTCGTCGCTTCATCGAGAGCCTGCGCCTGATCTCGCATCTGGCAAACGTGGGCGACGCCAAGACGCTGATCATCCACCCGGCCAGCACGACGCATCAGCAGCTCAGCGATGAGCAGCAGATCGCCGCCGGCGTGAGCCCAGACCTCGTCCGGATCTCGGTCGGGTTGGAGGACGTCGACGACATCTGCTGGGATCTCGATCGGGCCCTGCGCGCCGCCAGCTCCGGCCCGCAGCCGATGGCGACGCCGTCGCACGCATCTACTCCGGGAGGGGCATGACGTGGCAGCACCAAAC
>DATLHE010000232.1:0-2699 GCA_035540335.1 Thermomicrobiales bacterium | reverse complement strand
TCACCAGCCCGTGCTGCTCGGCCACCGCGATGAGCGCGCGGCGCGTCTCGTCGGGATAAATCGCACCGGACGGGTTGTTCGGATCGATGACCACCAGCGCGCGTGTCTTCGGCGTGATGACGCGGCGGATGTGATCGAGGTCTGGGAGCCACTCGTTGGCGTGATCCGTCCGGTAGTACACCGGCGTCGCGCCGATTTTCGCCAGCACCGCGGTGTAGAGGGGATAGGTCGGCGAAGGCACCAGCACTTCCTCGCCCTCGTCCACGATGGCCGTCAGGGCCAGCTCGATGCCCTCAGAGGTTCCGGAGGTGATGAGCACACGATCGGGGTTTGTGTCCACGCCCCGCCGTGTGAAATCGGCGGCGACCGCCTCTCGCGCCTCCGCGATACCCGGTGACGCGGTGTAACCATTGTGGCCGTCACGCATCGCCTTGACCACCGCCTCGATCAGATGTGGCGGGGTGAGGAAGCCGAACTGGTTGGGATCGCCGATGTTCAGATAGCGGACCTTCCGGCCTCCCGCCTCGACCTTCCGCGCTTCGGCAACGATATTGCGAATGGCATACGTGAAGCGGTCGACACGCTGCGCCGTACGGATGCTGGAGGTCGCGGTGGACACGGCAAACATGGTAAGTCCGGATCAGGCTCGCGGGGCAGTGAAACGGGTCCCCGCGCGCACGGATGTGCAGGTTCGGGAAGCTCCTGCCGACATAATGGGTGTCTCGGACACAGCGTCATGTAAAAGCTACATCTTACATGGTCCGGCGCCGGCACCCCATCGTTGATAGCGACGTTAAACGTCATGAATTCAATAAGTTACTGGATTGGCAAGAATCTTGGTTATCCGGGGGACATGCAGCGGCGCCTCCTCGCCCGCAGCATGCTGGTCTTGACGGTGTTCACGTCGGGGCCGGTGCTGGCGCAGGGACACGATGAGGGGGATGCCCAGGCGGTGTTCAGGGCGGGTGTCGATCTCGTCACGGTGAGCGCGACGGTCCGCGACAGAAAGGGGCGACTCGTGACTGGCCTGGAGGCCCGGGACTTCGAGGTGGTAGACGGCGGCGAACGTCGCGCCATCAGTCAGTTCCGCACGGATCGCGCCCCACTGAGCCTGGCGATTCTGTTCGATGTGAGCGGCAGCATGGATGTTGCCGACCGCATGACCGCTGCAAGGTTTGCGGCCCATCACCTCCTGTCTTGGCTGGAGCCGGGTCGCGACGAGGCCGCGCTGTTCGCGTTTGACAGCCGGCTGCACGAGGTGGCCCCGTTTACGGTCGATACGCGTGCTTTGAACGGCGCGCTGGGGGAGGTCGATCCGTTCGGGGCCACCTCACTGCACGATGCGATCGCGGAGGCGGCGAATCGCGTTGCCGTCCGCAATCACCCACGACGGGCCGTCGTGGTGCTCACCGACGGGATTGATACGGCGAGCAGCAAGACACCAGCGCAGGTATCAGGACTCGCATCGGCCATCGACGTGCCGGTCTACATCATCGCGACGGTGCTGCAAATCGATGATCCCGGCTCGGACCGTGCCACCCCGCAGATCGGTATGCGGACGCCGGTGGAGAGCGGCACCGTGCAGGATCTCGCTCGCTGGACCGGGGGTACGTTTCAGTACGCGAGCGGCCCCGCGTCGACGAGCAAGGCGGCGAAGGACGTCGTCGACGAGCTTCGCCAGCTGTATCTCATTGGCTTCGAGCCGGACGCCGCCCCGGGGTGGCACTCGATCGAAGTGCGAACGAAGGACGCGGCCAACACCGTTCGCGCCCGCGGCGGCTACAACGTGGGTGGCCTGCGTCATTGAGTTGAACGGCAGTCGATAACCGACGGAGTGGCTTTTCAGGAGGCCTTTATGCGTAAACAGATGATGGTGTTGGCAATCTCGGCTGCGACGCTCGCCGTTGCCCCGGCGTGCGCCACCAAGGGGTTCGTCCGTGAGTCGGTCGGCGAGGTGAACGAGAAAGTCGGCACGCTCAGCCAGTCGCTCGAGGAGACTCAGGAGCGGGTCAAGCAGAACGAGCAGAAGATCGGCGAGGTGGATCAGCGCGCGGCCCAGGCCAACACGGCGGCCGGCGCCGCCCAGAAGTCGGCTGATTCCGCCAACACGAACGCGACGCAGGCTGGCGAAGTCGGCAAGCGCGCCGAAGCGCGGGCGGCCTCGGTGGAAGCCGAGACCCGCAAGCTGATCTTCGAGACGGTCATCAGCGAAGACTCTGGCAAGTTCAAGTTCGGCGCGGCCGAGCTGCCCGACGAGGCCAAGGCCGCCATCGACACGATGGTGGGCCAGCTGAAGAACGACAAGAAGAACGTGTTCATCGAGATCGAGGGGCACACCGACAACGTCGGCGACGCGCAGTACAACGAGCGGCTGGGCCTGGAGCGCGCTGAAGCGGTGAAGCGTTATCTCTACGAGCAGCACCAGCTGCCGCTCCACAAGATGAACGTGATCAGCTACGGCGAAGACAAGCCGGCGTCTGACAACAAGACCCGCGACGGCCGCGCCCAGAACCGCCGCGTCGTCATCAAGGTCCTGGCGTAAGGTCTCGCGTTCGACCTGAGCCACTCCGTTCACCAGAAGCCCCCGGCGGGTGACTCCCGTCGGGGGCTTTCTGTTTGAACCGGCAGCGGTTCCTCCGCATACAGCGCACGGCCGTTCCGCCAGCCCGATGCCAGGAACGCAATCGTCAACCCCGCCG
>DATLHE010000231.1:0-16588 GCA_035540335.1 Thermomicrobiales bacterium | reverse complement strand
GCCGATGTCCGTGCGGATCGGGATGTTCTGCAGGTTCGGGTTGTTTGACGAGAGACGACCGGTCGCGGCGACGGTCTGGTTGAACGACGTGTGGACCCGCCCGTCACCGAGCACGTATGTCGGCAGAGCGTCGACGTACGTGGACTTCAGCTTCTGCAGCGTCCTGTGCTCGAGGATGAGTGCGACGATCGGGTGCTGGTCGCGGATGGCCTCCAGCACCTCGGAATCGACCGAGTAGCCGGTCTTCGTCTTCCGCCCGGACGGCAGGCCGAGCTCCTCGAAGAGGAGCGTCGCCATCTGTTTGTTCGAGCCGATGCTCACCGGCCGGCCGGCGAGGCGGTCGACCTCCTGCACGATCTCCTCGAGGCGCTGCCCGAGCTCCACGGAGAATGTCCGCAGCTGGTCCTCGTCAATGGCGATGCCGGCCCGTTCCATGTCGATCAGGATCGGTACCAGTGGCAGCTCGATGTCGAACAGCAGGGGTGTCTGCGACCGTTCCTCCAGCGAGTGGCGGAGCGGCTCGACGAGCCCGAACGTGCATTCGACGTCCGCGCAGGCGTATGGCGCGGCGAGGTCGATCGCCACCGTGTCCATGGTCGCCTGGTTGCGGCCGGTGCCGATCAGCTCCGAGATTTCCGTCTGCTCGATGCCGAGGCGATTGAAGGAGAGGTCCTTGAGCCGGATCGAGGTCTCGCCGAGCAGGTAGGCGGCGATCATCGTGTCGAAGGCGATGGCGTGCGGGCTGAATCCGTGGCGGATCAGCACGTGGTAGTCGTACTTTCCGTGATGGGTATAGACCTTGAGCCCCGGTTTCGCAATCGCGGGGTCCAGCAGCTCCCGCACACGATCGAGCGGCAGCTGGTCGCCCTCGTTGTGGCCGACAGGAACATAGAACGACCGTGTGGGCGACGTCGCGATCGCAATGCCGACCAGCGCGGCGGTCATCGGGTCCGTCGCGGTCGTCTCGACATCGATCGCGAATTCGCCCGCGCGCTCAATTTCCGCGATAAGAGACTGCAGCTCGTTCTCGGTGCGAACGATCGTCTGGACGGTCTCCGGCTTGTGCTCGGCCGAGCGAACCGGGGCCACCGGCTTGTGATTTGATTCCGGTAGCTTGTTCAGCAGCGAACGGAACTCCAGCTCGCGGAAGAGGTCGGCCATCGCCTCGCGGTCGTAGTTCCCGACGCGCGCCGAGGAGAGATCGAGGTCGAGATCGAGGTCACGGACGATCGTGGCCAGCACCTTGCTCTCGCGCGCCTGGTCGACGTTGCCGGACAGCGCATTCTTCGCGCGGGTGGGCTTCACCTCGTCGACGTGGGCGATGATCTCGTCCAGCGACCCGTACGTCGCGATCAGGGACTTCGCGGTCTTGTCGCCGATGCCAGGAACACCGGGGATGTTGTCCGAGGTGTCGCCGACGAGCGCCTTATAGTCGGGCACGTACTCCGGGCCGAACCCGTAGCGCTCGAAGACGGCCGGGGTGTCGAATTCACGGAACTCGCCGAACCGGCGGGCGCCTGGCAAGACGACGAGGATGTTATCGCCGACGAGCTGGAGCAGGTCGGAGTCGCCGGTCACGATCACGACCTGGTGTCCTTCGTCCGCGAGCCGCCGCGAGAGCGTGCCGATCACGTCGTCCGCCTCGTACATGTCCCGTTCCTGCACGGGGATACCGAGGGCATCGATCAGCTCGCGCACACGTCCGATCTGAGAACGCAGGTCCTCCGGCATTTCGGCGCGGGTCCCCTTGTAGTCCGCATACAGCTCATGCCGGAAGGTTCGCCCACTCTCCAGGGCGATGATGGCGTACTCGGGGTTCCGGTGGCGGATGACGTCGAGCAGCATCGACGCGAAGCCGAAGACGGCGTTTGTCTGCTCGCCCCGGGCGGTGGCCAGTGTCGGCGGCAGGGCATGATAGGCCCGGAAGATGAGGCCGTAGCCGTCCACCAGGACGACCAGCCCCGTATTCGTTGACGTTGTCGAACTCACCATGCGTCTCCCCGGATGCGTCGCGTCTTCTCACAATGCCGACCAGTATAGAGTTCGGGGCACTGCCAGGCCCGGGTGGACACGGTGGCTTCGCTATACTTCGGGCAGACGGACCCCGCACACATTCCGCTGACGTGTGCTACCCCGAAGCATGAGGTGCCGCAAGGAGCTATTCCCATACATGGATTCAACGACGATTCGACACCTCGTGGAGACAACCGCCGATAACGTCGAGCGCGTCATCATCGGGAAGCGGCGCGAGGTGGAGCTCGTGCTCGTGGCGCTGCTCTGCCGCGGGCACGTATTGATCGAGGATGTGCCGGGAGTGGGCAAGACGGTGCTCACCAAGGCGATCGCCCGGAGCATCGGCAGCAGCTTCAAGCGGATCCAGTTCACCCCGGACCTGCTTCCGAGTGACGTCACCGGCGTCAACGTCTTCAACCAGCAGCGCGGTACCTTCGAGTTCCGCCCCGGGCCGATTGTCGCGCAGATGGTGCTTGCCGATGAGATCAACCGCGCGACGCCCAAGACCCAGGCTGCCCTGCTCGAGGCGATGGAAGAGGCGCAGATCTCGATTGACGGCGTGACGCATCACCTGCCTCAGCCGTTCGTCGTGCTCGCCACCGAGAACCCGATCGACTACGAGGGCACGTTTCCGCTGCCCGAGGCGCAGCTCGACCGCTTCCTGCTTCGCCTATCCATCGGGTATCCCGGGCGCGCCGGCGAGCTGGAGATGCTCGACCGACAGCACCTGCGACATCCGCTCGAGGGCCTGAACCAGGTCGTCTCGGTCGACGATCTCGTCAGGGCGCAGGAGGCCGTCAAGACGATCCATGTCGCGCCGGCAATTCGCGAGTACATCGTGTCGCTGGTCGAGTCGACGCGGCATCACGAGGACGTCTTCCTTGGGGCGAGCCCGCGCGGCTCGATCGCGCTGTTCAACGCGACACGGGCGTGGGCAGGCGTGCGAGGGCGAGACTTCGTCATCCCGGACGACGTGAAGCTGCTCGCCGAGCCGACGCTGGCGCACCGGATTATCGTCGGGCCAGCGGCGAGAATGCGTGGCATCGAGAGCCGCCGCGTCGTGCGCGACCTGCTTGGCAGCGTGCCGATTCCCAGCGGCGGCCGCGCTGCGGATGATCAGGCAGCGTATTCCGGCTCGCTGGCGAGAGCCTAGGCCGACGTGGGCGCATTCAAGCTTGGCATCCTGATCGCGGGACTCTTCGTT
The DNA here is from genome assembly GCA_035540335.1 of Thermomicrobiales bacterium. Lineage (GTDB taxonomy): Bacteria > Chloroflexota > Chloroflexia > Thermomicrobiales > UBA6265 > UBA6265. The sequence continues at coordinate 13,371 of DATLHE010000231.1, read as the reverse complement.
GTCGCCGTCGTCTATGACTGGTCGATGCTCGACAAGTTGATCATTGCCCTCGTGGCTCTGGTCGTGATCGCGTGGATCTGGAGCCGCTTGAGCCTGCGCCGGCTCGGCCTGACACGGTCCCTCTCATCTGATCGCGTGCGGGCTGGCGAGGTCGTGACCGAGGAGCTGACGCTCCGGAACCACTCCCGGCTGCCGAAGTTGTGGATAGAGGTGCGCGATCATTCGTCGTTGCCGGCGCATCAGGCGGGCCGCGTCGTGAGCATGAGGGGCCGCGCCGCTGAAGCGTGGACCGCCGAGACGCGGGTTCGCCACCGGGGGCGGTTCCGCCTCGGCCCCATTTCGGTACACTCCGGAGATCCACTCGGCATCTTCCAGACGAAAAAGCTGATCCCCGTCGCGCATGAGCTGGTTGTCTATCCGATGGCAGTCGATGTCTCCGGCGTGCACCTGCCCGCCGCGACGATGTCCGGGGGAGCCATGCACGCCCTGAATCCGGCGGTGTCATCGCCGACGGTCGCCGGTCTGCGGGACTACACGCCAGGGGACCCCTTGAACCGGATCTCGTGGTCGGCGACGGCGCGGCGGGGCACGATGATGGTCAAAGAGTTTGACCCGGACCCGACGTCAGACCTCTGGATCATTCTCGATCTGAGCGAGGGAGGCCAGATGGACCTGCCCAATGATGAAGAGCCGACGGGCGCGCTTGACTCCGTCGAGGAGTACATCGTCGCAATTGGAGGATCCATCGCGGATCGCGCGCTGGCCGAGGGCCGCAAGGTGGGCCTCGTGGTGAACCGGGCCATGCCGGTCCGGCTCGACGCTGACAATTCCCAGCGCCAATGGTTCCGCATCTTCGAAACACTAGCGACGGCGAACGCTTTTGGCGATCGGTCGCTGACCGAGGCGATCGTCGCGGAGTCGCGCCGCCTGACACGGACGAACGGTGTCGTGGTGGTGACGGGGTCGCCAGAGACGGACTGGGTGCCGGCGGCGAGCGCGCTCGTCCAGCGACAGGTGCCGGTGACGGCGGTGCTGGTCGATGCAGGCCCGGCCGCTCCGCGATCGATTTCGCCACTAAGTGAGGAACTCGCCACGGCGCGCGTGTCCGTGAGCCGGTTCCCGACCCATGCCGCGATCGCCGGCGCACGTGAGCCCGTTTCGCATCTCGCCACGTAGACTACCCATATGAGCACCCGAGCCACCGTCTCCCCACAACGCCGTTCCGAGCCGGCGACCGAGCCGCGCATGAGCCGTCATGATCCCTGGTTTCCCGAGGGGATCCTCGTTCCGGTTCTGCTGATCACCCTGGTCGGGATCGCCGCGTTCAGCGTGCAGATCGGCGGCTGGACGAATCTCGTCATCCCGATCGGCGTCGTCGGCGTCGTGGCCGCGTTGTTCGGCACGGTCATCGCCAAGCTGCGCGTGATCGATTCGCTGGCGCATCTGCTGGCGCTCGTCTGCGGCGTCGGGCTCGTTTCGTTCATGGTCCTGCTGCAGGCCGACATCCTGGGGGAGAGCCTGCGCGACCGGGTGAAGCCGCTCGGGCTCTTCCTTGTCGACTGGTATCTCGGCAAGCGGCCTCCCGACGACCACGAGGATCTGCTCATCTCCATGCTGATGGGCGTCATCGTCTGGCTCGTCGGATATCTCGCCTCCTGGACGCTCTTCCGGCGTGGGTGGCTGCTGGCAGGCGTGGCGCTGCCAGGCTTCCTCCTGTTGATGAACCTTGGTTATGCGCCCGAGCCGCGACCGTGGATGCTTGCCCTGATGGTGGCGCTCGCGATCCCGCTTTGCGCGCGTTACTACCTCTACCAACGGGAGCGGACGTGGGCGATGCAGCGGATGGCCGGCCCGCGCGACCTGGCAAGCCGGTTCATCGTGTTCAGCACGGTCATCGCGCTGCTGGTGACGGGACTGAGCTGGCGGGCGCCGTCGTCGTGGTCGCAGCAGGCGTTCCAGCCGCTGTTCCGGGAGTTCAGTCAGTCGTTGACGCACACGCAGGAGCGAGCCTCCCGCTGGCTGGAGGATGCAGCCGGCGGCCGATCGAGCGAGGTGGAAGCCGGGCCGTACACGTCGTTCGACAACGCCTTCTCGATCGGTGGGCCGCTGCGGCTCTCCGATGAGCCGGAGGTACTCGTGCGGACGGATGCCGGTCGGGGGCCGTACCTCACAGCGCACCACTACGACGTATATACGGGGCGGGGATGGTCGTCCGGCATCGATGAGCAATTCGAGAGCGTGGCTCCGAACGGGAAGACGTATTCTCCGGAATTGACGTTCCGTGCCAACCAGGGCGTTGTCCTGTCCGGTGACGTGACTGGTGGGCGGGTCGAACAGACGATGGAGGTGACGCCGTTGAACGGGAACGGCGACGTCGTCTTCTCTTCGGATACCTATTCGTCGGCCAACATCCGTACGGCGGTGCGAATGTCATGGCGACAGCTCGAGGATGAGCCCTTCGCGATCTCGCGCGAGACGTTGCTCGATTTGCCTCCCGATCTGCAGCGCATCGGGGGCCTGCTGTTGCAGAGCGACCTCACCGGTGGACAGGGGAAGACCGGGCCGCAGGCGGCGGAAGAAGCTCGGCAGAAGGAGATCGATGCCGAACTGGAGAAGCTTAAGGGACGATTCCTGACTGTACGCTGGACGGCGAGCGCTGACGGCGTGGTCGACACGTTGTACGTAACTGGACAGATCCCGGTCTATGACGACGTCGAGGCGGTTTTTCCGCGGGAGACGGCGGACGGCAGGGTCTCCGGCTCGTACGAGGTCACCAGCTTGACGAGCACGGCCGACGCCGCGTCGCTGATGCAGGCTGGCCAGGACTACCCGGGGTGGGTGTCAGAGCGCTACTTGCAGCTGAGCGACAGCGTGACGCCGCGGACGACCGACCTCGCGATGAAGGTCACCGCCGGGGCGGCGACGCCCTATGAGCAGGCAGTTCTGATCGAGGAATACCTGAGGCAGACGATCGTCTATGACGAGAACGTCACCGAGCCGCCGCCCGGCGCCGACGTCGTCGACTACGTGCTGTTCGAACAGCAGCGAGGCTACTGCGAGCATTATTCTTCGGCGATGACGGTGATGATGCGGGCGTTGGGCGTTCCCGCGCGGACGGTGGTCGGGTACTATCCCGGGCAGTACGACGAGCAGGACGGTGGGTACGTCTACCGCCAGCGCAACGCGCATGCGTGGACGGAGGTGTTCTTCCCGGGCTACGGGTGGATCGCCTTCGAGCCCACTGCGGGGCGACCGCTGACGGAGCGGGATGCCACCCAGGTGAACGAGGTCACGGAGCCGACCCCGGAACCGTTGGCGAGCGAAGAATCGGCCGTGGAGACGCCGGTTGCGTCGCCGGTCGCGGACGCGCCCGCGATCGACGAGCCGCTGGGACCGTCGTTGACGCCTTCGGACCAGGGGGGCGGGCGTCCCGGCTGGCTGCTGCCGGTCGGCGGGGCGTTGCTGGTGGTCGTGATCGGCGCGGGTTTCGCATGGATGAGCTGGACGTGGAAGCTGCGGGGGCTGCCGCCGAGCGCGGCGATGTTCACGCGCTTGCTACGTCTGGGACGTTTGGCCGGTGTCTCGCCCGGGGCCACGATGACGCCGCGCGAGTATGCGGATGCATTCTCCCGGAGCGTGCCGGCGGCCGGGAAGTCCGCGCGGCAGATCGTGCGTGTCTACGAGCTCGATCAGTACGGGCCGGACGGCGCCGATGCCGGGTTGCTGGCGAGTGCCGGTGAGGCGTGGCGGCGCCTGCGCGGGCAGCTTCCGCGGATGATCTTCCGGCGTCGCAGGACATAACGGGCGTGTTGCTGACGGGTGGACAGGGAGGATCGATGACCAGGGGCCGGATTCTCGTAGCGGGGGCCATCAACACGGATCTCGTCGCCACGGTCGACCGCGCGCCGGAGGCCGGGGAGACGATCACCGGGCGCGGGTTCGCGATTTACGGAGGCGGCAAGGGCGCCAACCAGGCCGTCGCGGCGAGGCGCTCCGGCGCGAGCGTCGTCATGCTCGGCGGTGTGGGGAAGGACGATTTCGGGGCGGCGCGGCGTGCGGACCTAACGCGAGACGGGATCGATGACGCGTGGATTGCCACGATCCCGGACGTGGCGTCCGGGGTGGCGCTGATCACCGTCGAGACCTCCGGGGAGAACCGGATCGCCTATGTGCCGGGCGCGACGCTCAAGGTGGGAGTCGACCACTGTCTGGAGGCGCTCACGGCGGTCCGGCCGGAACTGATCCTGGCGGCGAACGAGTTGCCCCATGCATGCCATGTGCGCCTCTTCGAGCGGGCGCGTGAAAGCGGGGTGCGGGTCGTGTTCAACGCCGCGCCGGACCCGGAGATCGCGCGGGATCTCCTGCCGCTGATCGACGTGCTGATCGTGAATCGCGGCGAGGCGGCGGCGATGGCGGGCATCGAGGGCGAAAGCAAGCAGCCCGAAGAGCTCGTTGATGCGCTGCGAGCGGCGGGGGCGCGTGATGGCGTGATCACGCTCGGCGCGGATGGCGCCTGTGGCTGGGCGGACGGGCGGTCGTTCCATCAGCCGGCGCCGAAGGTGGAGGCGGTGGACACGACTGGCGCCGGGGACGCGTTCTGCGGGGCGCTGGCGGCCCGATTGCGAGCAGGAGATGATCTCGATCGCGCGGTGCGCTACGGCGTCGTGGCGGGCGCACTTGCGGCCATGAAGCCGGGCGCGCAGTCGTCGATCCCGACCAGAGACGAGATCGAGCGGGAACTGGCGACTTTGGAATGAGATGCAAAGAACCGCCGGGAGACAGGTCTCTGGGCGGTTCTTCTACTCCTTGGCGGAAGGGGAGGGATTCGAACCCTCGAGGCGTTTAACCGCCTACACGATTTCCAATCGTGCGCACTAGGCCAGACTATGCGACCCTTCCATGACGTCGAACGGCCGCGGCTTGATCAGCGGCGGCCGGGCGGCGGAGAGGGTGGGATTCGAACCCACGGTGGCTTTGACACCACACTGCTTTTCGAGAGCAGCACCTTAAACCGCTCGGACACCTCTCCGCGGGCGATTGTACCATCCCTGAATTGTCCCTGTCATGGATTTCCGGGCCCGAATTCTGGTCCCGGCGTCACGGCGCTCTCGACGATGCTGACGCGTCGTCGCTGGCTATCGACGCGGGCGCGACAGCCGATCGGGAGCGTGAGAAGTGGCGTCGTGTGCCCGATGTCGAGGTCGCCGACGACCGGGAAGCCGAAGCCGGTCGTGCGCTCGGTGACCACGGCCCAGAAGGCGTCCCTCTGGTCCGGCGACATGCCGTACGGGCGGCCGACGAGCAGGCCGGCGATCTGGTCGAAGACGCCCATGTTCTCGAGATCCATGAGCATGCCGTCGAGCGTCGCCGGCGAGGGCCGGGTCTCCGACGTCTCGATGCAGAGGATCGCGCCCTCGCAGTTCGGCCAGAAGCGCGTGCCGCGCAGGTGCTGGAGGCTCTCCAGGCAGCCGCCAACGAGATGGCCCTCGGCGGTGCCGGGGCGGATCCACCGCCATCCCCCGCTCGGGTGTTGCCGGCGGGGGCGGGTGAGGTCTTCGCCGGTCTCCCAATCGAGGAACTCATCGGTCCAGGTGTCGCTCGCGGGAAGGTCGCCGAAGGGGCGGGGCTCGGTGAGCACGCCCAAGGCGGATCGCAGGCTGATCTCGGGCATGGCGGGGTATTCGGCCCAATCGGTCAGCAGGGAGGGACCGTTGAATGTCGTCAGGCCAGTCTGCGACCAGATGGCGTTGTTGAGGACGGTGATGTCCGAGAACCCCATAAAGATCTTCGGGTTGCGGGCGATGAGGTCCCAGTCGATCAGCGGCAGGAGGTGACAACTGTGATCGCCGCCGATCGTGCAGAGGATCGCCGCGACCTCGGGATCAGCGAACATGGCGTGGAGGTCGCGCGTGCGTTTCGCCGCAGTGTCTGAGACGTGGCCGAGGTTGTTGAAGGCGTGGTCGGCGACGCGGACGCGGTAGCCGAGCGATTCGAGGGTCGCGATGCCGCGACGGGCGCGCGGGACGAAGGCCGGGCCGCCGAACCATGAGGGACTGACGATGCCGATGGTGTCGCCGGGGCGGAGGGCGCGCGGCCGGATCGGGGACGGGGCAGGCATGTGGCGCCTCCGGAGGGTGCAAAAAAGCCGCTCCAAAGAGCGGCTTCTCGACTGGTACGCTCGGGAGGATTCGAACCTCCGGCCTTTGGGTCCGCAACCCAACGCTCTATCCCCTGAGCTACGAGCGCATACCGTGGAACAGTATAGCCGGGCGAGCAGCGATTCGCAAGGAAACCGGGAAACTCGCTGGGCGATGTGCCCCTGGCGGAGAGGGAGGGATTCGAACCCTCGATGGAAGCATTACTTCCATACTCGCTTAGCAGGCGAGCGCCTTCAACCGCTCGGCCACCTCCCCAGTTGCCGGGCTAGTCTAGCAGAAGTCTTCGTCGTGCGTCGACATGTTTGGGGCCTCGGTGGCGAGGGGCGCTCCGGTTGAGGGACCGGGCAGCCCGCCGACGCTCCGAGCATTTTCGTCGTCGCCTCGGGCATTGCAGCCGAGTCTCCTTATTATTGTCAGGTTGCCAACGCAATTAACTTGGCCGGTGGCCACCTAGGGCGATGTGGTTGATCTGGCGGGCGTTTCCAGGTGGCCAGGTTGTTGGGGAAACGTGGCCACCTGGGCGACGTTATGGAAGGCTGCCCAGATGGCCAAGTAATGGGTGTAGAGGGGAACGTGGCCGTGTGGGGCGCTGGAGCTGGCCCTGCGGCCACCGCCCGCAGCTGCGGCCCGCAGGGGCGCCCGCAGGGCCAGGGCCGACCGTACGACACGCGTCGGGTGCGCCGGACGCACACCCTGCGGGGTGCGCGGCGACGACGAACGTGGGGCGTTCTGGCCTTGCGGCGAGGGAGGGCATTGAACGCGCCTGAGATGGACGCCCTCCCGGTTGTATGGGCGCGTTCAATGCCTCCCCTACGGAGGTGTGCTGAGGGCGCCGGCTCCGGCGACGCAGGAGGAATTCTACGCCGCGCTCGGAATGGCGGTGATTTGGGAAGAGGGCGGAGGGCGAGTGGCCAGAGGTTGGGTGCAGGGGCGGTGGGGATGCAGTAAACTCTGGCGCGGAGAGGTGCCGGAGTGGACGAACGGAGCGGTCTTGAAAACCGTCGTAGGGCAACCTACCGTGGGTTCGAATCCCACCCTCTCCGCCATTGATGAGAACGGGCCGCGTCATTGTGACGCGGCCCGTTCGTTGTGCTGACTATGCGTCCGCCGCGTGGCAGGAGGGGCCGATCGGCGGCTGCTTGCCGATGGTGTCGCGGCCACCGAACCAGGGGCGAATGACGTCGGGGATCTCGATCGTGCCGTCCTCGCGCTGGTAGTTCTCGATGATCGCGATGATCACCCGCGGGAGCGCGAGGCCAGAGCCGTTCAGGGTGTGGAGGAATTGCGGCTTGCCGCCGCCCTCGGGACGGAAGCGCAGGTTGGCACGACGCGCCTGGAAGTCGCGGAAGAGCGAGCACGACGAGATCTCAAGCCACTCGTCCGAGCCGGGCGCCCAGGTCTCGATGTCGAATGTGTGCGCCGAGCCGAAGGTCATGTCGCCAGTCGAGAGGTCGAGCACGCGGTAGGGCAGGCGCAGCTGGTTGACGATGTAGAGCGCCTCATCGATGAGACGCGTGAGCTCGTCCTCCGAATGGTCGGGGTGGGCGAACTTGACCATCTCGACCTTCTCGAACTGGTAGACGCGTTTGATGCCGCGCACGTCGCGCCCGGCCGAGATCTGCTCGCGCCGGAAGCAGGGCGTGGCGGCGACGTGGTAGATCGGAAGCTGCTCGGCGTTGAGGATCTCGTCACGATAGAGATTCGTGACCGGGACCTCGGCGGTCGGGATCAGCCACTTGTCTTCTTCAGCGTCGTGAAAGAGCGTGTCGGCGAACTTCGGCAGGTTGCCCGTGCCGACCAACATCTCGCCGAGTACCTGGTAGGGCGGGTCGACCTCGCTGTAGCCGTGCCGGGTGGTGTGGACCTCGAGCATCCACTGGATGAGGGCGCGCTGGAGCTTGGCGCCGTCGCCGCGCAGGACGTAACCGCGCGATCCCGCGACCTTGACGCCGCGCTCGAAGTCGATGATGCCGAGCTCCTCGGCGAGTTCCCAATGCGGTCGGGGCGTGAAGACGAAGTCGCGCTTCTCGCCGCCCTCGCTGGCGACGACATTGGCCGAGGCGTCCGGGCCGATAGGGACGTCGGGATCCGGCAGGTTGGGGATGCCGAGCATGAGGTCGTGCAGCTCGGCGTCGACGTCGCGCACCTGGGCGTCGAGCTCGGCGATACGGTCGCCGAGCGACTTCATGTCGGCGATGAGGCGGTTGCGCTCGTCAGCGTCCTTCGTGCGGCCGACGAGCTTCGAGCCCTCGTTGCGCTCGGCCTTGATGCGCTCGACCTCTGTGATGAGGCGTCGTCGCTGCTCGTCCTGGCCGAGGATCTCCTCGATCGGGACGTCGACGCCCTTGGTGGCGATGCGGGTCCGGACCTCTTCCGGGTTTTCCCGGATCATTCGAATGTCTACCATCTGGCAAAACCTTTCATGCGCATACATATGTGCGCGCCAAGAATCGGTGAGAAGTGTCGACTGGTGGGCGCGACTTACGGTCGCGGCGGGCGGACACAAGGCCCGCGCCTACCGGCCACCTCGTTTCCTGCTGGGCATAAGGGTGCCGCCTGCGCGGGTGGGCAGGCAAGTGCGATCGCCCCGCGTGATCTCGTCTCGCGGGCCGTTCTCACGCGGGAAGCGTTGCTGGCCGGAGATCACGCGGGGCCGCTAGACCCGTTGGCGGAGATGTGGGAGGGGATGTGCCCGTTGGACGGCATGATGCCGGGGAGGAACTTGTGCCAGTCCTCCTGCAGCGTCGTGTCGAGCCGGCGCTCGATGGTGTAGTACATGCCGGCGCGCGGCTCGTGCGGTTGCTTGCGGAGGTGCATGCGCGCCTCGGCGACGCTCTTGCCGCCTTTGCGATGGTTGCACGTCTTGCACGCCGAGACGACGTTTTCCCACGTGTGCAGGCCGCCGCGTGAGCGGGGGATGACGTGGTCGATGGTCAGCTCGTGGCCGTGGCGGCCGCAGTACTGGCAAGTGAAGTTGTCGCGAATGAAGATCTCGCGGCGGGTGAGCTTGACGCGGGGCCGCGGGCGGCGGATGAGGTACATGAGGCGGATGACCGAGGGCGCGGGGAACACGGCACGGGTCGTTGCCAGGCCGTGCGGATTCGCTTCGAGGATCTCCGCCTTGCCACCGATGACAAGGACGAGCGCGCGTCGCACGTTGCAGACGTTGAGCGGCTCATAATTCTGGTTCAGTACCAAGACGGCGTTATTCACCCTGACGTTGCCCCTTGGGTCAGGGTTGCCGCGGTCGACCTTCGCACCAGGCACCGGGTGCAACCGACTATGCAAATGGACCTAATCGATACTAGCACGCCGGGAAAGGGTTCCACAATCGGGTGGTGCTAAAGCAACACGAACATCCCTGGCCACCCGACGATAGGTATCGGGGCGTGTCAGGGGGACGGAGGGAGTGAGCCCAGTTTCGCATGAGGGGAGGACATTGCTGCGCCATTCCCGGCGAAGCCGTGATTGGGCCGCAAGGCCTCCCCTGCGAAGTGACGCCTGCCAAGCGGAAGCGGACGTGTACGGGTCGGTGGCGAACAGCGCTTCGCGTCGGGTCCTTCGCTGCGCTCAGGATGAGGGGGGTTTTGTTGTGCGGGGGCGGAGGTCGGCCAACGCCTGCGGCCTCGGCCCGCATGGGCGAGACCCGGCGCTACCGGGCTGGGGCGGCGTTCATCCATCGAATCGGCCTGGTTGCGAACGAACCCCGGACACGAGGTCCGGGGCCACGAAGGCGCGGCGTTGTGAAGGGCAGACCCCGGGCACTGCGGCCCGGGGCTACTGGCGCGGGCAGGCGATCTAGTCGGCCGCGGCGACGAGGGAGGGGATCATGGGGCGGAGGTACTGACCGGTGAACGACTCCGGGACCTGCACGATCTCCTCGGGCGTGCCTTGGGCGATGATCTGGCCGCCTCCGCTGCCGCCCTCTGGGCCGAGGTCAATAATCCAGTCCGCCGACTTGATGATGTCGAGGTTGTGCTCGATCACCAGCACGGTATTGCCGGCGTCGGCCAGCCGCTGGAGGACCTGGAGCAGGCGCTCGATGTCCGCGAAGTGCAGGCCAGTGGTCGGCTCGTCGAGGATGTACATCGTGCGGCCGGTCGCGCGGCGGGAGAGCTCGCTGGAGAGCTTGACGCGCTGCGCTTCGCCGCCCGAGAGCTGCGTGGCCGGCTGGCCGAGCTTGATGTAGCCGAGACCGACGTCGAACAGGGTCTGCAGCTTGTTCCGGATCGACGGCACATTCTGGAAGAACTCGAGGGCCTCCTCGACGTTCATCGCCAGCACGTCGGCGATCGACTTGCCCTTGTACAGGATCTCCAGGGCCTCGCGGTTGTACCGGGCGCCGTGGCAGACCTCGCAGGGGACGAAGACGTCCGGCAGGAAGTTCATCTCGATCTGGATGATGCCCTCGCCTTTGCAAGCCTCGCAGCGTCCGCCCTTGACGTTGAACGAGAAGCGGCCGGCCTGGTAGCCGCGCGTCTTCGCCTCGGGCATCGAGGCGAAGAGCTCGCGGATCGGCGTGAAGAGGCCGGTGTAGGTGGCCGGGTTCGAGCGCGGCGTGCGGCCGATCGGACTCTGGTCGATCTCGATGATCTTGTCGAGGTGCTTGACACCGTCGAGCGCGTCATGCGAGCCCGGCTTCATCTTCGCCCGGTGCAGCTCCTGGGCGAGGCGCCGGTAGAGCGTGTCGGTAATGAGGGAACTCTTGCCGGACCCGGAGACGCCGGTGACGCAGGTGAAGGTGCCGAGCGGGAAGCGGACGGTCACGTCCTTCAGGTTGTTCTCGCGGGCGCCACGGAGGACGAGCTCCTTGCCGTTGCCGGGGCGCCGGTGCTCGGGCAGCGGGATCGAGCGGCGTCCGCTGAGGAAGTCCCCGGTGATCGAGCCGGGCGTGCTGGCGATCGCGTCCATCGGGCCCTGAGCGACCACGTGGCCACCGTGCTCGCCGGCGCCGGGGCCGATGTCGACGATCCAGTCGGCGGCGCGCATCGTGTCCTCGTCGTGCTCGACGACGAGAAGCGTGTTGCCAATGTCGCGCAGGCGCTCGAGCGTGCGAATCAGCTTGGCGTTGTCGCGTTGGTGGAGGCCGATGCTCGGTTCGTCGAGCACGTAGAGCACGCCCTGCAGGCTGGAACCGATCTGGGTCGCGAGGCGGATGCGTTGGGCCTCACCGCCGGAGAGGGTGTTCGCCGAGCGTTCCAGCGTCAGGTAGTCGAGGCCGACATCGACCAGGAACCCGAGCCGCTCGCAAATCTCCTTGAGAATCGTGCGGGCGATCAAGTATTCGCGAGAGCTCAGCGGCGCGTCGTCCGCGGTCGAGGGGTCGACGGCGAGCGCGCCGAACCACGCCTGCGCCTCACGGATCGGCATGCGGGTGACGCCGATGATCGACTCACCGTTGACAGTGACCGCCAGGATCTCCGGACGGAGGCGCTGGCCGCTGCAGACGGGGCAGGGGCGGGTCGCCATGTAGCGCTCGATGTCCTCGCGGACGTAGTCGGACTGCGTCTGGCTATGGCGTCGCTTGAGGTTCGGGATCACGCCCTCGTAGTTGACCTCGTAGGTGCGTGCCCGCCCGGCCCGGGACGAGTACTTGACGTTGACCTTCTCGCCGTTGCTGCCGTAGAGCAGGGTTGAGATCGCCTCGGCCGAAAGATCGCGGACGGGGGTATCGAGCGAGAAGTGGTAGCGCTCGGCGACGGCTTCGAGCATCGCCGAGTACCACTTGCTGTTCTCCATGCCGCTCTTCATCCACGGCACGATGGCGCCCTGGGCAATCGTCAGGTTGCGATTCGGGAGGATCAGCTCGGGGTCGAACTCCATGGTCGTGCCAAGGCCCGTGCACTCCGGGCATGCGCCATGGGGCGAGTTGAAGGAGAAGTTGCGGGGCTCCAGCTCGCCGAAGCTGATGCCACAGTGCGAGCAGGCGAACTGCTCGGAGAAGGTGAGCTCTTCGCCGTCGATGATCTGGGCGATGGCGATGCCGGAAGACATGCGGAGCGCGACCTCGAGGGAGTCGATCAGGCGCACGCGGTCCGGGTGCTGGTCGGACTCGCCGTCCTGCTCCTCGGGGTGGCGGACGACCAGCCGGTCGACGACGACCTCGATGGTGTGCTTCTTCGTCTTGGCGAGCTTGAACGGCTCGTCCATCTCGTGGACCACTCCGTCGACGCGGACGCGGGCGAAGCCCTGCCGCCGGATCTCGTCGAGCGTGGCGGTGTGCTCGCCCTTGCGGTCGCGGATGACCGGGCCCAGGATCATCAGTCGCGTGCCGTCCGGCAGCGCCAGGATCTGGTCGGCCATCTGTTGCGGTGACTGCGACTCGATCGGGCGGCCGCAGTTGGGGCAGTGTGGGTGCCCGGTGCGCGCCCAGAGGAGGCGCATGTAGTCGTATATCTCGGTGACGGTGCCGACCGTCGACCGCGGGTTGCGGCTGGTGCCCTTCTGGTCGATGGAGATTGCCGGGGAGAGGCCCTCGATGTGATCGAGATCCGGTTTCTCCATCTGGCCGAGGAACTGGCGAGCGTAGGCTGACAGGGACTCGACGTAGCGGCGCTGGCCCTCGGCGAAGATGGTGTCGAAGGCGAGCGACGACTTCCCGGAGCCGGAGAGACCGGTGAGGACAACGAAGCTGTTGCGGGGGATGTCGACGTCGATGTTCTTGAGGTTGTGCTCGCGGGCGCCGCGGACGCGGATCTGGTCGAACTGTGGCGGCATGAAGGATTACCCCTGGTTAGCGTGCTTCCGCTGCTCGACGACGAGGGGGAGCTGGAAACGTAGAATGGTGCGTACGAACGATGCGTCGCTGCGGAACCCGAACATACGATCGCATCGTGTCAGTGTACCATGCGATGCCTACTCCGGAACACCCCCAACAACCAAAGAAAGGCAGGGGCAATCTGGGGCCGACTACACAATGCCAGCTGGTCCGAGGCCGGTGATCCCCCGTCGTCCCGAGTGACGTCCAATGCCCTGGAAGCCTCTGTGCCCGCGGGCTCAGTCGGGGGATCTGTGCGTCGGCCTGACGGGTGTGTGGCCCCGCGCGGAGATCCCTTGTGGCAGCGCTGCGCGCCGGGATGGACGTGCTCTCACTTCGCTGCGCACGGAGATCCTTCGTCTGCGGCGAAGAGGGCGCATACCGTTCGGGGTGCGCGACGACGACGGAACGTGGGCGCCCGATATGGGGGTCGCTCACGCGGGACGACCGTACGGC
>DATLHE010000230.1:0-9126 GCA_035540335.1 Thermomicrobiales bacterium | reverse complement strand
TCAACGAGGAGACACCCATGAGACGTTCCATCGTGCGCGTGTTCCTGGTCCTGATGCTGGCCGCCACCGCCGCAGTGTCGCTGTCGTTCGCCCAGGCCCAGGAAGAAGCCCCACTGCGATTCGTCGTCGTCACCCACGGCCAGGCGTCCGATCCCTTCTGGTCGGTCGTCCAGAAGGGCACCGCCCAGGCTGAGACCGACATGCGCGTGACGGTCGAGTATCAGGCGCCGCCGACGTACGACATGGTCGCCATGTCGCAGCTCATCGACGCCGCCGTCGCCTCCAACCCGGACGGGCTCGTCGTCTCTATCCCCGACGCGGACGCGCTCACCCCGTCGATCACCGCCGCGATCGAGGCCGGCATCCCGGTCATCTCGATCAACTCCGGCGCGGACGTCGCCAAGGACCTGGGCGTGCTTACGCACGTCGGTCAGACCGAGTACGAGGCTGGGCTCGGCGGCGGCCAGCGGATGGCCGAGGCGGGCGTGACGAACGCCATCTGCCTCATCCATGAGGCCGGCAACGCGGGTCTCGAGGAGCGCTGCCGCGGCTTCACGGACGCCATGACCAAGGCCGGCGGCACCGTCGACCAGCTCGTCGTCGACCTCAACAACCCGACCGAGGCGCAGCAGCGCGTCGACGCCGCGCTCACGGCCAACCCGGACGTCAACGGCATCATGGCCCTCGGCCCGACCGGCGCGGCGCCGGCGCTGGCGGCCCTCCAGGCCGCGGGCAAGACCGACGCCGTGAAGCTGGCGACCTTCGACCTGTCGCCGGAGATGCTGCAGGGCATCAAGGACGGCACGGTGCTCTTCGCGATCGACCAGCAGCAGTACGAGCAGGGCTACCTGCCGATCGTGCTCCTGACGCTCTACAACCGCAACGGCAACACGATCGCCAACGACGTGCTGATGACGGGTCCCGGCTACGTCACCGCCGACAACGTCGACCAGGTAATCGATCTGACCGAGGCGGGCACGCGGTAGGCACACGAAAGGCGCCGGAGACCGATCGACAAGAACACCGTCATTCTGAGCGAATGCGAAGAATCCCCGCGCGAAGCGCACATCGCCAAAGGCGATGACTGGGTCAATTAACCCCAACAGCCCTCTGGGCAGCGGCTTCGCCGGGGGATCCTTCGCTAGCGCTCAGGATGACGGTTGTCTGTTGCATCGCCCCAGAAAGAGTGGCTCATGTCCCTTTCCAACGCCGAGGCCACGCTGCCCCAGATGGAGCCCGACGACCGCCTGCTGCGGTCCAGTGTCGTGCGCCGGACGCTGCTGCGCCCCGAGATGGGCGCGATCGTCGGCGCGGCGGCGCTCTGGATCTACTTCGCGATCGTCGCCGGCGACACTGGCTTCCTCACGATGCGCGGCACGGCGAGCTACCTCGAGGTCTCGGCGCAGCTCGGCATCCTCGCGATCGCGGTTTCGCTGCTGATGATCAGTGGTGAGTTCGACCTCTCGATCGGCTCAATGATCGGCGCCGCCGGCATGATCGTCGCCATCCTCCCCGCCCAGTACGGCTGGAGCATCTGGCTCGCGATCCTGGCGGCGCTCGTTGTCAGCCTGCTCGTAGGGTTCGTCAACGGCGTCATCATCCGCGTAACGGGGCTGCCGTCGTTCATCATCACGCTCGCCACGCTCTTTATCATTCGTGGCCTGACCATCGCCCTCACCCGCATCGAGACGAATCGCACGCAGGTCGGCGGGCTGACGAAGGTGCTCCATTACGACTCGGCGCACAAGGTGTTCGCCTCGAAGATTTCGGTCTTCGGGACCGACTTCCCGATCGTCATCGTCTGGTGGTTCGCGCTCACCGCGATCGCCACCATCGTGTTGATGCGCACCCCGTTCGGCAACTGGATCTTCGGCGCCGGCGGCAACGAGCAGGCGGCGCGGAACGTCGGCGTGCCGGTCAACCGCGTCAAGATCACGCTCTTTATGACAACCGCCGTCGCCGCCTGGCTCGTGGCGGTGATCCAGGTCGTCGGCTCGACCGGCGCGGACGTGCTGCGCGGCACGCAGCAGGAGTTCTACGCGATCATCGCCGTCGTCATCGGCGGCACGCTTCTCACCGGCGGCTACGGTTCCGCGATCGGCGCGGCGATCGGCGCGCTGATCTTCGGCATGGTCCGCCAGGGCATCGTCTACGCCGGGGTCGACGCCGACTGGTTCCAGGTCTTCCTCGGCGGCATGCTGCTGCTGGCCGTGCTGATCAACCGCTTCGTCCGCGCCCGCGCGATGGAGGCCCGCTGATGGCAACCACCACGGCCCCGCTCGTCGAGGTGCGGGGCGTCTCGAAGTATTTCGGCAACGTGCTGGCGTTGGAGGACATCTCGATGAGCGTCCGCGCCGGCGAGGTGCTCTGCCTGCTCGGCGACAACGGCGCGGGCAAGTCGACGCTGATCAAGATCCTCAGCGGCGTCCACGCACCCGACAAGGGCGAGATGCGCATCGACGGCCAGCCGGTGCGCTTCGGCTCGCCGCGCGACGCGCTCAACGCGGGCATCGCGACCGCCTACCAGGACCTGGCGATGATCCCGCTGCTGAGCATCTCGCGGAACTTCTTCCTCGGCTCGGAGCCGGGGAAAGGGCTCGGCCCCTTCCGCTGGTTCGACGTCGCGAAGGCCGACGCGATCACGCGGGTCGAGCTGAACAAGATGGGGATCGCGGTGCGCGACACCTCTCAGCCGGTCGGCACGCTCTCCGGCGGCGAGCGACAGTCCGTCGCCATTGCGCGGGCGGTCTACTTCGGGGCTCGGGTGCTGATCCTGGACGAGCCGACGGCCGCGCTGGGCGTCAAGGAGTCCGGCGTGGTCCTGCGCTATATCGCGCGGGCGCGCGAGCAAGGGCTGGGCGTGATCTTCATCACCCACAACGCGCACCACGCCTGGGCGATCGGCGACCGGTTCACGCTGCTCTACCGGGGGCGTTCAGTCGGGACGTTCGCGAAGGCGGAGACGACGCGGGAGGAGATCATCTCGCTGATGGCGGGCGGCGCGGACCTCGAAGAGCTCGCGCACGAGCTGGGGACCAACGCGCCGCCGACGGCGCGGGAGTGAGTAGGGCCCGCTCCCATATCCAACCGTCATCCTGAGGCCGCAGCCGAAAGATCTCACGGCGCCGCAGCGCAGGTCTCTCCTCGCGTGTCAAAGGGCCAAACTCCTCGACTGAGGACGCCGGGCACAAGACCCGGCGCTACAGGGTGACGCGGCATTGGTGGATGCGACAGGGCGTGTAGGGGCAGACTCTTATGTCTGCCCGTATCGCCGCAGGCGATGAATGAGGCGTCGGCGAAACGACCCGACGGCGCAAAAGCCCCGGGCACCAAGGCCCGGGGCCACCGGATTCGTCATGCGCGGGCGTGTCGCCTACCCCTTGATGTCGTTCAGGACCTCGCAGACGGACTTCCGGTCGCCGAGGTAGATCGGCGTGTCGAGCGCGGTGTACTTGCGGACCTCGGCGGCGCGCAGGCGCTGGACCATCTTCACGAGCTGGTGCGGGTCGTCGTCCTCGAGCGCGACGATGAACTCCTGGTCCTGGATGCCGAACGAGTTCACCGTGTTGGTCAGGATCTCGGGGAACTCGCGGCCCATCTCGCCATGCTCGATCATCAGCCGCCGGCGCTCCTCGAACGGCACGAGGTACCACTCGGGCGTCTTCATGAACGGATAGACGCTCAGGTAGCGCCTGGCCGGGATGCCCTTGAGGAAGGCCGGGCCGTGCTCCGGGTCGTACTGCGACATGCCCGCGACGCCGACGTACGACTGCGCAAGCTTCAGCGCGCGGCCGATCGTCGTCTGGTCGATCTGGACGGCGAGCTTCATCAGCTGCTCGAGCTTGGGCGCGTGCGCCCAGACGATCATGTCGACATCCGGCCTCATGCCCATCACAGAATACACACCGCGCAGGGTCACACGCTCGCCCGGCTGCTCCAACAGCGTGGAGAACACCTCGACCGCCTGATCCCAATCGGGATGGAGGCATTGCCGCCAGTCGTCGCGGCGCTGGTACAGCCAAAACGCGGAGAACTCGGAACGATCCTGACTCATGGGGTGACTCCTTGCGAGGGTGTGATGCCGATCGCCGTCGACCGGCGCAGCACATGAACCAATGATGCGACGACGATCCGAACGATGCCAATCACCATACGACCACGATGCACCATCCCCGGCCTCCAAAGCGCCCCGCGCGGGCAGGATTGCGCCCGCGCAGCCGGTATACTTGACGGCATGAACGAAACGCCTGCCCGCCCCGATTTCTCATCCCGACTCTCCGCGCTGGCGCAGAAACCGGGCGTCTACCTGATGAAGGACGCCAACGATACGGTCATCTACGTCGGCAAGGCCATCGCGCTTCGCAACCGGGTCCGCTCCTACTTCCAGTCCCAGCGCCACAAGGACCCCAAGACCCGCGAGCTGGTCTCCCACATCACCGATTTCGAGGTCATCCGCACCGACACAGCGACGGAGGCGCTGATTCTCGAGAACGAGCTGATCAAGAAGTACCTGCCGAAGTACAACGTCATGCTGAAGGACAGCAAGACGTACCCCTATATACGGATTACCAACGAGGAATGGCCGCGCGTGATCAGCACGCGACGGATCGTCAACGACGGCAGCCAGTACTTCGGCCCCTACACCTCGGCCGGCTCCGCCTACAAGACGATCAACCTGCTCAACCGCCTCTTCCCCTACCGGAAGTGCGACAAGAACATCACCGGCCACGATGAGGTCTGCCTCTACTACCACATGCACCAGTGCACCGCGCCGTGCATCAGCGCCGTCGACCGGCCGACCTACATGAAGGCGATCGACTCGACAACGATGTTCCTCTCCGGTCGCGGCGACGAGATCGTCACCGATCTCGAGGACGAGATGGAGCAGGCGTCGGAGGCATGGAACTTCGAGCGGGCCGCCGAACTGCGCGACCGGCTACAGGCCGTCCGCCACGTGCTGGAGCGCCAGAAGATCGTGACGGCGAGCGGCACCAACGCCGACATCATCGCCGTCTCGCAGGGCGCTGGCGGTGACGCGGGCGTCCAGGTCGGCTTCCTGCGCAACGGCAAGATCATCGGCTCCGAGTTCTTCCCGATGCAGGCGGGGCTCAACGACGACCCGCGGGACATCATCTCCAGCTTCGTGACGCAGTTCTACGAGGAGGCCGCGGTCGTCCCGCCGCGCCTCATCCTCCAGCACCAGGTGGGCGACAACGAGCGCGAGATGATCGAGGAATGGCTTGCCGACAAGCGCGGCGGCAAGGTGCAGCTCCACGTGCCGCAGCGGGGCCACCAGCGCGGCCTCGTCGAGATGGTCGCCAAGAGCGCCGCCGAGAACCTGGAGCAGGCCCGGCTCAAGTTCCTCTCCGACGAGATGAAGATGACCGCCGCGATGACCGAGCTCGCCGACGCGCTGGACCTGCCGCGGATGCCGCGCCGAATCGAGTGCTTCGACAACTCGAACATCCAGGGCACCTCGCCGGTCGCCAGCATGGTCGTCTTCGAGGACGGCAAGCCGGCGAAGAAGGAATACCGCCGCTTCACGATCAAGACCGTCGTCGGCGCGGACGACTTCGCGTCAATGAACGAGATCATCGGCCGGCGCTTCCGCCGCGCGAAGGAGGCCGACGAGGAGAAGGAGGGCAAGTGGACGACCCTGCCCGACCTTGTGATCGTCGACGGCGGCAAAGGCCAGCTCAACGCCGCGCTCGAGGCGCTGGATGAGATCGGCATGTCGGTGCCGATCTGCGGCCTCGCCAAGGAGAACGAGGAGATCTTCCTGCCCGGCCGGTCGGATTCGATCATGCTGCCGCGCGACTCACAGGCGCTCTTCCTCGTCCAACGCGTGCGCGACGAGGCGCATCGCTTCGCGATCACCTTCCACCGCGCGACGCGCTCGAAGACCGCGTTCAAGTCGAAGCTGGATGAGGTGCCCGGCGTCGGCCCGACCCGCAAGAAGGCGCTGATCAAGGCGTTCGGCTCCGTGCGAGGCATCCAGAACGCCTCGATCGAGGAGATCGCCAGCGTCGACGGCATCAACGCCGCGCTGGCCGAGCAGATCAAGGCCCATTTGTAGAAGGATCATCGCCGCGATGTCGTACCTGACCCTCGAAGCCCCCCGCGCGCTCGAAATCGCCATCGCCTCGATGCGGCATGGCGGCGTCGTCGCGTTCCCGACCGACACGGTCTACGGCCTCGGCGCGTCGATCGCGCACGAGCCGGCGCTGGCGCGGATCTACGACATCAAGGGCCGGCCGGGCAACAAGCCGCTGCCGATCCTCGTCGCGCACGCGGGCGAGGTCGCCAAGGTGTCCGACGACGCCGATCCCGACCTGCTGCGGCTCGCGGCGCAGTTCTGGCCGGGACCGCTGACCGTCGTCGTCTCCGGGCGGCCGGACCTGCCGCCCGAGGTTCTGGCGCCGGACGGCATGATCGGTGTGCGCGTTCCCGACCACTCGGTCGCGCTGACGATCGCCCAACGCAACGGCGGCGCGATCGCCGTCACCAGCGCGAATCGCTCCGGTCAGCCGCCGGCCTGCACGGCGGAGGAGATCCGCGACCAGCTCGGCGCGGACGTCGACGTCATCCTCGACGGCGGCATCGCGCCCTGCGGGCTGCCGTCGACCGTCATTCGCCGCGAGGGTGATACCATCTCCATACTCCGGGAGGGGGCCATTCCGACAGCGCGCATTCTGGACGCCTGGCAGTCCGTCCTGCCAGCGGCGCCCGATCTCGCCTGACCCCGGCACCGAACTCGCGCGGAACACCTCATCGTGGGCCGCGCCGTGTGGCGTTGGATCCGGTTTCGCGGTATGAATGCCACTGAACGACGTCTTGTGGGGAGAGCTGGGCCGATCCATGAACCGGGATGACAGAAACGCGAGCGCACCGTCGCGGCGAGAGGTGATCGAGCCTGATCTGCCGCCGGAGGCGCCCGACACGCCTGAGGATGAGGAGCACAAGATCTTCGGTCTTGGCATCCTCAATGCCGACGACCGCCAGCCGGCGTACGGCCAGGGCGTCGTCATCTCGTTGCTCAGCGCGGCCGCGCTGCTGTTGCTCGCGATCATCGCGATCGGCGAGGGCGACGGCAGCGATCCCCCCATCTTCCAGCAGACCGACACGCTCTACTGGATCATCTCCGCGGTAGTCCTGCTGCTGGCCGCCGGCGGCGCGCAATACGCCGAGCGCACCGCCGCCCGCGCGGCCGAGGCGGTCGGCCACCCGCGCCCGCTGACGGCGATGGCGACAGCATGGACGGTGCCGTTCATCGCCAACTTCGCGGCCATCGTGCTCGTCGCCACCTACCACAATCGGTGGATGCTGCTCTTCGGCCCGCTGATCGCCTTCCTCGGCACGGCCGGGGCGCTGCTCTCGCGCGACCTGCTCGATGAGGCGGACGAGCAGTCCGGCCGCGTGGCGTCGACGATCCACACGCTGGTCGTCCACGCCGTGGCGTTCCTGGCGTTCAGCGCGATCTACCTCAACAAGTTCGACACCTGGGTCGCCGCGCCGCTCGTCGGGCTGGTCGGCGGCATCCTGATCCTGGAAACACTGGAGCGCGCGGGCATCGCGCCGCCACCGCGCGTCTTCTACGCCGTGCTCGGCGGCTGGGTACTGGCGCAGGTGATGATCGCGCTCAATTGGTGGCCGACCTATGGCTGGACCGGCGGCGCGGTGCTGCTGGCGGTTTTCTATGCCGTCGCTGGGCTGCTGCTGATCCGCACCCAGCGCGACATCGTCCGCCGCCGCGATCTTTTCGAATATGGCCTGGTGGCCGGCGCGGCCCTGCTGGTGCTGGCGCTGCGCGATATCATCACCGGCTAGGCAGGGGGGCGACACCATGCCGAACAAGATCATCAATCTCGACGACGCCCGCAGGCGCGGCACAGGCAACGAGCCGGATCTGTTCGCGCTCCTCACGCGCATCGACGAGTTGGAAGACGCCCTCGAGACGCTGGACGACCTTGGGATCACCACGCGCGACGACCTGGAGCGGCTGATCGGCCGGCTGGAGGTCGAGGCCGAGCGCCTCGACCGCGACCCGAAGGGCGAGTAGGCTCTTATCCAATCAATGACCCTCATTCTGAGCGGAGCGAAGAACCCTACGCGAAGCGCGTTTGCCAATCAGGGCGTTTCGCATACACGAACTGCCGCTTCGCGGCAGCGGCTTCGCCGGGGGACTCTTCGTCTGCGGCCTCAGAATGACGGTTGGTGGTATCTCACATTCATGGATCTCTTCGAAGCCCATCGCCGCCAACAACTCGCCTCCCGCGCGCCCTTGGCGACGCGCATGCGCCCGCGCGACCTCGACGAGCTCGTCGGTCAGCAGCACGTCGTCGGGCAGGGCACGCTGCTCCGCAAGGCGATCGAAGCCGACCGCCTCTCCTCGATCATCCTCTGGGGCCCACCGGGCGCCGGGAAGACGACGCTCGCCCGCATCATCGCCACAACTACCCGCGCCGCCTTCGAATCCGTCAGCGCCGTGACCTCCGGCGTCGCCGACCTGCGCAAGGCGATCGCCGAGGCACGCGACCGGCTCGGCATGAACGGCCAGCGCACCGTCCTCTTCATCGACGAGATCCACCGCTTCAACAAGGCGCAGCAGGACGCCTTCCTGCCCCACGTGGAGCGGGGCACGGTGACGCTGATCGGCGCCACCACCGAGAATCCCTCCTTCGCCCTGAACTCCGCCCTCCTCTCCCGCGCCCGCGTCTACGTGCTGCAGGCGCTCACCGAAGACGATCTGCACGAGCTGCTGCAGCGGGCGATGCAGGATCCCGAGCGCGGCTTGGGCGCCCTGCAGCTCGCGCACGAGCCGGAAGCGCTGCGCCACCTCGCCCAGGCGGCTTTCGGCGACGCGCGCCGCGCCCTCTCCGCGCTGGAGGTGGCGGCATCGTCCGCCGCGTCGCGCCCCGATCGCACCATCACCCTCGCCGATGCCGAGGAGGCGATCGCACGCCGCTCGCTGCTCTACGACAAAGCGGGCGAGATGCATTACGACACCGTCTCCGCCTTCATCAAATCGATGCGCGGCAGCGATCCCGATGCGGCCATCTACTACGCCGTGCGCATGCTCGAGGCCGGCGAGGATCCGCGCTTCGTGATCCGGCGGATGGTGATCTT
>DATLHE010000229.1:0-16467 GCA_035540335.1 Thermomicrobiales bacterium | reverse complement strand
CTCAAGGACCTGCCGACGTTCGCCCAGCACCCCGCCATCAAGGCCGAGCAGATCGGCCCGTGGACCCAGGACTTCATCATGAGCTACAAGGGCCTGGCCGAGTCCATCGAATCCGTCATCGCCGCGCTCGAGCCGGCCCTGAAGGTAATGGGATAACCATCCACGTCGTAGCCCCGCACCCCGGCCGAGCCCATCGGGCGCGAAGCGAAGGGCCCGCTCCGCTTCTCGCGCCAAGGCGCTCTGCCATTGCGAGCCCTTGATGTGCGGGGCCGTCCGCGAACCACATCTTTCGACGAAGGAACGGCTCTCCGCCCCGGCAGCGCCGGGTCTTGTGCCGCACCTGTGGCCGACCCCCATCGCCGGGCGATGCGTCACAAACCTGCCGAGATCATTCGCCCCAGTAGCCCCGGGTCTTGTACTCGCGGTCGGCTTCCGTCACGCCACCAGCGGCTCGCGATGCCGCCGGGCACGCTGCCACCAGTAGCCCCGGGCCCGGGTGCCCGGGGCCAAAGGGCGACCACGGCGTCCCGGCCGTCGCCGCCCTCCCAACCAATCGTCATCCTGAGCGAATGTGAAGGATCCCCCGGCGCCGCAGCGCCGGTCTCTCCCGGCCTCCCCATGCGGCGCGTGCGAGCCAGAACCAGCACTCCGCGCAAGCCTTCTCTCTCTCACGATGACGGCTGTTTCTCAAATCGACGCGGAGGATTCAAATCAAGCCAGCAGACACCAAAATAGGGCCGGCGCAAGGCCGGCCCGTACGCTTCTCTGCCGTCAATGCCCCATCGGCAGCGGATCGGTGATCGGCTTCTCGCCGCGCGCCTCCAGCATCTGGTTCATGGTCGCGATCTCGGACGTTTGAATGAACTTCACGTTCTCCGCGAACGCCGTGACGTCATCCTGGTTCCCGCGATCCAGGTACCCCTGCGCCATGTCGACTCCGCCCTGGTGGTGGCGGATCATCAGCTGCAGGAAAAGTACCTCGGCCTGGTCGACCGGCAGCGTCCGCAGCGAGTCGATCTGCTCCTGCGTCGCCATGCCGGGCATCAGGCCGTCGACCGGGTGCCCCATCCACGTCATCGCCGGCTCGCTGGAGCTGTGCGGCAGGTCCCAGAGCGTCAGCCAGCCGTCCATCATCCCGATCTGGTTCTGCTGCGTGAGCACGATGTCCGTGGCGGTCGACTTGAGCTGCTCGTCCTCCGTGCGGTCACGGATGATCAGCGCCATCTGGACCGCCTGCGAGTGATGGACCGACATGTCGCGGAGGAACCCGGCCTCGGCCGAGTTGTCGCCCGGCGTCTTCGGCCACGTCTGGTAGAGGAAAACCGACGCGCCGAGAATGACGGCGATCAAGATGCCAAGCATCAACCAGCTGGCCCGCAGTGTCCGAAAGAAGCTCGGATGCTGATCCTGCCCCTGTTCCTCGACCTCGATGTCGTCCGTCACGTCCGTGCTGGTTGATGCCATGGTCGTCCTCCGACCGCTACGACGCGGGTGACGCCGACGCCTCGGGCGACCCTTCAGGGGTGGCCTGCGGACTGGCGACCGGACTCGCCACCGGCGTCGATGCCGGCGGCGGCGTGGCGGCCGGAGCCTGCTGCGCCTGGGCGGTCGCCGTCACATCGATCGCCTTGATGCCACCGATCGGCGGCAGCGAGGCGTCCGCCTGCTTGAAGGGCTGCTGCTGCGGTTCCTGGTCCGTTGTGATCGACGTTCCGCCCCAGCAGACCGCGCCCTGCTCCGGCGTGTTCGACGGGTTCTTGCGGTACTGCTTGATGAAGGCGTCGATGCGGTCGTCGTTGACGCCGTCGAACTTCATCTGCTTGCCCCAGACTGAGCCGACGACCGGCGCGCCGAGACCGGGATACGGGCTGATCAGGACGTAGCCCTGGTCGGCCTTCTTCTCGAGCGTGTCCTTGTCTTCCTGCGAGAGGTTCGGATCGTAGGTCAGCCAGACCGCGCCATGCTCCAGCGCGTGCACGCCGTGCCAGTTAAAGATGTACTTGTCGTAGAAGCCGCAGTTTTGCCAGACCGCGTTGTGCGGACCGCCGACCGGCGGCACCTCCTCGTAGAGGATCTCGGTCACGTCGTTCGGGTGGACGCCGACGAAGTCCTCGGCGGAGAAGTAGGTCGTCACCTCACCGGAAACGTCCGGACCGGCGAACTGGTTGTAGATCGGGATCGCGAGCGCCACCAGCAGGAGGGCGCCGACGACGACGGCGCCGATGCGCACGAGCGACTTGTTGCGCTGCTCACGGGCGGCGGCCTTCTGCCGAGCTTCCTTGCGTTGGCGGACGGACTCCGGCCGGCGCGCGGCGCGCGATCCAGGTGCTCCGGGCTCCACCCGGGCGGCCTGCGCCGAGGACGACCCACTGGGCTGTCCCTGTCCCTTCACGCGTCCGGTATTCTTTCGGGGTTGTTTGGCCATGTGCGCTGATAACCTCGTAACGCTGACTGTTGGTATGGTCCCGTGCGACGGTCGCCTGCCGATCGCACATACAAAAACGCGGGTGAGCCTCTCTGGAGGGAGGCTCACCCACCGTTGCGCCTCATTGCGCTAGCGAATCCGCTCAGAGAGATATACGCCGGCCTCCGCGATCGGGATGCGCTCCTGCGCGGTGGTGTCCCGGTCGCGGACGGTGACCGCGCCATCCTCCAGCGAGTCGAAATCGACCGTGAAGCAGAACGGCGTGCCGATCTCGTCCTGGCGACGGTAGCGCTTGCCGATGTTGGCCGTCTCGTCGTAGTCGATCAGCGCGCCGGTCGTGTCCTGCAGGTGCTCGAAGAGCTCCCACGCGACCTTCGTCAGCTCCGGCTTCTTCGCCAGCGGCAGCACCGCTGCCTTATAGGGCGCGAGACGCGGCGAGAGCCTCAGCAGCACGCGGGTGTCCGGCTTGCCGTTGACGTCGACCGTCTCCTCCTCGTCGTAGGCGTCCAGCAGCACGGTCAGGAATGTGCGGTCGACGCCGAAGGTTGGCTCGATGACGTGCGGGAGATAGCGGGTGTTCGCGGCCTGGTCGAAGTAGGTCAGATCCTCGCCGCTGACCTCCTGGTGCCGGCCCAGGTCGAAATCGGTCCGGTTCGCGAGCCCGTACAGTTCCTTCCAGCCCATCGAGCCGGGGAAGAGGTACTCGAAATCGATCGTGCGGCTGGAGTAGTGCGAGAGCTCGTTCTTGCCATGCTCGCGCACGCGGACGTGCTCCGGGTGCAGACCGATCAGCTCGACCCAGCCCTGCATCGCCGCCAGCCAGCTCTCGAACTGCGCGGGACCGTCCTCCGGCTTGACGAAGTACTCGATCTCCATCTGCTCGAACTCGAGCACGCGGAAGACGAAGTTGCCGGGCGTGATCTCGTTGCGGAACGCCTTGCCGATCTGGCCGACGCCGAACGGCAGCTTCTGGCGCGCCGTGGCGAGGATGTTCTTGTACTGGACAAAGATACCCTGCGCCGTCTCCGGTCGCAGGTACACCTGCGTGCCGGTCTCCGACACCGGGCCGATCGTGGTGGAGAACATCATGTTGAACTGCCGCGCGTCGGTCAGGGTGCGGTTGCCGCAGACCGGGCACGGCAGGTTCGCCTCGTGGAGGATCGCCGTCATCTCCTCCGGCGTCTTGCCCTCCGCATCGGTGATGCCGAGCTTCTCCTCCAGCAGGTGGTCGGCGCGGAAGCGCGACTTGCAGGTCTTGCAGTCGACCAGCGGGTCGTTGAAGTTAACGACGTGGCCGGAGGCCTCCCAGACGCGCGGGTGCATCAGGATGCCGGCGTCGAGACCGACCATGTCACGGCGGCGTTGGACGAAGGTCTTCCACCACAGCTGCTTGATGTTGTTGCGCAGCTCGACACCCAACGGCCCGAAATCCCAGGTGTTGGCGAGGCCGCCGTAGATGTCGGAGCCGGGAAAGACGAAGCCGCGCCGCTTGGACAGGGCGACGATCTTCTCCATGGTGGCGGCTCGTTGGGATTTCACCTGTTCAACCATGCAATTGCTACTTCCTCGAAAAACGATCCGGCAATGTCAGCGTGCTGATACGCCAACCGTCATGCTGAGCTTGTCGAAGCCTCTCCCGGCGCCGCAGCGCCGGTTTCTCCGTCCGCCGACAAATGGCCCCTACGACGTTTGGACACATGCCTCCGTCATACGGTCGGCCCTCGCAGCTGCGGGCAGTGGCCGCCCTCATCGCCGTAGGCCATTGTCCAAACGTCGGCCACCGGTGCGGCACACGACCCGACACCGTACGGGCGGACTCCCCATGGCCCCTCAGCTCGTCCGCGGCTCCGGAGCCTCGGCCCCGTTCGCGAGCTGGCGGTAGACCTGCGTCGTCGACAGGCTCACATGCCCTAGCAGCTGCTGAACGTCCCGGATATCCGCGCCGTGCTTCAGTGCGTGCATCGCGAACGAATGGCGCAGCGTGTGCGGGGTGATGTCCTCGATCTCCGCCTGCTGCGCGTATGACTTCAGGATCAGCCAGAACCCCTGCCGGGTCAGGCGGCCGCCCCGGTGATTGACGAACAGCGAGGTCGTCTCCTCGTCCGCCAAATGCAGCCGGGCGTCATCGAGATAGACGCTCACCGCGTCCAGCGCCCGCTGGTTCAGCGGCACGACGCGAGAACGGCCCGACTTGCCGGGGCAGCGCACCTCACCCCGGACCATCTCCAGGTCGTCAACGTTGAGCGAGACCAGCTCGCTGACCCGCATGCCGGTCGCGTATAGCATTTCCAGCATCGCCTTGTCGCGGATCGCCTCCGGCTTCTGGCCGTCAGCCTTGGCGGGCTGTTCGAGCAGCCGCGCGACCTCCTCCGGCGAAATCGCCTTCGGCACGTACTTGTCGACGCGCGGCGAGCTGACCTTCGCGCCCAGCTCGCCGCCGGTCACGCCATTCGCGCGCAGGAACGCGCAGAACGACTTCATCGCGGCGGTCTTGCGCGCTACCGTCGAGGCGGCGTAGGACCGCTCGCGCAGATGCAGGAGGTAGGACATCAGGTGCTCGTCCGTGAGCCTCGCCCACTCCGTCACCGGCTCCAGCCCCTCGTTCTCCGGCGGGCTCGCCAGGAACGACGCGAACTGCTGGAGATCGTTGCGATACGCGGCGATCGTGTTCGGCGAAAACTTTCGCTCGGATTCAAGCGATCCCAGAAACTGCGCGATCTGGTCCTGCATCCTCGAAGTGTCCTTTCAGCGGGTCGGTAACCGCGCGCCCCAGGCCCGCCCGGGCGTCCGGCATGGCATCACACCGAACGCCCGTGTGCTGATACCTAAACCGTAACAGCCATCGCCTCGTCGAGCGGGACGTATGGCAGCGAGAGCGCCTCCGCGACGCCCTCGTAGGTGACCTGGCCGTTGATGACGTTTGCGCCCTTGGCGAGGGTGTCGTCCTGGAGCAACGCGTCCTGCCAGCCCTTGTCGGCGATCGCCACGCCATACGGCGTCGTGACGTTGGTGAGCGCCTGCGTGCTCGTGCGCGGCACCGCGCCGGGCATATTTGTAACGCAATAGTGAATGACTCCGGCAACCTCGAACGTCGGGTTGCTGTGCGTCGTCGGCTTCGACGTCGCGAAGCAGCCGCCCTGATCGATCGCGACATCGACCATCACGCTGCCCGGCTGCATCGTGTGCACCATCTCCTCGGTGACGAGCTTCGGCGCCCGCTTACCGGGGATGAGCACGCTGCCGATCAGCAGGTCGGCCTTCGCGACCGCGTTGGCGAGGTTCTTCTTCGTCGACGCCAGAAGGTGCACGCGGCCATGCAGCACATCATCAAGGTACCGCAACCGGTCGATGCTGAGCTCGACGATCGTCACGTTGGCGCCCATGCCGAGCGCGATCTTCGCCGCGTTGGTGCCGACGATACCGCCACCGACGATCACGACTTCGGCGCCCGGCACGCCCGGCACGCCGCCGAGCAGCGTCCCGCGCCCGCCCTGCGTGCGTTCCAGATAGTGCGCGCCGACCTGGATCGACATCCGGCCCGCCACCTCGCTCATCGGCGTCAGCAGCGGCAGCTGCCGCGTCGGGAGCTGGACGGTCTCGTAAGCGATCGCCTGCACCCTGCGCTCGATAAGCGTGCGCGTCAGCGGCTCGTCGGCCGCGAGGTGCAGGTAGGTGAAGAGAATCTGCCCCTCGCGCAGCAGATCGTACTCGCTGGAGACCGGCTCCTTGACCTTGACGATCATCCCCGCGCGGTCCCAGACGTCCGCCGCCGCATCGACGATCTCCGCGCCCTCGGCAACGTACTCGTCGTCGGTGTAGCCGCTGCCCGCGCCGGCGGAGCGTTCCACCAGCACGGTGTGACCCCGGCTCACATACTCGTGCACGCTCGCGGGCGTCGCGCCAACGCGATTCTCGCGATCCTTGACTTCCTTGGGAACGCCGATAATCACCGAGCACCTCCGATCGGCACGCCGACCTCCTCGTCTGGCGAGTCCGGCCCTTGCCGGGACTCGCAACCACAGGCCTTCGCGGGCATACGACGCCCGCCCCATACCGCCACCGAAGGCATGTACGTACAACGCTATTCTGACACGACCCGTCAGCGCGTGACATGCCCGCGCGGTCGCCCGCAGGGGCGTGATGAGACGCGGGAAGACATCGCTTCTCCCCTGATTTCTGCGTCCCATCAGGCGCTGGCATTCTAGCACGATACCGCGTGCGTTATGTTGCGCTGACCGCACAGCCACCCACACTGGAGCCCCGGGCTGCAATGACGCACCTGTGGCCGGGGCCGTCCCCGGAGGAGCTCCATGCGGCCGTTCCTGCGACTCCGCGTGCGGCCCTGTCAGCGCCCATCCTCGTACGAGCGGCCCTGCCCCTGTGGGCCGCGGCTGCGGGCGGTCGCCGACCCGTCTCACGTCGTAGCCGCGCACCCCGCAGCGTGTCCGACCTCGCGGCCCGCTGACCGTCTGGTGTACAGCCGCGACTCCGTAGGGGAGGACGTGAACGCGCTCACCATTCTCGAGGGTCAGACATCGAGCGCGCGTTCAATAGCCTGCCCTGAGCGAAGTCGAATGGGTCCTCCCGTCCCCTGCGCCTCCTTGCCCGCCCAAGGCTGCCACCATTCCCCATACACACGAAACGTGGCCACCTGGCAGCCTTCCATAACCTCGGGAAGGCTGCCAGGTTTCGGAAACACGGTGGCCACCTGGAAAGGCCCGCCACATCAACCAATTCGCCCCAGGCTGCCACCGGCCACGTTGTGTGCATTGGCAGCCTTCCATAACAACGACATGCCGTCCCCCGTCACCTCAGGGGCCGCATCAATCCCCACGGCCCACCAAGCCGTAGATCACGATGGGAGCACGTGACGCCATGCCCGCTCTGGTACCATAAGATGCGCGAGCGGGACCGTTCCGCGACAACATGCCATCCTCATCCCCCGCCGCCATCGCCGGGACTCCGCGCTCGGGTTCCCCCTGTCCCTTGTTCACCGCCCTCATCCAAAGGCACCTGAATGGGCTTACTGATCATCCCGATCCTCGCGTTCCTCATCATCGTTCACGAGCTCGGGCATTTCTTCGCCGCCCGCAGCGTCGGCGTCACCGTGGAAGAATTCGGCATCGGCATTCCGCCCCGCGCCAAGGGCTGGCGCTGGAAGGGCGTGCTCTGGTCGCTGAACTGGATCCCCTTCGGCGGCTTCGTGCGCGTCAAGGGCGAGGACGGCAGCGACACGAGCGAAGGGTCCATGAATGCCGTCGGCCCGCTCCAGCGCGGCTGGTTCCTGATCGCCGGCCCGATGATGAACCTCCTCGTCGCCGTCATCCTCTCGATCGTCATCGTCGGCGTGCAGGGCAAGCCGACCGAGATCAGCCCGCTCTTCATCGGCACCGTCGTCTCCGGCTCCCCCGCCGAGGGCGCCGGCTGGCAGCCGGGCGACAAAATCGTCGCCATCGATGGCCAGCCCGTCGACGCCCAGTCGAACCTCGTCGCCGCGATCAACGACCACGCCGGCGAGCAGGTCGCCGTCACCATCCAGCGCGGCAATGACGAGATCCAGACGACCGTCACCCCGCGCGAGCACCCGCCGGCCGGTCAGGGCGCGACCGGCATCAGCTTCGGCGACGGCCGCCTCAGCGACGTCGTGATCCAGCACGTCGACGCCGGCTCCCCGGCCGCTAACGCGGGCGTCCAGCACGGTGACAAGCTGCTCGCCATCAACGGCACGCCGATCGAGGCGTTTGCGCAGGCCGTTGGCATGATGACCGCCGCGCAGGGCACCGACGTCGCGATGACGGTCGAGCGCGACGGCCAGACGATGCACCTCACGGTCCCCGTCCCGGCGCCCAGCATCCTCGTCACCAATGTCAACGCCGATACCCCGGCCTCCGACGCGATGCTCTACGCGGGCGACCGCATCACCGCGATCGGCGGCCAGCCGACGACGACCGGCATCGCGTTCCAGGACGCGCTGCGAGCCTCCGCCGGCAACGACGTCGAGCTGACCTACATCCGCGACGGCAAGGAAGCCACAACGACGCTCGCCGTGCCGTCCGAGGCGGCCGATGAGCAGACCGAGCCGGTCTCGACGCTCGGCATGGCGGCCGCGCCGGTGCGCGCCTTCACGAGCGCCGGCATGAACCCGGTCGGCACCATCAAGTTCGACCCGGTGCCGGCGGCGGAGATCGTGCCCGAGGGTTGGAACCAGTTCTGGGGCATCATCACCGGCACCGTGGACATGCTGCGGAACATGGCGACCGAGGGCGTCGACCCCAACCAGCTGACCGGCCCCATCGGCATGGGCCAGCTGACCTCCGAGCTGCTCTCCGAGGCGTCCACCCCGATGTGGGTGACGCTGACGCAGATCACGATCCTGATCTCAATCTCGCTCGGCGTGCTGAACCTGCTGCCGTTGCCGGCGCTGGACGGCGGCCGGCTGATGTTCGTGATCATCGAGATCCTGCGCGGCGGCAAGCGCATTGCCCCGGAAAAGGAAGGTCTCGTCCACCTCGCGGGCATGGTGTTGCTGCTGGGGCTGATGTTCTTCGTCGCTTTCGGCGACATCTCCCGGCTGGTCGACGGCCGCTCCATCCTTCCGTAACACATCGGGCCAGCGAACGTCGTACCATTGACTCAACAAGCGGCGGCAGTCCTCGCCGCCGCATGATTCCCTGACGGAGGCTCACCAACTCATGTCGCTCCTCGCCCCCCGCCGCAAGACCCGCGTGCTCCACGTCGGAGACGTCGGGATCGGCGGCCAGAACCCGATCCGCGTCCAGTCCATGGCCACCGCTGACACCCGCGACCCGCAAGCGACGCTGGCGCAGATCGCCGACCTCGCCAAGGCCGGCTGCGAGATCGTCCGCATCGCCGTGCCGGACCGCAAGGCCGCCGCCGCGCTGCCGGACATCGTTCCCCACTCGCCGGTGCCGCTCATCGCCGACATTCACTTCGAGCACACGCTGGCGCTCAAGGCGCTTGACGCCGGCATCCACGGCCTGCGCCTCAACCCCGGCAACATCCGCAAGGAAGAGGATGTCCGCGAGGTCGTCGCCAAGGCCAAGGAGCGCGGCACGCCGATCCGGATCGGCGTCAACTTCGGCTCCGTCGCCCCGATGACGCCGGAGTTTGTCGACGAGATGGCGCAGCAGCACGCCACGCAGGTCGAGCTCCGTGCCGAGTGGCTCGTCCGCTCCGCGCTCGGGCACATCAAGATTCTCGAGGACCTCGACTTCTACGACACCAAGGTCAGTCTCAAGGCCTTCGAGATTCCGGTGCTATTGGAGGCGTACCAGCGCTTCGCCAAGCTGCCGAACGACTACCCGCTGCATCTCGGCGTCACCGAGGCGGGCACCCCGCGCGCCGGCTCCGTCCGCTCCGCCGTCGGCATCGGCACCCTGCTCGCGATGGGCATCGGCGACACTATCCGTGTCTCGCTGACGACCGATCCGAAGGAAGAGGTGTTCGTCGCCTACGAGATCCTCAAGAGCCTCGAGCTGCGGCAGAAGGGCGCGACGATGATCGCCTGCCCGACCTGCGGCCGCGTCGAGGTCGACCTTTTCAAGCTCGCCAACCAGGTCGACAAGGTACTCGAGGATATCACCGAGCCGATCCGCGTCGCCGTCATGGGCTGCGTGGTCAACGGCCCCGGCGAGGCGCGCGACGCCGACGTCGGCATCGCCGCCGGCAACGGCAAGGGCATCATCTTCCGCAAGGGCAAGATCGTGAAGAACTGCCTCGAGGAGGACATGCTCGAGGAGCTGACGCGCGAGATCCACGCGGTGATCGAGGATCGCAAGAACGGCATCTTCGACGAGGCCGACGACCAGCCGAACGCCTACAAGCCGATGATCTCGCTTACGGCCGTCTAGGCAGCCGCCACAACCACACGACGACGTGACGCGCGTTCCGGGACCACCGATCCCGGGATGCGCGTTTTCCAAGGAGAATGGATGCCTGTAGGGGCGGACCTTGTGTCCGCCCGCATGGGGCCGCCACAAGGGCGGCCCGCACGGGAGGCTCTGCACCTGCGACTGGTGACCTCTCCCATCACGGAGGCCCCATGCCCAACGACGCCGATCACCCCTATCAGGACACGTTGCGCGCGATGGAGCGTGCCCATGAGCTCGCCCGGTCGTTCATCGAGGGGCTGCCTGAACGCCCGGTGAGCCGCGTCCGGAGCCCGTCCCAGATGGCCGCCGCGCTCGACGAGCCTCTACCCGCCGAGCCGTCCGACCCCGCTGAGGCCCTCGCGGAGTGGCTCATCCGCGCCGAGCCGGGCATCGTCGGCACGGCCGGGCCGCGCTTTTTCGGCTTCGTCAACGGCGGCGTCACCCCGGCGGCCCTGGGCGGTGACTGGCTGACCAGCGCGCTCGACCAGAGCGGCGGCCTCTGGATCGTCAGCCCCGCCGCGGCCCAAACCGAGCTCGTCGTCCATCGCTGGCTGAAGCAGCTCTTCGGCCTGCCGACGTCGTGGGCGGGCATCCTCACGACCGGCGGCACGATGAGCAACCTCGTCGGCCTCGCCGCCGCCCGCCAGTGGGCAGCCGATCAGCTCGGCTTCGACGCGGCGGTCGACGGGCTGGCCGGCAATCCGCCCATCAACGTCGTCTCCAGCACCGCGATCCACGCCAGCGCCGTGAAGTCGCTCGGCACGCTCGGGTTGGGACGGTCGAGCGTGACGATGCTCCCCGCGCCGGACGGGACGATCGATCTCGACCGCCTCCGCGCCCATCTCGCCCGGCTCAGCGGCCCGGTCATCCTGATCGGCAACGCCGGCGAGGTGAACACCGGGCAGTTCGACGATCTGCGGGCGCTGGCGGATCTGCGCGACCAGCACCCGCATGGTGCCTGGCTCCATGTCGACGGCGCCTTCGGCCTCTTCGCCGCCGCCTCGCCGCGTTACCGGCATCTCGTCGCCGGCATCGAGCGGGCGGATTCCGTCGCCTCCGACGCCCACAAGTGGCTGAACGTGCCCTACGACTGCGGGTTCGCGTTCGTGCGTGACGAGCGGGCGCTGACCGGCGCCTTCGCCTCCCGGAGCGCCTACCTGACGCGCTCCGAGGGCTTCGAGGCCGACGATCGCAGCGTGGAGTCGTCGCGGCGCTTCCGGGCGCTGGCCGCTTGGTGCGCGCTCAAGGCGTTCGGCCGCACCGGCTACCAGGAGCTGGTCGAGCGCTGCATCGACAACGCCCGCGCGCTGGCGACGTGGATCGACATGCAGCCGGGCGTTGAGCTGATGAACGCCGCGCGCCTGCGCGCGCATCCGTTCAACGTCGTCTGCTTCCGCTACATGGACCATGGGCTGGATGACGACGCGCTGGACGCACTGAACCGCCGCGCCGTGGACACCATCCAGCGCGATGGCCGCGTCTTCGTCAGTGGAACCTCGTGGGATGGCCGGGCCGCGATCCGGGCGTCGTTCGTCAACTGGACGACCACCCCCGACGACGTCCGTATCCTCCAGCAAGTGCTCGCGGACGTCGGCCGATCGCTGCGAGGGTGATCGGTGTTGCACGCGGTCGGCAGGTACATTCAGTGGCCTGTTCGACCGGTCTCCGGCCCTCCCGGCTTCGTGTGATTCCTCACAATCCGCAGGCAGGAGCCGTATACTTCCTCCGAGATTGACTCCGACGGCGCGGTCACCGTCGACGCGCCGTACATCGACAGGAGATGTCCATGCATCTGGGGATTCACCAGCCTCGCACACGCATGTCCGAGAGCCTGGGCGCCATCGCGGCGTTCGTGATGGCCGTGCTGCTGGCCGTCGTCTCGCTCGGCATCGCGCCGGCCACTGCCCAGACACCTGCCCCGAGCTGCGCGCCGCTCGCCGCGGGCACGCCCGCCGCGTCCCCGGCAGCGCCGATCGAGGTGCCGCCGGTCACGGTTCCGGAGAACGCGACGAGGCTCAAGGTCGGCTACATGCCGCTTTCGATCTACGCGCCGATCTACGTCGCCCACGCCAAGGGCTACTACGCCGAGCAGGGGCTGGACGTCGAGCTCCAGTCGTTCACCAACGGCACGGACATGACCGTGCTGACCTCCACCAACGACTTGCAGATCGGCCTCACCGGCGTCGGCCCGGCGTTCTGGAACGCGATCGATCAAGGCCTGCCGCTGAAGATCATTGCCCCCGGTCACGCCGAGGGCTCGCCGGTGGCCAGCCCGCTGATGATCTCGAAGAAGGCGTGCGAGGCCGGCACGATCACCAGCGTCGCCGACCTCGAGGGCAAGCGCGTCTCGGTCAACGCGCCGGGCGCCACCGAGTTCTGGCTCGACGCCGCGCTCCGCACCGGCGGCCTGACGATCGAGGACGTCGACCTCCAGTACCTGACCTTCCCGGATGCCGTCACAGCACTCGACTCTGGCGCCCTCGATGCCGCGATCGTCGGCGAGCCGATCGCGACGCAGGCGGAGCAACAGGGCTTGGCCGTGCGCCTGCTCGCCGATTTCCCGGTCCAGCACATCCAGCCGACGATGGTCTTCGGCAACGAGAAGTGGCTGCAGGACAACCCCGAGGCCGCCACGGCCTTCGTCGCCGGCTATCTCCACGCCTCGCGGGATCTGATGGAGAATCCGAACGACCCGCAGAACCTGGCGATCATCAACCAGTACACCGGCGTCCCGGCCGAGCTCGTCGCCGAGTCCGTCAAGCCGGTCTACGCCGAAGACGGCACGATCGACATCGACAGCCTGAACCTGCTCCAGACGTTCTTCGGTGACCGCGATCTGCTCGACTACGACGAGCCGATCGACCCGGCGACGATCGTCGACACCCAGTACGTCGACGCGGCGCTGAAGCTGCTCGACGGCGAGTAGCCCGCCCTTCGCATGCCACGCGCATTGCGCACAGAAAAGTCGTGATCATGGCCGAAGCCACCTTTCCCAATCACCGGGCCGTCACCGCGCGGCCCGGCGCCACCGCCCGCGAGCGCACCTCCACGTCCGCTCCCCAGAGCACCGGCGCGCGCGTTGTCGCACGCGACATCGGCCGCAGATTTGAGACGCCGAACGGCCCGGTCGACGCCTGCCATGACATCACGCTCGATGTTCCGGCCGGCTCGTTCTGCGTCATCGTCGGCCCCTCAGGCTGCGGCAAGTCGACGCTGCTCCGGCTCGTCGCAGGGCTCGACCAGCCGACCGCCGGCACGCTGCGGATCGACCGCGCCGACGGCCGCCAGCCGACGAACGCGATGGTCTTCCAGGGCCGCAGCCTCTTCCCCTGGCTGAACCTGCGGCAGAACGTCGCCTACGGGCTTCGCCTGCGCAACGTCGGCCGCAAGGAGCGCCTCGCGCGCGCCGACGAGCTGTTGGAGACGGTCGGGCTGGTGAAGTTCACGAAGTCCTGGCCACACCAGATCTCCGAGGGCATGCGCCAGCGCGTCAACATCGCCCGCGCGCTCGCGGTGAACCCCGACCTCCTGCTGATGGACGAGCCGTTCGGCGCGCTCGACGAGCAGACGCGCTTCCTGCTGCAGGAGGAGCTCCTGCGCATCTGGGAGCGGACCGGCAAGACGGTCATCTTCGTCACCCACTCGATCGACGAGGCGATCGTCCTCGGTGACCAGATCGTCGTCATGAGCGCGCAGCCGGGCACGGTCCGCGCCGTCCTCGACGTTCCCTTCGGCCGGCCGCGCTCGCTGACGGAAGTGCGTTCCGACCCGGCCTTCG
Organism: Thermomicrobiales bacterium; assembly: GCA_035540335.1. Lineage (GTDB taxonomy): Bacteria > Chloroflexota > Chloroflexia > Thermomicrobiales > UBA6265 > UBA6265. The sequence continues at coordinate 2,372 of DATLHE010000229.1, read as the reverse complement.
CCGAGCTCTTCAACACGACGTGGGGCATGCTGCGGCACGAGGTGGAGCGCGGCGGCGCCTTCGGGGAGCGGTCGTGATGCGCCGTCGCCGAGCCGCCGAGCTCTCGCTGACCATCGCCGCGCCGGTCGTCCTCCTCGTCGTCTGGGAGATCCTCTCGCGCACGAAAACGATCGACCCCCTCTTTTGGCCGCCCCCGAGCACGCTCTGGGACACCGTCACGACGCTCGTCACGGAGAAGGACCTGCTTGGAGACATCCGGATCAGCCTCTTCCGGATTCTCGGTGGCTTCGTCATCGGCACCATCCCCGGCATCGCCCTCGGGTTGGCGATGGGGCTCTTCTGGCCAGTGCGGGTCTTCTTCATGCCACTCGCGGCGGCGATCTACGCCGTGCCGAAGATCGCCGTGCTGCCGCTGGTGATCATCATCTTCGGCATCGGCGAGACATCGAAGCTGATGATCGTCGCCGTCTCGATCTTCTTCCTCGTCGCCCTCAACACGATGAGCGGCGTGCTGGAGATCGACCGTTCCTACCGCGACGTGGCCCGGAACCTCGGAGCGACGCGCTGGGAGCTCTTCTGGACCGTCGCCCTGCCCGGCGCGCTGCCGGCAATCTTCACCGGCATGCGCCTCTCACTCGGCTTCGCGCTGATCGTCATCGTCGGCACCGAGTTCCTCGCCGCCGACAAGGGCATCGGCTTCATGATCTGGCAGAGCTACCAGACGCTGCGCATCCAGCAGATGTTCGTCGGCCTGATCATCACCGGCATCATGGGCTGGGCGCTGACGCTGCTGCTCGACGCCATCGAGCACGTCGTCATGCCCTGGCGGGCGGAGCGTTAGCGATGGGAACCGTCGTCTCGGCGTCGACGCCGACACCGTCGTTCTGGCGGACGTGGTACAAGGCCATTCGGCCCTTCTCGTTCACGACGTCGACCATCCCGGTCATCGCCGCAACGATGCTCGCCTGGAGTGAGAACCACGCATCCTGGGGCCTGTTCGCGCTGATGCTGCTGGCATCGATGTTCACCCACGCCGCCTGCAACCTGACGAACGACTACTTCGATGACCGCTCAGGCGTCGACACAGCGACTTCGCTCGGCCCCAGCGGCGTGCTCCAGGGGGGCTTGCTGAGTCACCGCGAGCTGCGGCTCGGCATCGCGATCTGCTTCGCCGCCGCGCTGCTGCTGGCGATCCCGGTCATGCTTGAGGCGGGCGTGATCGTCCTCTGGATCGCGCTCTTCAGCGCCGCCGCCGCGTTCTTCTACACGGCGGGCCCCTACCCGCTGGCCTACATCGCGCTCGGCGAGGTGACGGTCTTTCTGGCGATGGGCGTCGGCATGGTCGGCGGCACCTTTTATGTCCATACCGGCACGCTCTCATGGCCGGCGGCGTTGCTCGGGATCGCCATTGGCGCGCTCGCAGCGGCGATCCTCCACGCCAACAACATCCGTGACGTCGAGGGCGACCGCGCGGTCAGCAAGCGCACGCTCGCCAATCTCTTCGGCGTGCGCTTCGCCTTCCGCGAGTACGTCGCGCTCGTCGCTATCCCGTTCCTCTGCGTGGTCGGCATGATCGCGCTCAACGGCAGCCTCTGGCCGTTGGTGCTCACCGGCGTGGCGGTGCCGACGACCGTCCAGATCGTGCGAACGCTTTCGCGCGCGACGACACCGCCCGAGCACAACGCGGTGCTGCGCCGTACGGCGGGACTGCACCTTCGCTTCGGCGTCCTCGCGAGCATCGGCCTGCTCCTTTCGGCGATACTTGGCGGATGACGCACAACCGCTCACCGCTCCGACGCATCCTGAAGACGTTCGCCCTCGTATCCCTCATCGGCGGGATCGCGGTGGCGCTCTACGCGCGCTTCGTTCACCCCTACCGGCCGCGCGTCAATCACGTCATGGTCCAGCTCCCGCGCGCCCACCGTCATCTGGACGGCCTCACCATCGCGTTCGTCTCCGACACCCACGTCGGCCCACACTTTACTGGCGCCGACCTCACGCCGGTCGTCGAGCTGCTCCAGCGCGCCGAGCCGGATCTGGTCCTCTTCGGCGGGGATTACGTGTCGGAGTCGCCCCGCTTCCTGGAATACGTGCGCGATCCGCTGAAGGCAATGGCCGCGGTCAGCCCGAACGGCGCCTACGGCGTGCTCGGCAACCACGACCTCTCCAACATCCGCGAGCGGGTGCTCGCCATGCTCCATGAGGCGGGCATCACGCCCCTGCAGAACGACGCGGTGGAGATTCCGACCCGGCTCGGGCCGCTCTGGGTCGTCGGCATCGACGATGCGCTGCTCGGCAGGCCGAACCCGGCCGAGGCGTTCGCCACCGTGCCCGCTGACGCCCCGGTCGTCGCCCTCTGGCATGAGCCGGAC
>DATLHE010000228.1:0-10625 GCA_035540335.1 Thermomicrobiales bacterium | reverse complement strand
CTCGCCCGACCCCTGGGCGATGGCCGAGGGTGCCTTTCCGCTGACGCCCTTGCAGCGCAACTACGTCATCGCGCTCGTTGTCCTGCTGCTGCTCGGTGGCATTCTGGCGCTGGTCGCGAACATGATGCTCGCCAGCATCCCGTTCTTCGTCCTCGCCCTCGGCCTCATCGGCGCCCGCTTCGTGTTCTAGCGCGGACTCGATCCCTTGTTCGGTCGACCCTGCCCCTGCGGGCCGCAGCTGCGGGCGTTGACCGACCTCCACACACGCAAAAAACGCCCTCATTCAGAGCGAAGCAAAGGGTCGCTCCGCTTTTCGCCCCTGCGGGGCTCACCCCGGGGGCTCGCTCCGCTTCCCGGCCGAGCGCGGAGCGCGAGAAGCGGAGCAGGCCCCTGCCTGCGGCTCGGCCGGTGAACCCTACGCGAAGCGCTGCTCGCACCCGGGACGCTTTCGCGCGTAAAGGTCGATCGGGCGTCGTACGGGCGGACCAGAGCCTGCCCTAAGGGCTCGCTCCGCTTCTCGCGCTGGCGCGCTCGGCCAGGCGAAGCGCAGCAGAGTCGAATGGGTGTCCGCCCCGTGGCCCGCAGGGCCAGCCTCTCGCCCCAAGATGGCCAGGTTCCCCTTTACCCGTTACTTGGCCACTTGGCAGCCTTCCGTCACGCACACCGGACGTAGGGAAAGGCTCGCTCCGCTTCTCGCCCTGCAGGCTCGGCCGGGGGATTGAACGCGCTCACCCACCCAAAAAAGCGATCTCTTTGGCGGCGCGTTCAATGCCCTCCCGGTACGCCAACACGAAGGCTGCCAGGTTTCCCGAACATCGTGGCAGCCTTGAAACCCGCGTCACATCAACGAAATCGGGGAAGGCTGCCACCGGCCACGTTGTTTGCGTTGGCAGTCTTCCAAACACACGCACAATCCGGGATCACCCCAACGCCAGCACGTACTCGTCGCCCCGCGGCTTCCACGCCGATGCCACGTCCGCCACCCCATAGTTCGCGACCAGGTTCCAGAGGAAAACCGCCGGCGCGTCGTCGTGCATGACGCCCGCCAGCTTCCGGTACGTCGCCGCGCGCGTCTCCGGGTCCGGCTCAACCGCCGCGGACGCGATCAGGTCGCTCGCCTCTGCGTTGTCGTAGCGCGACAGGAACCCTGCCCCTGCAAACACGAGGCTCAAGAGCGTGTGCGGGTCGTAAAGCGGGCTCCAGGTCACCATCCGCGCGGGTGGCGCGCTGGTGTCGGTCCAGGTCGCGTTGAACGCCGCGTACTCCGATGCCTGGATCGTCGCGTTGATGCCGACCTCGGCCCACTGGGCGACGATCGCCTCGGCCACCGCCTTGGGGGCCGCCGTCGTGATCTCCAGCGTCATGCCGAGATCGTCGCCAACCCCCGCCTCGGCGAGCAACTCCCGCGCCTTGCCGGGATCGTAGTCGTAGACCGGGATCGCCGGGTCGAACCCCATGGACCGCTCGTCGGGGTGAAGGGACGCCAGCCTGTGCGCCTCGGGCGAGACCAGCGACTGCGCGATCGCCTCGACGTCCAGCGCCAGGTTCAGCGCCTGTCGCACCCGCACGTCGTCGAACGGCGTCACGTCGGTGGCGATGCGGATCCAGGCGGAGCCCACCACACCGGAGGCGACGAACGTCGCATCGCCGTCTTCCACGGCGGATGCCTGATCGAGCGGCACCTCGGCGATGAGCTGTGCGGAGCCGGTCGAGAGATCGGCCACCCGGGTCGTCGCCTCCGGCACGAAGCGATAGACGACACGCTCGGCGAGCGCCGCGCCCTTGACGTCACTCGCGACGTAGTCAGGGTTGCGCTCCAGCTTCAGTTGGCTTCCGTGCTCGTAGGAGATGAACTGGTAGGGCCCCGAGCCGACCGGCGCGCTCGCCAGCGTATCCGCCGTCGCGCCTTCCGGCAAGAGCACGTGCCAGACCGCCAGCTGCGCCGGCAGCCACGGACAGGGAGTGTCGCAGACGAGCCGCACCGTGAGGTCGTTGACGACCTCGACCTTCGTGATCGGCCGGAAGAGGTCGATCACCTTGGAATCGCCGTTCTGGAGGTGCTCGACGCCGCGCACGACGGCGTCTGCCGTGACCGGCGTCCCGTCGTGGAACGTCATCCCCTTGCGCAGCGTCGCCTCGAAGGTACGATCATCGACCGCCTCGAAGGTCTCGGCGGCGAGAGGCTGGATGCTGCCGTCCGCGGCAATGCCGACCAGCGCGTCGTAGATCGAGTGGACGATCGACCAGTCGCGCGCGGCGTACGCGATCGCGGGGTCGATGCTCTCGGGATCTCCCGAGAGGTCGATCACGAGCTCCGGCAGTAGCTCGGGCGCCGGCGCCTGGGCGCTGACCGCGCGGCCGAGGCCCGGGATCGCAAGCAGGCCCGCACCGGCGATGCCGGCCGAGGCGAGGAACGCGCGTCGCGTCCGGGGAAGCGTGAGAACTCGATGGGTCATGCGTCTCCTCCGGAGGTTGCGACGGGCACGACGTACTCATCCCCGCGCGGATGCCAACTCGTCAGATCGGGGCTGATGCCGTAGCTGGACGTCAGGTTCCAGAGATAGATCGCGGCGGGCTCGTCTTTCAGCAGCCGTCCAAGCTCGTGGTAGAGCTCCGCGCGCGCCGCCTGGTCCGGCTCGATCGCCGCCGCGCGGATCAGATCGTCGGCCTTCGGGTTGTCGTGCCGGGAGAGGAAGCCCGCGGAGTCGATGACGAGGCTGAGGAAGGTGTGCGGGTCGTACATCGGCCGCCACGTGGCGTAGCGCAGCGGCGGCGCGGAGTCGTCGGGCCACGCCTGGTTGAACGCCGCGAGCTCGGCGGTCTCGATCGTGAGGCGGATGCCGGCCTCGGCGAGCTGCGCTACCGCCGCCTCCACAATGTCGGTGCGAGATCCGGCGACGAGCTGGATCGTGCTGTCGAAGCCGTCCGCGAGGTCCGCCTCCGCCAGCAGCTGACGCGCCTTGTCCGGGTCGTACGGGAAGGGCTCAAGTGTCTCGTCGAAACCCAGGCCACGTGGGTCGGGGAAGACCGAGGCGAGCCGTCTCGTATTGGGCCCGACCAGTGCGTCGGCGATGGCCTGAACGTCGACGGAGTAGTTCAGCGCCTGACGCACGCGCCGATCGTCGAAGGGCGCCGTGTCGGTCGCGATGCGAATGAACGCCATGCCGAGGATCGGCTCGGTAAGCACGGTTTTGCCGGCATCCTCCACCGCGGTGGTCTGATCGAACGGCAGCGATACGATCAGCTGGGCGGCGTCCGTCGTGAGGTCCGCCACGCGCGTTGCCGCCTCGGGCACGAAGCGGAACGTGACGCGCTCGGCAAGCGCGGCCCCCTTGGGGCTTCCCCACGTGTAGTCCTCGTTGCGGACGAGCGTGATGCTGTTGCCGGGGTCCATCGCCTCGAACCGGTAGGGGCCGGTGCCGACCGGCGAGGTCGCCAGCGAGTCCGGCGTGGCGCTCTCCGGGAACACGACGAGCCAGACGGCGATCTGCGACGGCAGCCACGCCGACGGCTCCCCCGTCACGATCTCCGCCGTCAGCTCGTCGATCTCGCGAACCTCGGTGATGCCGCCGAACAGGTCCGCGATCTGCGACTCCGACGCCTTGAGATGGTCGACCGACCGTGTGATCGCCGCCGACGTCACCGGCGAGCCGTCGTGGAAGACCAGCCCCTCGCGCAGCTTCACATGGAAGACCTTCGAGTCCTCGGTAGAGAACTCCTCCGCGATCAGCGGGACCAGCGTGCCGTCCTCGCCGAAGTGCAACAGCGCATCGTAGACCGAGTGCAGGATCGACCAGTCGCGGACCGAATAGGTCAGCGCGGGATCGAGATTATCCGGCGGCCCATCCAGATCGATCACCAGCTCGGGCTGCACCTCCGGACGTGCCGGCGTCGCCTGGGCGCTGGCGAGGCGCTGGCCCGCGACCGTGAGCGCCAGCGCGCCCACGAACGCGCGTCTCCCCATCGCTTGTTCCAACTCGTCAGGCATGGACCCCTCCTTGCATGGATGTCTCTCCGTCTATGTGCGCAGCATCGGATCGAGCCGGCGCTGCAGCCAATCCGCGAACAGGTTGAAGCCGACGACCGCCAGCGCGATCGTCAATCCGCCCAGCACGCTCACCCACCAGGCGGTGTAGATCAGTTCCTGGCCGTCGCGCACGATCCCCCCGAGGGTGATCCGCTCGATCGGCAGACCGATCCCGAGATAGGTCAGGGAGGCGCTCCAGAGCATCATCGCCCCGGCCTGCTGGCAGAGGACGACGATGATGATCGGCGCCAGGTTCGGCAACAGGTGCACGCGGGCGATGTGAGAGCGCCCGGCGCCGAGCGCGTACGCGGCCTCGACGAACTCCGAGCGCATAAGGGATTGCACCTGCAGGCGCACGATCCGCGCGTGGGTGATCCACCCCGACAGGACGAGCAGCAGGAGCACGTTGGTCACACTCTGGCCGACCGTTGCCGTGACGACGATGCCGAAGGTGATGAACGGCACTGCGAGCAGCGTCTCGACCAGCATCGTGATCACGCGGTCGGCGGCTCCACCCCGGATGCCGGCGAGCAGCCCGGCGGCGACGCCGACGACCGCGGCGCCGGTCGCGGCCACGATGCTCACGAGAAGTGACGCCCGCGCGCCGGCGGCGACCCGCGCGAGCAGGTCGCGGCCCAGCCCATCGGTGCCGAAGGGGTGGTCCCACGAGCCGCCCACGCCCACCGGCGGCCGGAGTCGCCCGGTCAGGTCCTGCGCGGTCGGATTGCCGGCGAAGACCACGGGAACCACGAACGCCAGAGCCAGGAAGAGCACGAGCGGGAGCAACCCGAGCAACGCGCCGCGATCTCGCGGGACGAGGCGCCGACGCCGGCGCTCCGTCGCGGCCTCCCGCGCGGGCAAAGACCCGCGCGACGGCGCCAACGTGGCCGTCTGCTCAGCCATTGGCCAACGCTCCATGCGCGGCTCGGCCGCGCTGCCGCGGATCGATGGCGCTGACAGCGAGATCGATGGCGAGGTTGACCAGGCAGACGCCGATCGCGGTGACCACCACGAAGGCGTGGATCACCGGCAGGTCGCGCTGCGTCGCAGATTGGAGCGCCAGGCGTCCGATCCCCGGCCAGGCAAAGACGGATTCGATCACCACCGTACCGCCGATCAGGAAGCCGGCCTGCAGGCCGACATAGGCCAGTACCGGCAGCATGGCGTTCGGGAAGATGTGGCGCACGGCGACGTTCCGCCGCGACACGCCCTTGCTGTGCGCGGTGCGGACAAAGTTGCTGCGCTGGAGATCATGCATCCCGGTCGCGATGAGCCGGGCGATGATCGAGCCCGGGTGCGCCGCCAATGTCAGCATCGGCAGGATGAGCGCTGTGGGCGACCCGTCGCCCGACGACGGCAGCCAGCCGAGTCGAACGGCGAAGATCAGAATGAACATCGCGCCGAGCCAGAACGTGGGGATCGCCTGACCGGCGAGCGCGACGCCCTGTACCGCGACCATGAGCGAGCGCCGTCGCAGCGACGCCGAGAGTATGCCGAGCACGACGCCACCGACCGTGGCCGTCACGAGCGCTGTCGAGCCGAGCAACAGAGTGGCCGGCAAGCGATCGAGCACGGCGTTGAGCGCCGGTTGGCGGTCGCGCCAGGATTCGCCGAAGTCGCCGGTGAGCCCCTGTCCAATGAAGCGGACGTACTGCCGCCAGAGCGGATCATCCAGCCCGAGCCGGGCGCGGGTCGCCTCGCGCACGTCGGGCGAGGCGCCGACGGGCATGAACCCCTGCGTCGGGTCGCCGGAAAGGTGAATCAGCGCAAAGATCACCGTCGACGCGAGGACGACGGTCACGATCAGCTGCGCGATGCGTTTGATGATCGAGATGAGCATCTGTGCCCTGTGCTGGGGGGGCACATGGCGAATGCGCCGGCCGCGCCGGGAGGTCCTCCCGGCGCCGACCACGGCGACATTCCACCAAGTGCCTCCGAAACCTGGTGAACCGGGCACAAAAATGCCCGAGGCCGGAGGCCCTCGGGAGGAACGTTTGTGGAGCGGCAAGCGAACGATCCGAAACCCCACCGGGGATACCGGGGGCCGATCGCGCGCATTGACACCTTCTCCCATCCGGACTTTACCGTCGGCTCCGGAGTCTCACCGGATCGTGCGCTCGTGCTCCCACTCGCGCTTGCGGGCTGTACCGCCGGTCAGGACTTGGTCGCCATAGCCCGACGACCTCACCATTCCCCGAAGGCTATGTTGCGACAATGCTACGTCGGTTTGGTTTTGGCGTCAACATTGAAACTTTATTTTGGGAAGCAAAAGCGGATGACCACTCCGTGCCGGGTGCCAACGGCGCGCTGACCACTAATGGCTGGTCCCGGTCTTCGTGGATGAGAACCGGTACGGTAGGATGGTCGTGGGAAGGAACTACGACGAATAGCGTGGCCATTTAGTCCTGCATCTATCGATGCAAGTCGCGCGTTCACGGCCGGAGCGCGCGGAAGGGACACCGATTTCCTCACGCGCACCCATCGTGGCGGAGCACACCGATGACTCACGCACGGGGACCCGCATTTCTTACCTTCCGGCTACTTGCGCTTATTGGCCTGCTCGGTGTCGGGCTCCTGAATCTGGCCCGGCCGTCGGTTCACGCCCAGCAGGCGCCCGCGCTCGCGCTCAGTCCTTCCTCCGCGCTCCCCGCAGCCATGGTGTCCGCTCACGGCACCGGCTTGCCGGCCAGTGATACCGGCACCCTGCTCTGGGTCGACGGCACGGTCCTCGCCAATGTCGGCACGGACGCGAATGGCGCGTTCGCGCAGGATTTTGTGGTTCCTCAGGTGGAACCCGGTGTCTATACCGTTGCTGTTGAGATCGGCGCGACCTCACCCGTTCGCGCGGAGGCACCCGTGACCGTCGAGGTCGCTCCGGCTCCAACGGAGGCCCTGACGCCCGTGCCCACGGAGACGCCGACTCCCACGCCGCCGCCTCCGGAGCCGACCGTGGCCCCGACGCCGACCGCAACCGCCACGGCAACGCCTCCTCCCTCTCCCACACCGACCGCGACAGTGACACCAACGGCAGTCCCCACCTCCACGCCGACGCCGACCCCAACGTCGCCTCCACCTCCCTTGCTGGGCCCGGCGCTCGCCGTCGCGGGGAATGTTTCCCTGCAACCGGTTGCCGACGCGATGGTGCAGGAGGCAAACCCCACCACGAACTCCGGCAGGACCAGCTCGATGCGGGCAGACCTCAGCCCCCACGAGGAGGCCTACATCCGGTTCGACATCCCCGCCGACAGCGGAGCGATCTCCAGCGCGATCCTGCGCATGTGGGTGCGCGATGGGACGACCAACGCTCCGGCGATCGCCCCCAGCAACGACGTGACCTGGGGCGAGACGACGATCACCTGGAGCAACAAGCCGGCCTACGGCACGCCCGGTCCCGACCTCGGCGCGGTGAGCACCAGCACGTGGGTCGAATACGACGTGACGAGTCTCGTCACGAGGACCGGTCCCGTCACGCTCGTCCTCGTGCCACAGGGCAACGACCTCCTGAGCGTCAACACGAAAGACAACAGCACGAACAAGCCGGAGCTCGTCCTCACCACCGGCTCGGGCCCCACGCCGCCCCCACCGACAACGGCGGCGACCGCGACCGCGACGAACACGCCGACCGCAACGATCCCTGCAGCAACGACGGCGACGGCCACGTCGACGATCACTCCGACCGCCACGACGCCGGCGGCGACCGCGACGTCGACGTCGGCCCCCTCCGGAACGAGCGGGTCGACGACGTTCGCGGCGGCGGCGGACGCATATGTTGACGGGACTAACACCGGCGCCAACTTTGGGTCGGACCCGACACTCCAGGCCGACATGAGCCCGAACAGGGAGGTCTACCTGCGATTCACCGTGTCGGGGCTCAGCGGCACGGTTCAGTCCGCCACGCTGCGCCTGTGGTCCACGAACGGCACCCCAAATGGCCCACCGGTCTATTCATCCACCAATACGAGCTGGAGCGAGACCGGTATTACCTGGAGCAACAAGCCCGCCGTCGCCAACCCCACGGACGACAAGGGCAGCATCGGCAGCAACGTTTGGGTGGAGTACAACGTCACCTCGTTCGTGAGCGGCGACGGTGCCTTCACCTTCGCCCTGATCCCGCAATCGTCGGATGGGCTCTATGTCAACTCGAAGGAGGCAGCCAACCCGCCGCAGCTCGTGGTCACCACCGACTATGGCACCGGATCGACGCCCACGCCGACATCGACCTCGACGATCCCGCCGACGGTCGCGCCATCGCCCACGAACACGCCTGTGTCGTCAGGGTCCTCCATCCTGGGCGCCGCGGTGGCCGACGCGCGCGTGCAGGAAGCCAACCCGACGACGAACTACGGCACGTCAACGCCGCTGCGGGCCGATGGCGGCGCCGATCCCGACATCGAAAGCTACCTCCGGTTCACCGTGTCCGGCGTGACGACGACTGTGCAAAGCGCCACGCTCCGTGTCTACGTTCCGGCCGGCACGAACACCCAAACGGGCAACGGCCCGGCGCTCTACTCGGTCAACAACAACTGGACAGAAGGTGGGATCACCTGGAACGACCGCCCGGCGCGGACCAGCGGCATCATCGACAACAAGGGCGCACTGCCGGCCGACGCCTGGGTCGAGTACAACGTGACGGGCTTCGTCACCGCGAACGGGACCTACAGCTTCGCGCTCATTCCGGAATCGTCGGACGGCGTCGACTTCAACTCCCGCGAGGCGACCACCAACAAGCCCGAGCTGCGGCTCACGTTGGCCGCCAGCGGCACGCCGGCGCCTAGCCCAACGCCATCCGGGCCCACGCCGACCCCCACCAACCCGACACCGACGCCGACACCCGGGGCCACGAGCGGCACCATCCTCGCCGCAGGTGACATCTCGTACTGCACCAATTCTGACGGGACCGTCAACAACAACGACGAGGCCACGGCGAAGCTGCTGGACGCGAACGGGAGCGGCACGGTCCTCGCCCTCGGCGACAATGCGTACAACTCGGGCACCTTGACCGAATTCAACAACTGCTACGGCCCAACCTGGGGACGCCACAAGAGCCGCACCCGGCCCGTCCCCGGCAACCACGACTACAGCGGCACGTCGGGCGCCAAGGGCTATTACGACTATTTCAACGGCGTCGGTGTCCAGACCGGGCCGGCGGGCGATCGGAGCAAGGGCTACTACAGCTACAACGTCGGCGGCTGGCACATCGTCGCCATCAACTCCTGCGCCACGAAGCCCGGAGGCGTCTGCAACCCCGGCACGGCACAGTTGGATTGGCTCAAATCCGATCTTGCCGCCAATCCGACCGCATGTACGCTGGCGTACTGGCATCACCCGCACTTCAGCTCGGGTCATGACCACAACAATGCCGGAATGATGACGGGGATCTACCAGGCGCTCTACGATGCCGGCGCCGAGGTGGTGCTCGTCGGCCACTCGCACGACTACGAGCGCTACGCCCCCCAGACGGCGAGTGGCACCAAGGACACGAGTTTCGGTGTCCGTGAGTTCGTGGTCGGCACCGGCGGCGCCCCCTTTACCGGATCGAGCACTCGGGATGCAAACAGCGAGGTGTTCAACAACTCGACGTACGGCATCCTGAAGCTGACGCTCCGCTCCAACGGCTACGACTGGCAATTCATCCCGATCGCCGGGCAGTCGTTCACCGACTCCGGCAGCGGGAGCTGCCACGCCAAACCGAGCGCGACGCTGAGCGATCCTGGCGGACCGTCGATGGTACTGGCCGGCATCGCCAACCCGTCCGTTCCCAGCACGCTGCTCGGCACGGTCGGGATCGTGGGTGGCGTGCTCACACTGATGCAGTGGATGCGCGTTCGCCGAACCCGAAGCCGTCATCACTCCACGCATCGCCCCCGGGTGAGCACGCGGCGCCGGCCGGCACCGCCCGGCTGATGCCAGCTGCGCACGCCAAAGGCCCACCGGGCATTCCGGTGGGCCTTTGGCGTTCAGCGCTGACCTGTGATTCAGACGCCCAGGGCGTCCTTGACGCGATCGAAGAAGCCACGGTTGGTCGGCTGCTGGGTGACTTCCTTGCCCAGGCTTGCCGCCAACTGCTCGAACATCTCGCGCTGGTCGTCGCTGAGCTTCTTGGGCACGACGACCTGGATGGTGACGATCTGGTCGCCGCGGTCGCCCCCGCGGAGATCGGGCACGCCCTTGCCGCGCAGGCGGAACTGCTGGCCGGACTGCGTTCCCGGCGGGATGCGGAACACAACCGGGCCGTCCAACGTGTCGATCTCCACCTCATCGCCAAGTGCGGCCTGCGCCACGTTGATGCCGACCCGGCTGTGAATGGCCTTGCCCTGGCGCTCGAAGTACTTGTGCTGCTGGACGCGCACCTTGACGTAGAGGTTGCCCGCCCCACCGCCGCTTGGGCCGTCCTCGCCCTGGCCGGAAAGGCGCAGCGTGGCGTTGTCGTCGATGCCGGCCGGGACGGTGACGGAGATCGTGCGGTACTTGCGAACCCGGCCCCGGCCGTTGCAGTTGTCGCAGGGGTCGGTGATCGTCACCCCTTCGCCATGACACGTCGGGCAGGGGCCGGACGTCATGAACTGCCCGAGGATCGTCTGCTGGACGCGGCGCACCT
>DATLHE010000227.1:0-5590 GCA_035540335.1 Thermomicrobiales bacterium | reverse complement strand
GTCCTCGCGGATGATGACCTGGTCGAACGTCCTCCCCGCCAGGTCGCCGAAGGCCTCCATGTCGGCGTCGGAGCGGTCGCCCGGCACGCTGATGACGGCGATCGAGGTGTCGGACTCCATCCGCTGCACGAAGTCGGCGATTGCCTGCAGGCCCGCGACGTTGTGGCAGTAGTCGATGACCACGCGCTTGCCGGCGAGGTCGAGGAGGTTGAACCGGCCCGGCGTCTGGAAGAAGCTGCTGGAGAAGGTGCGCAGCGCCTGCCGGATGTGGTCGAGCGGGACATCGTCCGCCAGCGCGGCGGACGCGGCGGCCATCGCGTTCTCGATGTTCACCCGCGCCCTGCCCTCAAAGGTCGCCGGGATCTGGCTGGCGAGCAGCAGCGACGTCTCGCGGCGGCTCTCGTAGATCGTGATCATCTCGCCCTGGCGCGTCTGGCGCAGCACCACGGCGCGGCCACGCTCGCGGATGTGATCCTTGATGATCGGGTTGTCCTCATCCATGCTGAAGAAGATGATCTCGCCGCGCGCGGAGCGCGTCATCTGGACGGTCCACTCGTTGTCGGCGTTCAGCACGGACGCGCCATCGCGCAGCGCGCTCGCCGGGACGACCTCCTTGACGCGCGCCAGGCCTGCCAGCGTGTCGATGCCCTTGAGGCCGAGATGGTCGCTGGTGACGTTGGTGACAACGGCGATGTTGCAGCGGTCGTACCCCAGGCCGGAGCGCAGGATGCCGCCGCGGGCGGTCTCCAGCACGGCGTAATCGATCGTCGGGTTCTTCAGCACCATGCGCGCGCTCGTCGGCCCGCTCATGTCGCCGGTCATGATCTGCGTGCCGTCGATGTAGATGCCGTCGGTCGTGGTGAGGCCGACGCGCTTGCCGGACGACTTCATGATGTGCGCGATCATGCGCGAGGTGGTCGTCTTGCCGTTCGTGCCGGTGACGGCGACGATCGGGACGCGGCTCGGCTGGTTGCGCGGGAAGAGCATGTCGACCACGGCGCGACCGACATGGCGCGGGTGCCCCTCGGTCGGGTGCGTGTGCATGCGGAAGCCCGGTCCGGCGTTGACCTCGCAGATCGCGCCGCCGTTCTGCCGGATCGACGCCGAGATGTCCTCGGTGATCATGTCGATGCCGGCGATATCCAGCCCGACGACCATCGCGGCCTGGCGGGCGATCTCGATGTTGTCGGCGTGGATGTCGTCGGTGCGGTCGATCGAGGTGCCGCCGGTGCTCATGTTGCCGGTCAGCTTGAGCTGCACGAACTCGCCCTCGGCCGGAACGTCGTCGAGCGTCTTCCCGGCCCGCTCGAGCACCTCGTCCGTCTGCGAGTCGGCGTGGATGCGGGTCAGGATTTTCTCGTGCCCGACACCACGGCGCGGGTCGGCGTTCGTGATGTCGATCAGCTCGCGGATCGAGTGCTCGCCGTCTCCGATGACGTGGGCCGGGACCCGCTCGGCCACCGCGACGACCTCGTTCTTGACGACGAGCACGCGATAGTCCTTGCCGGTGATGAAGCTCTCCACGACCACCATGCCGTTGCGGGACTCGTCGTACGCCGCCGGGAAGAACTCGCGAACCTCCTCCTCATCGGCGAGGTTGATGCAGACGCCGCGACCATGGTTGCCGTCCAGCGGCTTGAGCACGACCGGGTAGCCGATGCGCGAGGCGGCGCGGACGGCCGCGTCCGCCGTGCTGACGACCTGCGACCGCGGCACGGGGATGCCGACCTCATGGAGCAGCCGGTTCGTGAGCTCCTTGTTGCTGGCGACCTCGACGGCGATGTTCGCCGTCTCGGAGGTGACCGTCGCCCAGATGCGGCGCTGGTACTTGCCGTGGCCGAGCTGCACGAGCGAGCGACGGGGGTCGAGCCGGAGGACCGGGATGCCCCGCCGATTGGCCTCCTGCACGATCGCGCCGGTGGAAGGCCCGTAGGCGAACTGCTCGGCGACCTTGATCACCTTCTGCTCGAGCTCGGCGATGAAGTCGAACTCCGGCTCGGCGTTGTAGATCAGGTGATTGAGCAGTCGCAACGCCAAGGCGCCGGCGGCGAGGCCGACATCCTCCTGGTCGTATTGATAGACGACGTTGTAGACGCCGCGCTGGCCGGCGCTGCGCGTCTTGCCGCGGGCGACCTCGGCGCCGGCGAGATTCTGAAGCTCAAGGGCGACATGCTCGAGGACGTGGCCCATCCACGTCCCCTCCCGCAGGCGCTGGAGAAAGCCACCCGGGCGCCCGAGCGAGCAGCCATGGTCGTACAGCGACGGGATGGCCTCCGTCAGGTGCTCGTAGAATCCCGGAATCTTGTTGGACGGACGGTCTTCCAGCTCGCCGAGATCGACGACCTGGTGGATGACCGGCATGCGCGCCCAGATGTTCGGACCCCGGTAGACAGTGGTTTGTCGAATCTCCAACACCGCTCACTCCTCCGGGGACGTCGCCACGTCCAGGTCTATGCATTGTCCCGACCACGTTCGTATCGTAGTGATTTGTACCCGAAAAGCCTCGCCGGCTGCGCGGCGAGGCTGACCGTTGGTCACAAAGCGATGCGCTCGCTAGTCGCCGATAAGGGCTCGCGTGTTCATGTCGAAGCGACGGCCCGGGCTCAGCACATGGAGGCGGGCATCGCTGATGGTGATCTCGCCGTAGCGCTTCACCTGGAAGATGTCCGAGATCATGTGCGAGCCGTCGACGATCGTGACGCTGTGGCGCCCGATCACCTTCAGCACGCCCTGGTCGTCGATCACCGCCGCCGTGTCCTCGTCGATGCCGAGGCCGAGCAGGCCCGGATTCGACGCCACGAGCGAGAGCAGGCGGCCGATCCGGTCGCGCTGGCGGAAGTGCTGGTCGATGATCACGTTCGAGATCAGCCCGAACCCGGCGAACATCTGCGCCATGCGGAGCTTCGGCGTGGAGCCGCTCGACCCCAAGGCCACCATGTGCGCCGAGAGGATCGCCGCGCCCGCGCTCGTACCGGCGACGACCACGCCGGCGTTGTTGCGCTCGCGCACGAGTTGTTCAAATCGCGTGCCACCGATGATGGACGACAGCCGCATCTGGTTGCCGCCGGTGAGGAAGATGCCGGTGGCGTTCTCGACCAGATCCAGGCTGGCGGGCTGGTTCGCGTCGTCGCGGCTGCCGATGTAGACGACCTCGGCGCTCTCGACGCCCATCCCAAGGAAGATCGCCTTATAGCGAAGACCGGCGGCCTCGATCGACGAGGCGGTAGGGACGATCGCGATGCGCGCCTGCTCGCCGCCGGCGAGGCGGGCGAACTCGGAGAGGATCACCATGTTGTCGAGCTTGTCCTCGGCGCCGCCGATGGGCATCAGGATGCCCCGTTTGTGAAGTCCGGGAGCCTGAACGGCCTCTTCTTCGGTGACGATGCTCGACGTATCTGGTGACATGTGGTGATTGGATCCTGTGATGAGATTGCGCGCGAGAGAACGCAAAGAAGGGCGCGCAATGACGGCAACGTGCTCCGCGGGAATGTACCGCGAGTCCCAGACCAACGTCAACGCCGCGCCGGTGGCTCCGCGGCGCTGGAACGCCGGTTTGCGGGCGATTCCGGAGGTCGTATGCTACGGTGTGGATTGGTGCATCCCGTCCCCGGCGCAACGTTGCGCCGCATCCCTGGCTCACCGACCCGACTTCGTCGCCCGATCGGCCCGCCCGCGACGCGCGGTTCGCGCCGATGTGCATGCAGGAACGCAAAATGGCTCATCCCCTGTTGGATCGGCTCGCCGCCGGCGTCGTTCTCGGCGATGGCGCGATGGGCACCATGCTCTATGAAGCTGGCCACGCCTTCGACGAGTGCCTCGATGCGCTCAACCTGACGCACCCCGCGACGGTGGCCCAAGTGCACCGGAGCTACCTGAACGCCGGTGCCGACGTCATTGAGACCAACACGTTTGGCGCCAACCGCTTCCGGCTGGAGTCGCACGGGCTGGTCGACAAGGTCCGCGACATCAACTTCCGCGGCGTCAAGATCGCCCGCGAGGAGCGGGAGATCAGCGGCCGCCCGGTGCTCGTCGCGGGGTCGATCGGCCCGACCGGCCGGACGCTGGAGCCGTACGGCACGCTGCCCAGGGAGGCGGCCGTCGAGGCGTTCCGCGAGCAGATCGGCGCGCTGCTGGAGGCCGGCGTCGACCTCCTCGTCATCGAGACGATGGGCGACCTCACCGAGATGGACGCCGCGATCGAGGCGGCGCGGGAGGCGTCGGACCTGCCGATCGTCGCGCTGATGACCTTCGGCGAGGACGGCCGCACGATGTCGGGCGCCGGGCCGGCCGAGGTCGTGACGGCGCTGGTCGATCGTAACGTCGACGTCATCGGCGCGAACTGCTCCGTCGGCCCGCAGCGCCTGCTCTCGGTGGTCCGCCAGATGCACGGCGCGGTGGCCGGCCTCAACGGCAACCGGCCCTACATCGCCGCCCTGCCGAACGCCGGCTGGCCAACGAAGGTCGGCTCGCGGCTGATCTACCGCTCGACCCCCGAATATTTCGCGCAGTTCGCCCGCGACGCGGTCGACGCCGGCGCCAGCCTGGTCGGCGGCTGCTGCGGGACAACGCCGAGCCACATCGTCGCGATGCGCACCGCCGTCGATGCGCACGCGCCGGCGGAGGGCGCGCAGGCCGCGACCGCCGTCGCCACCGTGACGAAGGCCGCTGCCTCCTCGCGGGTGCTGATCGTCGACGTCGAGGAAGAGACAGAGGTCAAGAAGAAGCTCGGCAAGACCTTCCTCAAGTGTGTGGAGATCGACCCGCCCAAGGGCCTGAACCCGCAAAAAGCCATCGACGGCGCGAAGATGCTCAAGGAGGTCGGCGTCGACGCGATCAACGTCGCCGACTCGCCGATGGCCCGCGTACGCATGAGCGCGATGACCCTCTGCT
Organism: Thermomicrobiales bacterium; assembly: GCA_035540335.1. Classification (GTDB taxonomy): domain Bacteria; phylum Chloroflexota; class Chloroflexia; order Thermomicrobiales; family UBA6265; genus UBA6265. The sequence continues at coordinate 700 of DATLHE010000227.1, read as the reverse complement.
ATCTCATCCAGCACGAGGTCGGCATCGAGACGATCATCCACTTCACGACGCGCGATCGCTCGTTGATGGGCCTGCAGTCGGAGCTGCTCGGCGCGCACGCCGCCGGCATCCGCAACATCCTGGCACTGACCGGCGACCCGCCGAGCCTCGGCGATTACCCGGACTCGACGCCGGTCTACGACGTCGACTCGATCGGCCTCATCCGCGTGATCAGCAAGATGAAGGAAGGCGAGGACTCGGCGGGCGCCTCGATCGGACGCACGGCGAACTTCACGATCGCCTGCGCCGTGGACCCGACGAAGCCAGACCTGGAGGACGAGGCGCGACGCCTGCGGGCGAAGATCGACGCCGGCGCGGACTTCGTGATGACGCAGCCGATCTTTGACCTTGACGTCTGGACGAACTTCCTGGAGGTCTACGGCGTCGACCGCCTGCCGATCCCCGTGATGATCGGCATCCTGCCGCTGCAGAGCTCGCGCCACGCGGAGTTCCTCCACCACGAGGTGCCCGGCATCACGATCCCGGACTCGACGCGGGCGGCGCTCCACGAAGCCGGTGAGCGTGGGGCGGAGGTCGGCTTGCGGATCGCTGAGGAGTTGCTGGATGCGGTCGGCGGCCGCGTCGCCGGTACCTACATCATGCCCTCGTTCGGTCGTTACGAGCAGGCCGCGGAACTGGTCCGTCGCCTCCGCGCGAGGGA
>DATLHE010000226.1:0-10857 GCA_035540335.1 Thermomicrobiales bacterium | reverse complement strand
TCTCGGAGGCGGTCGAGGTCGCGGCCCAGGACCCGTCGTGCAACTACGCGCTCGGCTCCGTGCTCAATCACGTGCTGCTGCACCAGACGGTGATCGGCCAGGAGGCGCTGGAGCAGATCGCGATGGCCGACGCCTGGCCAGATGTGATCGTCGGCTGCGTCGGCGGCGGCTCCAACTTCGCCGGGCTCACCTTCCCGTTCGTGCGCGAGAAGCTGGGTGGCAGGGACGTTCGCATCGTTGCCGCCGAGCCGACCGCCTGCCCGACGCTGACCCGCGGCGTCTACGCCTACGACTTCGGGGATACCGCGGGCATGACGCCGCTGGTGAAGATGCACACGCTGGGGCACACGTTCGTGCCGGCCGGGTTCCACGCCGGCGGCCTGCGCTACCACGGCTCGGCGCCGCTGGTCAGCCAGCTGCTGCACGAGGGGCTGATCGAGGCGGTGGCGATCGACCAGCTCGACGCGTTCGAGTCGGCGGTGCTGTTCTCCCGCAGCGAGGGAATCGTCCCGGCGCCGGAGTCGGCCCACGCGATCCGCGGCGCGATCGACGAGGCGCTCGCCGCGCGGGACGCCGGCGAGGAGCGGACGATCCTGTTCGGCCTCTCCGGGCACGGCAACTTCGACCTCGCGGCCTACCAGAACTATCTGGGCGGCAAGCTGACGAGCTACGAGCACCCGCAGGCGGCGATCGACGAGGCGCTCCGCCACCTGCCGGTGGTCGACAGCGTCCCGGCGGATTAGCGAAGCACCACCTCACCAGCGCACGATGGGCGGCCAGTCGATCGCCCATCGCCACATCTACCGACTCTCCCCGTCCTTCAGCCGGTAGAAGGCGCCGAGGATGCCGCCGTAGATCACGTGGGCGAGAATCACCGACGCGGGCGTGCGCCGTCCGTAGTGCAGCGCGAAGAAACCCGGCGGCTCGAGCTGCCGGGTCGGTGTCGGGCCCTGGTCCTCGCTTGCCATGCGCGGGTGCAGGCTCGGCAGCAGCGGCATCGCCGCGGCAAGCACGAACAACGCGTGCACCAGGCCGATCAACGCCCCCAACCGCCAACTGGCCCGCCGCCAGCTCTGGAACGCGGCGGCGTAGACCCCAGCAAAGAGCCAACCGTTCACAAGATGGAGCAGGAATCCCACCAGCTTCGCGCGATCCCGGTTCGACGTGACCATGGTGCCGACCATATACGGCAGGTTCATCCGGGTCAGCCCGAGCGCCTGGCTGCCGGCCATCAGCCCGGTGAGGACGACGGTGCCGACGAATCCCCAGAGGGTGGTTCCACGCGTGTTCATCGCGAATCCTCCTTCACGGCGGCCGTATGCGGGGCGGGTATGCCCGCGAGCGTGAGCGCCGCGTTGATAAGCCCGACATGCGTGAACGCCTGCGGCATGTTGCCGAGCGCCGCGCCGGTGTCGGGATCGATCTCTTCGGCGAACAGGCCGACGTCGTTCGCATGTTCCAACAGCCGCTCGAACGCGCGGGTGGCGCCGTCCACATCCCCCCCTCGTGCGCGGCATTCGACCGCCCAGAAGCTGCAGACGCCGAACGCGCCTTCTCCGGCCGGCAGGCCGTCGTCCGTCCCCTCCAGGTAGCGGTAGATCAGCTCACCCCGGCCGAGGACCTCGTGGATGCGTGTGCAGGTCGTCGCCATGCGTGGGTGTGCCGCGTCGATATAGCCGTACAGCGGAACCGTAAGCAAACTTGCGTCCAGATCGTCGCCGTCGAAGACCCGGGTGTAGCTGCCGATGCGCGGGTTATAGCCGCGGCGCTCGATCTCGGCGCGGATGGCGTCGCGCTCGCGCCGAAACTCCTCGGCATCCACTTCCATACCACGGGTTTCGTGCAGCTCGATCAGGCGGTCGAGCGCCACCCAGCACAGCACCTTGGAGTGCGTATGATGCGCTCGCCCCGAGCGGCCCTCCCAGATACCTTCGTCCGGCTCGCGCCATTGCGCGCAGACGGTCCGTCCCAAGCCATTGAGGAAGCGGACCGTATCGCGGTCGAAGCGACCGCCACGCCGCGCAAAGCGGGCGACCGCATCCAGCACTTCGCCGTAGACATCGAGCTGAAGCTGCCCATGGGCATCGTTACCGACGCGTACCGGCCGCGATCCCGCATACCCGGCCAGGTGCGCGAGCTCCCGCTCCGGCACGTGCGCTTCTCCGAAGACGTCGTAGAGCACGTGCAGCTCGGGCCATGTCAGACGGGTTGCGTGGAGCAGCCAGCCGACGTAGGCGGTTGCTTCCTCGTCATAGCCAAGATCCAGCAGCGCACGCAGAGTGAAGGCCGCGTCGCGGAGCCAGCAATAGCGGTAGTCCCAATTCCGCTCGCCGCCAATCCGCTCCGGCAGCGACGTCGTCGGCGCGGCGATGACCGCACCGGACGGCGCAAAGACCATCAGCTTGAGGGCGAGCGCGCTGCGGATGACCGCGTCGCGGAACGGGCCATCATAGGTGCAGCGCTGCGCCCACTCCCGCCACCAGCGCACCGATCGCGCGATGCGGGCGTTCGCCGCCACACCGAGGGGCGGAATGACGGCTGGCGCGTCCTCCCCGTAGCTCAGCGAGAGCATCCGGCGCTCCCCGGCTTGGAGATGAATGCGGCTGCCGGCGGACCGGCGGTCCGGAGCGACATGCAGCGGGACGTCGCTGAGAAGCACGAGCGCGCCGCGCCCACACCGGCACCAGATGCCCAACCCGCCGCGCTGCTCCAGGTGGGCGGCCTCCCTCCCGTAGTCCGGGCGTGGCTCGAAGGCGATCTCCAGCTCGACCTCGCCCGACTGGCACGTGACCTCTCGCAGCACCTCGTGCTCCGCCATGAGCGCGTGACGCTTGTCTTCCTCAGAAGCGACCGTCATGAGGTCGCGCAACACCACCTCGCCGCGCGGGGTGGAGAAGACAGTCTCGAGCACATTCGTGTCCGGCAGGTACCGTTGCCGGCTCCGGAATGCGTCTACCGGCCGGATCCGAAAGCTGCCGCCATGGTCAGCGTCGAGCAGGGACGCGAAGAGCGACGGGCTGTCGAAGCGGGGCCAGCAAAGCCAGTCCAGCGAGCCATCGTCGGCCACGAGCGCCGCACTGCGGCCGTCGCCGATCAGCGCATGAGCGCCGATCGGCGGACAGGATGTGACGTGCGATGCGTCGCCCATGATGGTCCCGGCCTTCCGTCAGCGCAGGCCGCAGGCAGTGAGGAAGTCGGAGCGGAGCGCGGGGTCGGCGGCGAAGTCGCCCCGCCAGACCGTCGTTCGCGTCAGCGGCCCGCCCTCGCGGACGCCACGCATCTGCGTGCAGAGGTGGTTGGCTTCCAGGTAGACGGCCACGCCGTGCGGCGCCAGCATCGCCTCCAGCGCGTCGGCGATCTGCTGGCCGATGCGCTCCTGAACGGTGAAGCGCCGGGCGAAGACGCGCACGAGGCGGATCAGCTTCGAGATGCCGATGATCTGGTCCCGCGCCGTGTACCCCACGTACGCCCGGCCGAAAAACGGGAGCGCGTGGTGCTCGCAGAGGGCGTAGAACGAGATTGGCCCCTCGATGATCTGACTCAGATGACAGTCCGGCCCGCCGTCGCACTCGGTATCGAAGGCGGTCAGCAGCTTCTCGTCGCCGTCGTAGCCCGCCGTCGCGTCAAGCAGCGCCCGCACGAACCGGCGCGGCGTGTCGGCGGTCGACGGCGAGCCGACGTCCATGCGGAAGGCGGCGAAGATCTCCGCCATGTAGCCTTCGAAACGTCGCAGCTGGTCGTCGCTGACCGTCCGCGCGTTCAACTCCAACGCCGCGCCCGGCGCGATGAGCTCGATGGGGTGCAATGCCATGTCCGTTCTCCCTCCCTCACGCCACCGGCTCGGCCCGGGGCAGCATCAGGCTCCAACGCAGATCGCCCACATCGACCATCTCGTTGCGCAGGATAAGCGCCCGTGCGGCGTCCACCTGGTCCCAGACGTTCCAGAGCAACACGCCACGCACCCGCTCGTCGCGCAGGTAGTAGACGACACCCTCGCGGTGCGGGTCGGCCCAGTCGGCGACGGTCCGGAGGGCGGGGTCGACGTCGCCAACGGCCTCGTAGCCCTGGTCGAAGAGGTCGGAGTAGAAGAACGGCAGGTGGTCGTAGGGCGCGCGCTCGCCGGCCATTGCCCGGCCGGCGTGGCGGCCCATGATCTTGGCGCTGTCCTCGTGCTCGAAGCGCCGCCGACCGCCCAGCGCCGGCATCAACACGGTGGCGACGTCGCCGGCGGCGTAGATGTCCGGATGGCTGGTACGCAGGAACGGATCGACGACGATGCCGTCGTCCACGGTCAGGCCGGCGAAGCGCGCCAGATGGACATTCGGCTGCGTGCCGATGCCGGCCACGACGCCGTCCACAAGCACCTCCCGCTCGATGCCGCCGTCGACCTGCCGCAGCCGCACGACGGAGCGCTCGCCGCGCGGCTGGACGTCGACGACGTTGTGCCCATCGAGCACCTGGACGCCACGCGCCCGGTAGGCGTCGTTGAGCGAGCGGGCGAGGTCGAGGGGGAAGAGCCGATCACCGATCGCCGCGCCCGGGAAGATCAGCACGACCTCCTTGCCGATCGCCGCTAGCGCCGCGGCGATCTCCGAGCCGATGAAGCCGCCGCCGATGACGGCGAAGCGCCGCCCGCGGTCGGCGAGATCACGGAGCCGCCAATAGTCCCGCAGCGAGCGGAAGTAGATGACCTGATGGTCGACGACCGGCAGGCGCCGCGGCGCGCTGCCGGTCGCCAGCAACAGCTTCTCGTAGCGCCAGCCTGTGCCTCGATCATCGACGACTTCCTTCGCCCGGGCGTCGATCCAGCGAACGCTGCGGCCGAGCTGGAGCTCGACGCCCAGCGCGGTCGTCCCACTCCAGATGTCGTCGAGCGCCTTGCCCTGCCAGAGCCCCTTGGAGAGCGGCGGGCGAGCGTAGGGCGGATCCGCTTCGGCGCCGAGCATGGCGATGGTCGCTTCGGCATCGACCTCCCGGATGCCGCGCGCGGCGGCGTCCGCGGCCATGCCTGCCCCAACGATGACGTACCTCGCGTCCGGCATGACTGGCTCCCTCTCACGATTGCCTGACGATGCAGGCGGGCGATGTCCATGAGACTGAGCATAGCGGCGATCGGGGGTTTGTCAATATATCGTTTGACTTACTTGCGAAACGAGAGCGCGGGGTCTATCGTGGTGTCAGTGAAAGGAGCGGGACATGGTAAGCAACCGCGGCGATGAACGGTTCTTCGCGAGCACCCGCGGGCAGGTCGTCACCCTGCTCCGGCGCGGCCGCCGCACGGTCGACGAGCTGGCCGGCGCGCTGGGCCTGACCGACAACGCGATCCGCGCGCATCTCGCCGCGCTGGAGCGCGACGGACTGGTCCGCCAGGGCGACGTTCGGCGCGGCGGCGTCGGCAAGCCATCGTTCACCTTCGAGCTGACGCCGGAGGCCGAGCGGCTCTTCCCGAAGGCCTACGGCGTGCTCCTCCAGCAGCTGCTGGGCGTGCTCGCCGAGCGGCTGCCGCGCGACGAGATCGCCGACGCCCTGCGCGAGGTAGGCCACCGCGTGGCGACCGGCCAGCCGCCGGCGACGGGCGACCTCCACGAGCGCATCGAGCAGGCGGTGACGGTGCTCGGCGCGATGGGCGGGCTGGCAGAGATCGAGACGGCGCCCGACCGCTACGTCATCCAGGGGTGCAGCTGCCCATTCGGCACCGCGGTCGAGGGGCACGAGGACACCTGCCTGCTCGCCGAGGCGCTGCTCGGCGACGTGATCGGCGCGCCGGTCCACAAGGCGTGCGACGCCGGTCCGCCGGCGCGCTGCCGGTTCGAGGTGCCATTGTCCGCCGATTGACGCGGCGCCCTTGACACCTGCCGAAGGTATGCGATGGTGGAGAGGCACCTGGCGGCCGCGGGTGCCTTATCCACCCTCTACCAGGAGGTGCGCCCATGGACAGAACAACGCACTAGCCGCAAGGCAGCACCCCGGCGTCGTCATGGCGCCGGGGTGTTTTCGTGTGCGCCTCCGACGGCGAGCTCGACGCCGTGGCGCAGGAGGGCGAAGGCGGTCTCGAGCCCGATCTCGCCGTGATCGCGGTTGGCGAGGGCGACGGCCGTCACGCGGTGGCCGCTCGCGGCGGTGACGCCGAGGGCGCCCGCGGCATACCCCGGCCCGCCCCCGCCGTGGCCGGCGACGAGCCCGAGCGGCGAGGCGCGGTCGATCATCAGACCCAGGCCGTAGGCGGGACGCGCGAACAGGGGGTGCGGGAAGGGCACGTCGACCGGGGCCAGCATCGCGGCGAGCAGCGCCGGACCGAGGACATCGCCGGCGAGGACGCCGTTGAGCATCCGCGCGAGGTCAAGCGCCGTGGCGATGACGACGCCGTGGGAGACCCAGCCGGGGTGGTAGCGGCGGCTGATGTCGTGCACGTCGCCGTCCGCGTCGAGCTGGCTACTGTAGCCGGGCGTCAGGACGTGCGTGTCGGCGAGCGACGCCGCGACGACGGTGGTCTGCCGGAGGCCAAGCGGGTCGACGATCAGATCCGTCAGCGCCTCGCGGGGCGGGGCGCCGGTGAGCCGCTCGATGATGCGGCGCACGAGCAGATAGCCGATGTTCGAGTAAGCCCAGCCCTCGCCCGGCGGAAAGAGGAGGCCACGAAGGAGCGTCCGGGACAGAAACGCGTCGTCGGTCCACGGCGTGGCGGGGTCGGCGCGAAGGTCGGCCTTGTAGGCCGGCAGCGCGCCGTAGTCGGGCAGGCCACCGGTGTGATTGAGGGCCTGCCGCAGCGTCATCGGCAGAGCGTACGGCAGGTCGGGGAGCACCTCCCGCACCGGCGCGTCGAGGGTGACGCATCCGCGTTCGACCAGGCGCAGGAGCGCGGCGGCGAGCATCACCTTGGTCACGCTGTAGGCGTAGAACCGGGCGCCGGCGTCGAGCGGATGCGTGCGGGCGAGGTCGCGATGCCCGATGCCGCGCTCCAGCACCGGCGCGCCGTCGATCAGGAGCGCGACGGCGACGCCTGGCACGCCGGCCACCGCGATCCGCCGTTCGATGTCGTCGACGATGCTCCCGCTCATCCGGCGTCGCGCCCCGGCACGTCGAGGACGAAGCTCACCGGGCAGTACTCGTCGAAGCGCTTGGCGGCGCGCTCGGGCAGCATCCGCAGGCGTTGGAGGTGCGAGAGGCCCGGCGGCAGCGCGTTGTGGTAATCGGCGATCTTCTTGTCGAGCGCGGCGGCGCGGTCGAGGTACTGCGCGCGCATGTGCTCCCGCATCTGGAGCAGCTCGCCGACCGAGCGCGGGCCGGTCTCCCGCTCGCCGGGCTCCGGCGGTGGCATGCGGAACCACTCCAGCAGCGGCCGCCAGACCTGCCAGCGCGGGTGCGGCCGCGTGGGCGGCTCGGGCGGGGGCGCCGTGAGGCGGCGCACCAGCGCGTCCCGCTGCTCGCCGAGAAAGCGCGCGGAGCGCTCGAGGAAGGCGTTCAGCTCCGCCTTCAGCCGCGCGACGTCGCGGTCCAGCTCCATCCAGGCCGGCATGATGCCGGCGTTCTTGAGGCGGCTGAAGGCGAGGTCGTACTCGGGGTTGACGTCGGTGCGGTAGATCTCGATCGGCTTGCCCTGCCCGGGCAGGTTGCTGAACTCGCCGCGCGCCTGGGCCTTGCGGATCTCCTCGTCGATCCAGCTGTCCCAGTCGTCGATCGTCTTGCGCTGGAAGTCGTCTTCGTGGCGGATTGGGGACATCATTGGCCTCCACGCTGCATCGCCGGACCTTTGTGAAAAGTGTAACAAAGATGCCCGGTCCGTCAATGCAGAAGGGGACCGGCGCGATGCCGGTCCCCTGCCCCGTCAGCCGTCGTCCCGCCGCCGGTCAGGCGAGCGCCTGCTCCAGGTCGGCGATGAGGTCGGTCACGTTCTCGATGCCGACCGACATCCGGATCATCGCCGGGTGGACCGCCGCGTCCGTGCCGGAGACCGAGGCGTGGGTCATCGTGTCCGGGTGCTCGATCAGCGACTCGACGCCGCCGAGGCTCTCCGCCAGGATGAACAGCCGCGTGCGCTCGACGATCCGCTTGGCCGCCTCGTAGCCGCCCTTGGCCGTGAAGGAGACCATGCCGCCGAACGACCGCATCTGGTTGCAGGCCAGCTCGTGGCCCGGGTGGTCGGCGAGGCCGGGGTAGAAGACGCGGTCGACCGCCTCGTGCGCGGCCAGGTACTCCGCGATCCGCTGCCCGTTCTCGCTGTGGCGGTCCATGCGCACGGCGAGCGTCTTCAGGCCGCGCAGCATCAGCCAGCAGTCCATCGGGCCGGGGATCGCGCCGGCGCCGTTCTGGAGGTCCTTCAGCTGCTGGTAGATGGCGGGGTCCTTGCCGATGACGGCGCCGCCGGTGACGTCCGAGTGGCCGCCGAGATACTTCGTCGTGCTGTGGACGACGAGGTCCGCCCCCAGCACCAGCGGCTGCTGGAGGTAGGGGGTGGCGAAGGTGTTGTCGACCGCCAGCAATGCCCCGGCGGACCGCGCGAGCTGGGCCAGGCCGGCGATGTCGGCGATCTTCATCGACGGGTTGGTCGGCGTCTCGAGCCAGATCAGCTTCGTGTTCGGCCGCAGCGCGGCGCGGGCCTCGTCGAGGTCGCTGAGGTCGGCGATGGAGGTCTCCACGCCGTATTTCGCGAAGACCGTCCGGAAGAGCCGGAAGGTGCCGCCGTAGGCGTCGCTCGACATCAGGATGTGCTCGCCGGGGCTGAGGAGCGTCGCGACCTCGCGCGTCGCCGCCGTGCCGGAGGCGAAGGCGAGCCCCCAGGCCCCCTGCTCCAGCGAGGCCAGCGCGGCCTGGAGGGCGGTGCGCGTCGGGTTGTCGGTGCGCGAGTACTCGTAGCCATTGAAGACGCCGAGCGACTGGTGCTTGTAGGTCGTGGTCTGGTAGATCGGCACGATCACCGAGCCGGTCTCCGGGTCCGGGTCCTGGCCGGCGCGGATGGCACGGGTCTCGAACGCCGTGTCGCTCCAGTTCTCGCGGCGGTCGGGGTTGTTGGGGTCATTCGGGGTGAACGGCATGGGTACTCCTGGGATGGGTCTGCACAGTGGCATCATCGCCTGGTGCCATTGTCCGCAACCTCAGCGCTCGTGTCGAAGGTTGGAGACGTATTCGAGCATGTCTGCCCGGGAGATGACCCCGATCACCACGCCCTCGCGCTGGACGAGTACGGCGGGCGTCGACGAGGCCAGCGCCGGCATCACCCGCTCGACCTCCTCGCTGGCGTCGACGAGGGTGAACGGCGCCTCCATGATGGTGCTGACCGGCGCGGCGAGGGCCTCCGGGTCGCGGAAGACCGCGCTGAGCAGCGTCCGCTCCTGCAGCGAGCCGACCACGGCGTGGACCTCGATCGGCTCGCCGGGGTTCGGGCTGGTGCAGTCGCCGCCCTGGCCGACGCCGCGCACGACCGGCAGCTGGCTGAGCTCGTACTCGCGCAGCAGCTCGATCGCCTCCTGCACGGTCTGGTCGCAGCCGACCGAGACGACGTAGGGGACGTTGCCGGAGCGGGCGGCGACCATCGCGCCCATCCGCGCCCGCTCGTGGAAGCGGGTAAGGAACCCGTTCTCGCGCATCCACTCGTCGTTGTAAATCTTCGAGAGGTAGCCGCGGCCGCTGTCCGGCAGGAGGACAACGACGAGCGCCTCCGGGTCGTCGATTCGTTGGGCGACGCGCAGCGCGGCGACGACGGCGAGGCCGCCGGAGCCGCCGATGAGGATGCCCTCCTCGCGCGTCACGCGCCGCGCCATGAGGAGGGCGTCGGTGTCGGTGACCTGCTCCCACTCGTCGACGATCTTGCGGTCGAAGGTGCCGGGCCAGAAGTCCTCGCCGACGCCCTCGACCTTGTACTGGTGGAGCTGCTGGGTGGTGTAGATCGAGCCCTCGGGGTCGGCGCCGACGCTGCGGACGTCCGGCTGCTGCTCCTTCAGGTAGCGGCCGATGCCGGAGATCGTGCCGCCGGTGCCGACGCCGGCGACAAGGTGCGTGACGCGGCCGGCGGTCTGTTGCCAGATCTCGGGGCCGGTGGCCTCGTAGTGGGCCTGCGGGTTCATCGGGTTGAAGTACTGGTTCGGCTGGAAGGCGCCCGGCACCTCGCGGGTGAGGCGGTCGGCCACCGAGTAGTAGCTCTGCGGCGAGTCGCGCTCGACCGACGTCGGCGTGGTGACGACCTCGGCCCCGTAGGCGCGGAGGAGGGCGACCTTCTCCGGCGCGACCTTGTCCGGCATGACGAAGATCGTCCGGTAGCCGCGGACGGCGGCGGCGATGGCGAGGCCGACGCCGGTGTTGCCGGAGGTCGGCTCGACGATCGTGCCGCCGGGCTTGAGCCAGCCGCGCCGCTCGGCCTCCTCGATCATGCGGATACCGATGCGGTCCTTGACGGAGCCGCCGGGGTTCAGCATCTCCAGCTTGGCATAGACGGGCGTGCGGGTGTCGCGGGTGACGGCGTTGAGCCGCACCAGCGGCGTGTTGCCGAGGGCATCGATGACGGTGTCAAAGACGCGCCCGGCGGCGAGCGAGGATGCGGCGCGATCGGCCGTCGATTGGAGGGCGGCCTTGAGGGTAGTCATGCGGGTGATCCTTCACGAGCGTGCGCGGCGGGACGTCGACGCATGGCGGCAACGGCGCGAGCTTCAGCGGGCGCGGCCGTTGCCGCGGCGACAGGCGCAGCGGACGCGCGGCGCGGGAAGGATCGGCTTCGGGGAGGATGGGACCATCGGGCGGCTCCTCACGACATACAAGGACCTTATGTTTCTATTGTACGTTGCCCGCGCCGGGGGTCAGCGCCGCCAGCGCCCGCCGCTGGATCTCCCGCCAGTAGCGCACCATCGTCCGCCGGCTGATGCCGAT
>DATLHE010000225.1:0-7166 GCA_035540335.1 Thermomicrobiales bacterium | reverse complement strand
TGCGCCATGGCTACGGCGAGGGGCGCCGGGAGAGGGTGCGGCGGTCGACGATGGCCGCCGGGACGCGGGCGAGCACGGCGACCGCCGCACCCTCTCCCGGCGCCCCTCGCCGTAGCCATGGCGCAGCGACGCCCGGCCCCTCACGGGCCGGGCGTCGCTGAGGATTCCTGTTTGCCGGCGGATCAGGCGGTCGCGGTCGTGAACAGCGGCTCCATCTGCCACTGGGAGGCCAGACCGTGCATCTCCTGGTCGGAGGGCCGCGTCGTGAACCGCTCGGCGGCGTCCAGCACCATCGGCAGGACGTGGATGTCGCCGACGGTGTTCAGGAAGACGCCCTCCCGCCCCAGCACCCAGCTGACCGCGACGTCGATCGCGCCCTGGTCGCGCAGCGGCTCGTACCATGTCGCCGCCGTCTGCGGCTGGTCGCCCCACGGCGCCTTGGTGATCGCCTTGATCGTCTGCACCGCCACGTTGCGCTCCTGGCAGAGCGCGACGACCGCCTCGAAGTCGGCCGCGTACTGCGGGTTCCGCATCATCGGGTAGTTGTACGGCAGCAGGATCGAGTCGAAGTCGAACCGCTCCAGCGACTGCCGGTGCCGCTCGGCGACGGCGAGCCCGTGGCCGGTGACGCCGATGAAGCGCACCAGCCCCTCCTCCCGCGCCCGCACCGCCGCCTCCAGCGCGCCGCCCGGCCCCATGGCGATGTCCCATTCGCTCTGGTCAACGAGGTTATGCAGCTGGATCAGGTCGACCTGATCGGTGCGCAGCCGCTCCAGCGAGCGCCGGATCTGGTCGTACGCCGGCTGAAACTCCCGCTCTCCCGTCTTGGTGGCGAGGAAGAAGTCCTTGCGGTGCGTCTCCATCCACGGCCCGAGGCGCAACTCGGCGTCGCCGTAGCTGGCCGCCGTGTCGATGTGGTTGATGCCGTGGCGGATGATCAGCTCCATCGTGCTGTCGGCCTCGGCCTGCGTCACGGCGCTGAGCGCGGCCGCGCCGAAGATGATCCGGGTGCTGACATGGCCCGTGCGGCCGAACGGCAGGGTAGGAATCATGGCTCTTCTCCTGAGGTTTGCAGCGGCCCCTCTCGGGGGCGCGGGTGGCGCGCTCCCAGTATACGGCGCCCCTATCCGACGAGGATATTGGCGAACACCTGCCACGCGAGGAGCGACTTGGCGACCAAGCTCAGCACGATGTACGCCCGCTCGCCAAACAGGTACTCGCGCCAGGGGCCCACACGCCGGTATTGCAGCAACATGTTGACCGCGAACGAGTTGAACAGCACAAACAACGAGACGATGATGCCGTACACGAACGCGGGCGGGCCGGCTCCCTTCGTCTCGGAGGTGGCGACCTGGATCGCGATCACGACCCATGGCAGCGCCCCGACGATGCAGCCATAGACGAACGGCAGCCAGTCGACGCGGGTACGATTCGGCCCGTTGTACCGCTCGTGCAGCAGTCCGAAGAAGATCATCGCCGCATTCACGCCCGCGATGGCGATCAGGGCGCCCACATCCGTAACCCCGCAGATCATGGCGATCAGCACGATCATCAGCGATGCGCTGACGGAGTACTCGATCCAGCGCGCATCGTTCCGCCCCTGAGCGAGCATGCGCCTATACCAGCGATTGACGGAGGGCACGACCATCAGCAGGTGGTCGAGGGCGGCCATGAACAGGAACGCCGCCACCGCGGGACCAAGGCGTACGTCGAACCAGTGATCCTGCGCTGGCGCGGTGCCAGGCGGTCCGGTCAGGAACGAGCGCGTCACCGGGAGTGAGAAGCCGTTGCTCAGCGCAAGCATCACGATTCCCTGCGCCAGATGGATGAGCCCGATCACGAGGTTGGGACCCCGCAGGGTGATCTGTGTCTCGTCGACCGTCGCCGCCGTGCGGAACGCATCATTCCGGGCTGCCATGGTGTGAGTCTCCTTGCATCCTCGGCGTCGGCCCGCGCCATGCCATCCATCCGGTGCTCGCTGTCCCTATCCCTTGGCCGGGCCATCGTTACGCCCGTGCGGGCGACACCTGCCCTCCGTCACTTGCCTGCCAAGAGGTAATGCGCCCCGCCTCGATGGCGATCACGGGCCGCTCCGCGATTGCCATCGCCAGGTACTGCGGGTACTTCGCCCGCAGCGCGGCGATCGCATCCCCGTGCAGGCTCTCCCCGGGCTGGACCAGACGTGCCCGACCCTTGACCAGCACAAACGCCAGCTGCGACCAGTCCTCGTCGTACCGGTCGACGACGAACGCGACTTCGGGGTGGCATTCGATGTTGCGGACGCGTGCCAGCTCGCGGTCCGGCACGCGCTTCGGCTTCTCGTCGAGCACGCTGACCACGACAGGCGCATCGTCTTCGCCGATGAGCGCGAAGCAGAAGGGCACGACCAAGGGGAAACCGTGCTCGTCGACCGTCGCCAGACGTCCGACCCTGGCCGCCCGCACGAACGCCCGCTCCTCCACCCGGAACGATCGTCCCGCCATGCCTCTCCTCCGCCGCTTGCGCCCGCCCCCGGGCTTGGGTACAGTGCCGTCCCGGGCATCATCTCACGACCGCATCCCGCGCGCCTGCTCCGGGTGCTGTACGCCACTTGCGAGGGAACCGTATGTCGACACCAGATCAGACCGTCGCGCCCGCGCGCGCGCAGGACGCTGCCGCGCTGGCTCGCTTCGCCGGCATCCCGATGCCGGAGGAGCGCCTGCCGCGCTTCGCGGCCGACCTGACGACCGCCCAGGAGCTCATCCGCGATCTCGACACGGTCCCGGTGGGCGCTGAGGCGCCCGCCGTGCCCGGCTTCGACCCCGTCTGGACGGCCCGCACCGGAGAGACCACCCGATGAGCGCCACCGACGTCACCGCCATGTCCCTGCACGAGACGCTCGCCGCGCTCCAGAGCGGGCAGCTCTCCAGTGTCGAGCTGGTCCGCGCCACGATCGAGCGCCTCGCCGAGACGGAGGACATCCTGAACGCCTTCGTCGACGTCCCGGCCGTCACCGCCATGCAGCACGCCATGGTGGCAGACCGCCGTCGCGCCTTCAGCACGAGCACCCCGCTGCTCGGCATCCCCCTCGGCGTCAAGGACATCTTCGACATCGCCGGGGTACCGACCCGCTGCAACTCTGCCTTGCGCGAACACGCCGAACCGGCCGTGCGTGACTCAGAAGCCGTCCACGCCTGGCGCCGCGACGGCGCGATCCTTCTCGGCAAGACGGTCACCCAGGAGTTCGCCGCCGGCATCATCAGCGCCCCGGCCCGCAACCCGTGGGATCCCGACCGCATCCCCGGCGGCAGCTCGGGCGGCTCGGCCGTGGCCGTCGCCGCCGGCACCTGCCTCGGCGCGCTCGGCTCCGACACCGGCGGCAGCATCCGCATCCCCGCCGCCGTCACCGGCACCGTCGGCCTCAAGCCGACCTATGGGCGCCTCAGCACCGCGGGCGTCTTCCCGCTCGCGCCGTCGCTGGACACCGTCGGGCCCATCGCGCGCACCGTGCTGGACGCCGTCATCCTCTACCTCAGCCTCGCCAACCGCCCGAAGGAGATCCCGGCGACGATCGAGCGCTTCACGGGCTCCGGCGACTCGCTCGCCGGGATGCGCATCGGCGTCCTCGGCGGCCACTTCGCCGACCGGCTGCAGCCGGACGTCGCCGGCGCGTTCGCGGCGGCGGTAACGACGCTGCAGGACCTTGGCGCCGAGATCGTCGAGTGCGAATGGGCCGACGCGAAAGCGGCCCGCGCGTCCGCGCTCCTCATCTCGCGCGTCGAGTCGGCCTCCGTCCACCGCGAGGCGCTGCGGACCTCCCCGAACCTTATGGGCGAGGATCTCCGTGCCCGCCTCGAGGTTGGCGCCGTCACCCCGGCCGATGTCTACCTGCGTGCCCGCCGAGTTCGCGAGGCCGTCACCGATTCCATCGCCCGCCTCTACGCCGAACACCGCCTCGACGCGGTCGTCGTGCCGACCTTGCCCTGCACCGCGCCGCGGGCCGACGATCCGGTCGTCCGCTACCCGGACGGCACGGAAGAAACGGCGGCCACCGCGCTGACCCGCCTGACGACGCCCTGGAACGCGACCGGCCAGCCGGTCGTCGCCGTCCCATGCGGCTTCGACGGGGACGAGCTACCGATCGGCCTCTCCTTCGTCGGCCGCCCGGACGCCGAGCTCGACCTCTGCGCCATCGCCCACGCCTACGAGCGGGCAACCGACTGGCACACGCGCCGCCCGCCGATCTAGCCCCAAGGGAGACACCCCGATCCTCACTGGCATACAACATGCGGCATGAATCCTGTTCCACAGGAGTGGCCGGGTCCCACATCCGCATACGTGAAGAGAAGGGGTGTCTCCATGCATGCTCTCCGGCGGCAAGTGTTCGTGCTCTTCGCGCTTCTCATCGCGTTCGGAGGATCTTTCAGCATCCTCGGCGCAACGGCTCAGGAGGCAACTCCGGGGGCGACCCCGACGGTACCAAAGGGGCCGACCACGACGGTCCAACCGGGCGGTACGTTGCCCGGGAACCCCTCCATCCAGCTCGTGCAGGTCGCGACCGGGCTGATCGACCCGATCAACCTCCAGAGCGCCAATGATGGCTCCGGCCGACTCTTCGTGCTCGAACGTGTCGGGATGATTCGGATCATCCAGGATGGAAAACTGCTCGACACGCCCTTCCTGGACATCTCGGACACCGTGAAGACCGACTTTCTCGAGCAGGGCCTGCTCGGCCTGGCGTTCCATCCGGACTTCGCCAACAATGGCAGGTTCTTCGTCTACTACAGTGACTATCTGACGAACGGCCGGCTCTTCCTGGTCGAGTATCACGTCTCCGCCGACGATCCGAACGTGGCCGACCCCGACAGCGGCAAGGTGCTGCTGTCGATCGAAGACCCGTTCGTCAACCACAATGGCGGCGACATGGCGTTCGGCCCGGACGGCTACCTCTACCTGGCGATCGGTGACGGCGGTCTCGCCGGCGATCCGTACGACAACGCGCAGGATCTCAGCACGCTGCTTGGCAAGATCCTCCGCCTCGACGTCGACAGCACCACCATGGGCAACTACGGCATCCCCGAGGACAATCCGTTCGCGCCAGGCGGCGTTGGTCTGTCGGACCAGGCGAACGAGGCCGCCCAAACCGGCGCCTATCGTCCGGACGCCCGGCCCGAGATTTTTATGTTCGGGCTCCGCAACCCCTGGCAGTTCGCCTTTGACCCGGCCAACGGCGACATGTACATCGCCGACGTCGGCCAGGTTGTCTGGGAGGAGATCAACTACGTGCCCGCTGGTGAAGGCGCCGGCATCAACTTCGGCTGGGACTGGTTGGAAGCCTCCCACTGCTACCCGCCGGACGAGAGCGAGGCCTGCGCCAAGGTCGGCTACCTGCCCGTCGCCGAGTTCAAGCACGGTGACGACGGCTGCTCGATCACCGGCGTCGGCGTCTACCGCGGCACCCTCTCGCCGGAGCTCGACGGCATCTACTTCGCCTCCGACTTCTGCTCCGGCAAGGTCTGGGGCCTGGCGCGCGACGACGCGGGCGCGTGGCAGTTCCAGGAGCTCTTCAACTCCGAGCTGGCCGTGACCGGCGCGGGCCAGGGCGAGGACGGCGAGCTCTACATCACCGCCTGTAACTGCGCCTTCGGCCGCGACTACGACCCGTACGCGAACCCGGGCGGGACCGTCTGGCAGATCGTCGCCACGGACGCCGTCGAGGGCTCGCCGGTCGTCGCGACGCCCGAAAGTTAACGGTATGGCCGCGCATCGTTCCGATGTGCCATCGGGCGCGGGGATTTCTCCCCGCGTCCACCTCCTCGCCCTTGTCGCGTTGCTCCTGCTCGGCGCGGGCGGGCTCGCCCGGGCGGCGCCAGGCACTCCGACGGCGTCCCCCGTGGCCTCTCCGGTCGCGACCCCGGTAGCGCCCCAGCAGGCGGGGCCGAACATCATCGTCGGCCACGTCACGATCGAGCTCACCGACAGCGGCTTCGTGCCGTCGCATTTCGAATCGGCGGTCGGCCGCAACGTCACGATCAACCTCGTGAACACCGGCACCCGCCCGCACAACTTCACGATGCCGGCGTTCGACATCGACATCGATCTCGCCCCCGGCGAGAAGGACTCGGTCTACATCCCGCAGCCCGCGCTCGGGGAGTACCCGTACACCAGCTCCGCGCCCGGCGACGAGGATTTCTCAGGAACGATGGTCGTCTTCATCTGACGCGGGAGCGGCCAATACATTTTCCTGCAGGAGCGGCGGGCACAGACGTGCCCGCCGCTCGCGTTGGACGTTCCCGGGCGGGCATGCTACATCCTCTGTCGACAACAAGAACGGGCACGGGCGGACGCCATGTCTGCCCAGACCGTGACGCCTATTCGCCGAGAAGGACCACGCGCTCGTGACCGAATCCGTGATGACGACCTCCGCCGCGCCCGGCCGCCGCCCGGAGCAGATGTTTCGCGGCTACATCTTCGATCTCGACGGCACGCTTTACCTCGGCGAGCAGGCCCTCCCTGGCGCCGTCCGCCTCGTCGCCGCCCTGCGCGAGATGGGCGCGAAGGTGCTCTTCCTCACCAACAACCCGACCCGCGACCCCGAGCAGTACGCCGCCAAGCTGACGAAGATCGGCATCCCCGCCACCCCGGACGACATCCTCAACACCGTCTTCACCATGGTCCAGTGGCTTCTGCGTCACCACCCGGGCGCGACCGTCTACCCCGTCAGCGAGCAGCCGCTGAAGGACGCGCTCGCCGCCGCCGGCATCCGCGTGTCGGAGGATCCGGCCGAGATCGACTTCGTCATCGCCAGCTACGACCGCACCTTCACCTACCAGAAGCTCCAGATTGCCTTCGACGCCATCTGGTTCCACAAACGGGCACAGCTGGTCACCACCAACCCCGACCGCTACTGCCCCTTCCCTGGCGGGCGCGGCGAGCCGGACGCGGCGACGATCGTCGCCGCCATCGAGGCCGGCACCGGCACGACATGCATCCAGAACGTCGGCAAGCCGGACCCGTTCATGCTCGAGGCCGCGCTCACGCGGCTGGATCTCGCCGCGCCCGCCAGGGAAGGGGCAGTAGCGATCGGGGTTGGTGGTGACCAGCTGTGCCCGCTTGTGGAACCAGATCGCGTCGAAGGCAATCTGGAGCTTCTGGTAGGTGAAGGTGCGGTCGTAGCTGGCGATGAC
>DATLHE010000224.1:0-39148 GCA_035540335.1 Thermomicrobiales bacterium | reverse complement strand
TACGCCGCGGAGAAGATGCAGGAAAGCGCGCCATCGGCCGACTAGCGCCCGGCGATCCGGCGGCCTACATGTGCAAACGGGGGAGTGAACCGTGTTTCCGTCATCGTTTTCGTATCACCGCGCCGGGTCGGTCGCGGAGGCCGTGTCGCTGCTGGCGGCGAACCCGGACGCCAAGATCCTGGCGGGCGGGCACTCGCTGATCCCGGCAATGAAGCTGCGATTGGCGGCGCCGGAGTCATTGGTCGACATCGGCCGGATAGCCGAGCTGCGCGGGATTGCCGTCGCGGATGAGGCGCACATTGGCGCCACCGCGACCTACGATGCGATCCGCAGCCATGCGCAGTTGCGCGACGCTTTCCCAATCCTCGTCGAGGCAATCAACGTCGTCGGCGATCAGCAGGTGCGGGCGCGCGGCACGCTGGGCGGGAGCCTGGCGCATGCCGACCCCGCGGCGGATTTGACTGCCGTGTTCCTGGCGCTCAATGGCCGGATCCGGGCGACCTCGCCGTCCGGTGAGCGGGAGATCGCGGCCGACGACCTGTTCGTGGACCTGTGGACCACGTCGTTGGAGCCGAACGAGGTCGTCACGGAGGTGATTCTGCCGTTGCCGGCGGCGGGCACGCGTATGGCATACGAGAAGCATGCGCACCCGGCCAGCGGCTACGCGGTGGTCGGTGTCGCGGTGGCGCTCGCGGTCGAGGACGGAGTCGTCGCGAACCCGCGGATCGTGATCACGGGCGCGACGTCGAAGCCGACGCGGGCGTCCGCGGCGGAGGCGGCGTTGGCCGGCAAGGCGCTCGATGCGGAGAGCATTGGAGCGGCGGCGGCACAGGCCGCCGTGGGGTTGGAGATCAACGGCGACCCGTACGCATCGGAGGCGTACCGGGCGCACCTTATCTCGGTGCTCGTTCGACGGGCGCTGGAGCGCATGGCGTCCTGACTTCGGTCGCGTCGTTATTGTCAGGCTGCCAAGCAAAACAACTTGGCCGGTGGCCACCTAAGGCGTTGTTGGGGTCGATTTCCTTGATCTGGCGCGGGTTTCCTTAGGTGGCCAGGTTGTTCCTGAAACCTGGCAGCCTGGGTGGATGTTATGGAAGGCTGCCCAGATGGCCACGTTGTGGGTATGGGGGTGGTGGCCGTTTGCCTCGCCGTGGACAGCGCACGCCCTCCCGGGTGCGCGGCTACGACGGTAGACGCGCGATCGGGGAACTGGGTCGGCCACGGTGGTCGCCCGTAGGACGGTGAGAGGCGGCCAAGGGGCCGGACTAGCGGTATCGTGACATGTGAGAGGCCCCATGCCAGCAGCATGGGGCCTGGTGGTGCGGCGTTGACGTTGATTACCAGAGATAGCGGATGAGCGCGATCCAGGCGACGAACTGGACGACGAGACTGGCGGCGAGGATGAACCGGGCGGCGAAGCGGTCGACGGTGGCAAAGAACCAGGCCGCAACGATGTTCATGACCATCAACATCGTCGAGAGCAGGGGAATCCGCCAAAGCGCATTGCGCCCCTTCATGTCCTCGAGCGCGCCGCTTGCGCTGACATGCGTCGCGATGACGTCCGCCACGCCGTCGATGCGATTGGAGAGGATGATCGCCATCAGCGCGAGACCGAAGAGACCGACGCCGATCAGCGCCAGCGAGGTGGTGTCGTTGACCAGCGCGGCGTTGGCGATCGCCGGAGGGATCGTCGGGCGCGGCAGATTCGGCTTTGACACGCGGATCTGCGGCTTGCGCACCGTGGTTCGGCGCGGCGCCGGCTCGTCCCACTCGTCCTGGTATTCCGGGTCGAGGTAGGGATCGTCGGTGTAGAGCTCGTCGTCGTAGCCGGTGCCCGGCGCATCCGCGAACGGGTCCTGGCGGAGGGCGTCGCTCGGGCGCACGCGGCGGGCGGGTTGTTCCTGGCGCGTCGGCTGCCGGCGAACGGGCTGCTGCGCGGGGGCCGGTGCGGTGAACTGCTCGCGACCGGCGGCGGGCGTTCGCTGGGTTGGCTGCGTGCGCTGCGGAGGCCGCTGCTGCGTCTGCCGTTGCCGGGGAGCCTGGGACGCGCGTTGTGTGCCTTCGGAGACGGCGCGTCGCAGGCGATCGATCTGGTCGGCTGTGCCTTCGCGGCGCGGCTGGCCGGTCCGCGTCGTCCGCTCGGGCGCCGGGGCGTCGCCTTCGTTGCGCGCCGGGCGCCCGGAGAGATAGCGGTCGATCTCCGCGGGATCGATGTCCCATGTCGCGCCGGTGTTTTGCTGTAGCTGGCGCGGTTGATTCGGCTGCCGACCGGTCTGCGGTGTGCGCCGGGGGCGGTCGGTACGCTCTGATCCGTCTCGAGACGACACGATTCCGGCTCCTCTCCACAAAGTCCCTGGTATGGCGCGGCAGCGCGCGTGTTGCCGGGTTCGGGTTTCCTAAGTGTGAGACATCCGCCGGGCGCCGTCAAAGCCCCGGCGGATGTCTCACGTTGCGTCGCTCGCTACGGCGCGGGCGTCGCGCCCGGCGAGGCGACGGGGGTGGCGCCCGGCGTGCCGGACGGCCCGATCACCGGGCTCGCGGATGGCGTCGCCGACGGGAAGGGCGTCGGCAGGACCGGCGTCGGCGCGTCGGACGGCGGCGCGAACTGCTCCGGCGTCGGTGGCGGCGTCGGGTTGTAGTGGTCGGACGAGATCTCCGCCATCTCGCGCTGCTGGTCGAGCCAATCGGAGACGGCCTTGTCCTGGGCCATGGTGTACTGCGCCGTCGTCATCGCGCGGTCCGGGCTCTTGTCCAGCACCTTGATGATGTGCCAGCCGTACTGCGTCTGGACGGGCTTGCTGATCTGGCCCGGCTCCAGGCTGAAGGCGGCCTCCGCGAACGGGGCGACCATCTGTCCCCTGGTGAACCAGCCGAGCTCGCCGCCGGTGGGCGAGGTCGCGGTGTCCGTGGAGTTGGTCTTGGCGACCTCCTCGAAGTTGGCGCCGCTCGTCACCTGCTCGTAGATCTGGTTGGCGAGGTCCTCGGTGGCGACGAGGATGTGCGCGGCATTGACCTGCTCGGCCGTCTGTGGCACCGCGTTGCGGAGCTTCGTGTCCACCCGGTCGCGAGCCAACTGCGGCCGCACGAAGAGGTCGATGTACTCCTCATCGTTGAGATGCGCGTCGCTGAAGACGTTCTCCTTGAAGTCGGCGTATGCGGACTGCGCCGACATCTGCGACGCGGCGAGGTCGGGCGTCGCTGCCGGGCTCGCCGACGGCGTACCGACCGGCGTCGCGCTGTCCGTCACCGGGGTCGCGCCCGGCGTCGCCGGAACAGGCGAGCCGACCGGCGTGCCCATGGCGATGGCCTGTTGCGTGGCGAGCGCCTCGGCCGTCTGCGTCGCCCACTCGGCGCGCTGTGGGATCATCGTCGGGCTCGGCACCGGCGTCTCCAGCGGTGCATCACCCGGCGCGAACATGTTGAGCCCAAACTGCTGCACGGCGGCGTCGGAGAGGTCGATGCCCATCTCCTCGGCGCCCTGGATGTAGAGGCGATCCTCGACCATCTGCTGGACGGTGATGTCGCTCACGTCCGTGCTTCCCCAGACGTCCTTGCGCTGCTGGTCGAAGGAGGCGGCGAACGAGAGGAACTGGCTCTGCTGCTGACCGGTCACCTGGAGCGCGTAGCTCTCGTAGGTGCGGGCCTGGTTGTAGAGGACGACGCTCTGGTATTTCCAGTAGTCGCTGCGCTTGATCTCGACGCCGTTGACCTTGGCGATCACCTGGTTCGGCTTGATCTGGTACTCATAGAGTGCGCCGAAGCCCAGGATGGCGACGATAAGCAACGCGGCGCCGATCAGCCCGATGTAGAAGAGGCGTTGGTACATCGCCTCCTGTTGACGCCGGCTGACGCGACGTTGCGGGGCCCCCGGGCGGTTCCCCCGGCCTCCGGCGCCGGAGCGCAACCCGGATAGTCGCTTGAATCGATCACTCATCGACGGTGAAGCCCTCTTTTCAGGCGGAGGCGGCGGGCCACACGCCAGGCGCGGCCTCCGGACGACGGGACAGCTGGGTGAAACACAAACGGCGCGCCCGTTCGGTGGTCCCGAACGCGTTGGCGCGCCGCCTGTTTGCTCACCAGTGGACGATTAGCCGCGACCGGCGCTGTTGGTGAACGGGAGCAGCGCGATGTAGCGGGCGCGCTTGATCGCCACGGTCAGCGACCGCTGGTGCTTGGCGCAGGTGCCCAGCTTGCGGCGGGGCTCGATCTTGCCGCGCTCGCCGACGTGGCGGCGGAGGCGGCCGATGTCCTTGTAGTCGACGTGCTGGATGTTGTCGGTGCAGAACGCACAGACCTTGCGGCGCGGCGAGAAGCGCCCGCCGCCACCGCCCCGTCGGCCACCGCCACCAAATGGGCGACGGCCGCCGCTCTCGCCCTCACCACCGCGCGGGCCTTGCGCGCCACCGCCGAAGCGGGACTCGCGGGCGGGACGGTTTTCGTTTCCTGGCTGCTGATTGTCTGTCATGTGTGTCTTGCTCTCTTCAGTGTGCAGGGTGAATCGTCTGAATAGGATGGGAGGCTAAAACGGGACGTCGTTGAGATCCTGCGAGCCTTCGTCGTCGATCGACGGGCTCTGCTGACGCTGGCCGCCACCGTAGCCGCCCTGCTGCCCGCCACCGTACTGGCCGCCGTCCTGGTTGTCGGCACGGTTACCGAGCAGCTGGAGCTCGTTGGCGGTTACGTCCAGGGACGTGCGGGTCTGGCCGTCGTTGCCCGTAAACTCACGGGCCTCGAGTCGACCCTCGATGTAGACCTGCTTGCCCTTGACCAGCGCGCCGCGCTCGCTCAGGTTCACCATGGTTTCGGCCAAGCGGCCCCAGGCCGTGACGCGGAACCAGGTCGTGTTCTCCTGGTCCTGACCACTGGAATCGCGCCATCGTCTTGACGTGGCGATGGAGAACTGGACGTTCAGGGCTCCCGATGGCGTGTAGCGGGTTTCAGGATCGCGGCCCAGGTTGCCGATAAGCGTGACCTTGGCGAGACTCATCTAGTCCTCCTTGTCGGCATCGGCCGGGGCCGGATCCTCTTCGTTCGGAAGGGCCTCGGCGGCCTCGGCAGCCTGCTCGGCGATCGCCGCGGCGGTGCCGGCGGCGCTGGCACCCGCGTTCTGCAGGTTCTTCGGCAGGCGGTAGCCGGCGGCCTCGGCGGCCTCAGGCGAGGCGAAGTAGAGCTCGGCGATCGTGTTGTTGTACGAGCCCGAGTTCTCCGGATGGTAGATCTTCGAGCTGGCATTGCCCTTGATCGTGAAGCCTTCCGGAATGGTGTTGGTGCCGTCGCCGGCGACCCAGTCCGTGCCCTCGCCCTCGGTGGGGAGCTTGCTGTTCGTCGGGACCGGGGCGGCAGCGCCCTCGTCCTGCGCGGCCTTGGTTGCCGGGGCCTCCTGGGCCTCAGCCGGGGCCTGCTCCGACGCTGTCTCGGTGGACGGCGCGACCGCGGCCTCGCCTTCCTCGGCCGGGCTGCGCTCGGTGGTGCCCGCCGGCTGCTTGGCCTCCTCGGCCTCATCGGCCGCCGGGGCCTCGGCCTGCTCGATCACCTTCTCACCCGCCTTCGGGTCGTCCATGACCAGCAGGTAGCGCATGACGCTTGTGTCGAGCTTGAGGTCGCGCTCGATCTCGGTGATCACCGACGGGGTGGCCGAGAAGTGGGTCAGGACATAGACGCCATCGCGGTAGTCCTGGCCATTGAAGCGGATGGTGTACGCCAGACGGCGGCGACCCCATGGGGAGTCGGTGATGACCTCGGTGATGTCGCCGGAGACGTTGGTGATGTAGCCGCTCATCCGATCGATGGTGCCCGCCGTATCCTCGTCGGTGAGGTCGGGGATCAGCACGGACAACAGCTCGTACGCACGTGGTTCTCGGGTTTCTGTGACCAACAGGGGGTCCTTCCTTCGGGTTTCCTCCGTTGTGCCGGACCTCGGCCACGGAGGAGAAAGGAGGCGGGCGATGCCCACCATCGCAACACACAACAAAGAAGCCCATCTACGCGGGGCTCCGACGGGTGAGTATACCATCCGGGAAGGAGGCGATTCACCCCCTCCCCGAACGAGGTGTCAGGCGGCGGCGAGCGCCAGCCCGAGGATGCCGGCCAGCTCGCGGAGCGTGGCCTGGGCGCCCCGGATGTCGTCCTCCTCCGGCGCCTCGAGAATGGCCGTGCCGAGCGCGCGCAGGGCGGCGATGGCCGCCGGCGTGTCGAGGTCGTTCTCGATCGCGTCGTGGAACTTCTGCGCCAGCGTGGAGACGTCCAGCACGTTGTCGACGCCGTAGGACGAGAAATCCGCGGCCTCCTGGAGATCGGCGGCGACGGCCGCCCATGTCTCCATCTCGTCGTCCAGGAACTCCCACCGATCGCGGTAGTGGTGGGAGAAGAGGTAGAGGCGGATGGCGTCGGCGGTGTAATCGTTGAGCAGGTCGCCCACCAACACCAGGTTGCCGAGCGACTTGCTCATCTTCTCGCCCTGGTAGTCGACCATGGCGACGTGCATCCAGTACCGCACGTAGGGCTCGACGCCGGTGATCGGCTCCGCCTGGGCGATCTCGCACTCGTGGTGCGGGAACATCAGGTCGTAGCCGCC
Source organism: Thermomicrobiales bacterium (assembly GCA_035540335.1). Lineage (GTDB taxonomy): Bacteria > Chloroflexota > Chloroflexia > Thermomicrobiales > UBA6265 > UBA6265. The sequence goes on along the minus strand of DATLHE010000224.1, from coordinate 32,574 downwards.
GCCGTGGATGTCGAGCTGCGGGCCGAGGTACTTCATGGCCATGGCGCTGCACTCGATGTGCCAGCCAGGGCGACCCTCGCCCCACGGCGAGGACCAGGTCGGCTCGCCGGGCGCGCCCGCCTGCCAGAGGACGAAGTCGAGCGCATCCCGCTTGTTCGGATCGTCCGGCTTGTTGCCGCGCTCGTTGGCGATCGGCAGCATCTCGGCGCGATCGAGGTGGCTCAGCTTGCCGAAGTCGGGGTCCTTGTTCACGGCGTAGTAAACGTTGCCGTTCACGACGTAGGCGAGGCCCTGCGCGACAAGCTTCTCGGCCATCGCGACGATCTCGGCGATGTGCTCGGTCGCCGCGACATAATGATCGAAGTCCAGCGCGTTCATATTGCGCATATCGGCGAGGTACTTGTCAGTCTCCCGGGTGGCGAGCTCGCGCCAGTCCATGTCGACCTCGCCGGCCTTGCGGAGAATGTCGTCGTCGATGTCCGTGACGTTCTGCACGTAGGTGACATCGAGCCCGCGATGGCGGAGCAGTCGCACAAGGATGTCGAAGGTGAGGAAGGTAAAGGCGTGGCCGACGTGGGTGGTGTCATACGGCGTGACGCCGCAGACGTAGATGCGAGCCTTGCCGTCCGGGGCAGTGAAGGGCTCGATCGTCTGGGATTGCGAGTTGTAGAGCCTCATCTGTCGAAGTGCTCCGTCCGTTGTGCGCGCTGCATCCATCGCCGGAATCATGCTGCCGGGTACTCCTCATTCATTCGACATTTACTTCGACCGATGGCCGTGACTATGATCCTGATAGCTTATACCCTATGGGTACCGCGCTGGCCATAGCCGCCCGGCTCGGCTGCCCGGATGTGGCCGGGCGAAACGCATGCCCATGCTATGATCAAGCCGTCTGGCGGGCGCCGCAAGCGCCACAACCGAGGGGTCGAGAGGGCACATTTTGACGCGTTTTTCCTCCTGTTTATCACCGCTCCTGCGCAAGACCGTCGCCGCCGCGATCACCGCCGTGCTCCTGTTCACGCCTGTCGGGGCGGTCGCCCAGGAGGCGACGCCGGGCCTCGTGCCGGGCCAGAACGCGGTCGCGCCCTGCGCCGTCGGCCGGCTGACGATCGGCGACCTGGAAGGGGCGGATGCCACTCTGGCAAAGGGCGTCGAGGCGGCGACCGCGAAGGCCCAGGCGTGGCAGAAGGACGCGCGGCTCTCCACCCTCCGTCTCGGCTGCCCGCTGTTGACGACCGGCTACCAGTGGGAGGGCACGTTCTTTTCGGAGACTGCCCAGGCCTTCTTCAGCACCGACACCGGCCAGATCGACGCCTCCGACGATGATCCGGACTCGATTCCGACGCTGGTGACCGAGAACCTCTCCCTGCGACCCGTCTACCGCTCGCTCGTCCGGGCCGGCTTCACCGATGCGCTCCTGCTCGGCGCATCCGGCGGCGTCACCATTCGTCCCAGCACCGAGGCGCAGCCGTTTGGCCCGCCGTCCGCCCCACGGGACCAGACCTACGCGCACGTTGCGATCGAGGAACGCGGGCAGGTGACCGACGTGTGGGTGTCGATGACGGACGGCACGATCTACCGCTACGAACGCTAGCCAGAGAAAGGGACGCTCCCGTGTCGACGACCGCGAACACGATCGAACAGGCCGCCGCGCTGTGCACCGACGCGCTCGCGGCGGTCCCCTCAGGGCTCTTCTCGGACTTCGACGGCACGCTGAGCCCGATCGCCCCGACGCCTCCGGAGGCGATGTTCTACCCGGGCGCGGGCGAGGCACTGGCGCGGGCGGCGGCGCACGTATCCGTGGCCGGAATCATCACCGGCCGCGCCGTCGATGACGTGCGCGCCAAGGTCGGGCTGCCGGAGCTGCTCTACGTCGGCAATCATGGGCTGGAGTGGCTCGACGGCGGCGAGCGCGTCGATCATGAGGCCGGGCTGATGGCCGAAACCGGCATCCGGGACGCCATGGAGCGCATCGCGTCGCGCCTGGCCGAGCAGACGAGCCTGGAGGGGATGTTGTTCGAGAACAAGCGGCTCTCCGCTTCCATTCACTACCGCAACGCGCCCGATCCCGTGAACATCGGGCTGCAGCTGTTGCCGATCGTGGAGGAGGAGGCCGCCGCGCACGGCCTGCGCACGACCAGCGGCAAGATGCTCGTCGAGCTGCGGCCGGTGGCGATCGTCAGCAAGGGCACGGCGCTGGAGCAGATCGTCCGCCAGCGCCAGCTGCGCGGCGCCGTGTTCTTCGGCGACGACGTCACCGACGTCGACGGCTTCCGGGCGCTGCACCGGATGCGCGACCAGGAGGGCCTCAAGGGCGTCGCGATCGCGATCCGCTCGGCGGAGGTTCATCCCGACGTGATCGCCGAGGCGGATGTCGTCCTCGACGGCGTGCCGGACACCGTGGCGCTGCTGAATCGCATCGCCGAGAGGCTGGAGGCGAAGGCGTGACGTTCGGGACGGAATCACGGCATTGGCGGCGGGCGGTCACGGTGGTGCTCATGTGCTGCGCGCTGCTCGCCCCGTCCGGTGCGGCCTCCGCGCAGCTCGGCGAGACGGTCCCACCGTGGCACCGGCCGCTGCCGCACGGACGCGCCGAGGCGGCCATCACCGTCGGCGACACGCCACTGACGGTGCAGCTGGCCGTGACGCCGGACGAGCAGACACTCGGCCTGGGCTACCGCAATGGCCTGGACGAGGGCACCGGCATGCTCTTCGTCAATGAGAATGCCCAGCCCCGCACCTTCTGGATGAAGGGGATGCGCTTTTGCCTCGACATCATCTGGATCGAGGGCGGACAGATCGTCGGCGCGGCCGAGCGCGTCTGCCCGGATCCGGTCGGCACGGCGGACGCCGACCGGGCGCGGTTCGAGTCCCCCATTCCGGTCACGTATGTCCTCGAAGTGCCCGCCGGGTGGATGGACGAGCAGGGCTATGGCCCCGGCACGCCGGTCGACCTCTCGCGGGTGCCGTAGGGGGCGCCTGGCATCCCGGGTCGACACGATGTCGACCCCTACCGGCCCCGCTGCTCCGCCTCGCGGAGCGCATGCTCAAGCCTGCTCTGGCGCACGGAGACGGTGACATCGCCACGTGTGCGCTCCAGCACGGCTCGGAACTGGTCCGTCGTGCGGCGCAGGCCGCCGGTTACGGCATCCGGGAAATCGACGGTCACGAGCACGCTGTAGATCGCGTCCATCGCCTCCAGAAGCTGCTCGGCGCGCGCCGTCTCGTCCCGGCGCAGCGCGTCGAGCACATCGCGGCGCAGCTCGCTGCCGGACTCTGCCAGCGCGTTCAGCCAGGCGGCGTCCTCGACCCGCAGCTGGCCCGCGTCCGGGATCGGCGTGCCGCGCAGCAGCGCGGCCGTGATCTCCGCCTCGGCGTACTCCTTCATCGCGTCCTGGACGTATCCGGCCCAATAGAGATTGGGGTAGGGCGCGGTTTGGGCGCGTATCTGCTCCAGCAGCGCCCGCGCCTGCGCGAGGAGGTCGACGGCCGTGTCCGTCTCGGCGCGGTGCAGCGCGCGGACGGTGTTCGCGGCGAGGCGGATGACCTGCCGCCCGTCCGTCACCGCCGCATCGCGGGCGACGCTCATCGCCTCGAAGCGGCCGATGACGTCGTTGACGGCCTCGACGAGGGGGCTGTGCTGCTGATCGAGAGGTGAATGTGCGGCCAATGGTGCTCTCCCTGCTCGAAACGAACGTTCAACGGGTTTCATTGACACTGCGGTTCTATGGACCCTATACTGCCTTTGCTCCGAACGAGCGATCGTCCGGATGCATAATACTGGCCGGCGCACGTCGCGGGCCGAGCGTTGATCGGGAGTAGTAGACCCCGCTGTTCAGAGAGATGCCGGCTGGTGGAAGGCATCGCGCGAGGGGTCGAACTCGCCCGGGAGCCGTGATGGTGAATCAGTAGCCATCGCCGGGTAACCTCCGTTAGCGGGTGCCAAGCGGACCGGACGGGTTCGTGTCACGGAAGACCACGCGGGGCTGTAGCTCAGCTGGGAGAGCACCACACTGGCAGTGTGGGGGTCAGGGGTTCGAGTCCCCTCAGCTCCACCCCGAGTGCTTCCGACACGGGCATCACGACTGGTCAAGCAGGGTGGTACCGCGGAAGCGATCAAGGCGCCTTCGTCCCTGAGGGGATGGAGGCGTCTTTTTTGTCCCCTTTTTCTGAATGATTCGATCCGACACCGAGGGAAGTGCCATGAGCGCCACCGACACCACCGTATCGACGACGACCCACGCCGACATCCATCGCTACGACCCCCAGGCCGTCGAGCCGAAGTGGCGGGCCGCCTGGAAGGACGCGGCGATCTATCGGGTCGATGATGGCGACCCGAAGCCGAAGTGGTATTCGCTGACGATGTACCCCTACCCGTCCGGCGTGCTGCACGTCGGGCACTGGTACGCCTTCGCCGTGCCGGACGTCTTCGCGCGCCTGCAGCGGATGCGCGGCTACAACGTCCTGTTCCCGATGGGCTTCGACGCCTTTGGCCTGCCGGCGGAGAACGCGGCGATCCGGAACAACATCCATCCCGCGACGTGGACCTTCGAGAACATCGCCCAGATGGAGCACCAGTACGACCTGATGGGCGCGATGATCGACTGGTCGCGCAAGGTCGTCACCTGCGACCCGGAGTACTACCGCTGGAACCAGTGGATCTTCCTGCAGATGCTGGAGCGCGGCCTGGCCTATCGTGCCGGTGGCTCCGTCTGGTGGTGCCCGAACGACCAGACCGTGCTGGCGAACGAGCAAGTGCTGGAGGGCAACATCTGCGAGCGCTGCGGCGCCGAGGTCCACAAGCGGGATCTGGAGCAGTGGTACTTCAAGATCACCGACTACGCCGAAGAGCTGCTGCGCGACCTGGACGGCCTGGACTGGCCGGAGCGCGTCAAGACGATGCAGCGCAACTGGATCGGCCGCTCCGAGGGCGCGCGACTGTCTTTCCGGCTGGAGACGGGCGACGAGCTGGAGGTGTTCACGACCCGCCCCGACACCGTCTTTGGCGCGACGTTCATGGTGTTGGCGCCGGAGCACCCGCTGGTGGCGACGATCACCACGGACGAGCAGCGCGAGACCGTCGAGGCCTACGTCCAGCAGGCCCGGGACACGTCCGAGATCGAGCGGCAGACAACCGACGCGGCCAAGAAGAAGACCGGCGTGTTCACCGGCGCCTACGCGATCAACCCGGTGAACGACGAGCGCATCCCGGTCTGGATCGCCGACTACGTGCTGATGACCTACGGCACCGGCGCGATCATGGCCGTGCCGGCGCACGACACGCGCGACTTCGCGTTCGCGCGGGCGTTCGACCTGCCGATTCGGGTGGTGATCCAGCCGGAGGATCAGGAGACGCTGGACGCGGCGACGATGGCCGAACCGTACGTCGGGCCGGGCCGGATGGTCAACTCCGGCCAGTTCGACGGCACACCGGTGCCGGACGGCCTGCCGCAGGTGATCGCGTGGCTGGACGAACAGGGACGCGGCACGGCCGAGGTCACCTACCGCCTGCGCGACTGGCTGATCTCCCGACAGCGCTACTGGGGGACGCCGATCCCGGTCGTCTACTGCGACGACTGCGCCATGGTGCCGGTGCCGGAGGAGCAGCTGCCCGTCGAGCTGCCGCTGGACGCGGCGTTCACGCCGACCGGGCAGAGCCCGCTGGTGAGCCACGAGAGCTTCCTGAACACCACCTGTCCGCGCTGCGGCGGCGCGGCCCGGCGCGAGACCGACACGATGGACACCTTCGTCGATTCCTCGTGGTACTGGTTCCGCTACACGAGCCCGCACTTCAATGCCGCGCCGTTCGATCCGGCCAAGGCCGCGCCGTGGTCGCCCGTCGACCTGTACTGTGGCGGCATCGAGCACGCCATCCTGCACCTGCTGTACGCGCGCTTCTTCACGAAGGTGCTGCGCGACATCGGGCTGACCGAGGAGGACGAGCCGTTCAAGCGCCTGCGCAACCAGGGGATGATCCTGGCGGCGGAGGGCACCAAGATGAGCAAGAGTCGCGGCACGCAGGTCGGTCCGGACGAGCTGGTCGCCCGGCACGGCGCCGACGCGTTGCGGCTGCACCTGATGTTCCTGGGACCGTGGGAGCAGGGCGGGCCGTGGAACGACCGCGGCATCACGGGCATGGAGCGGTTCATCCGCCGCGCCTTCCAGATCGTCTCCGAGGTCGGCGAGCGGCGGCTGGACGGCGAGGCGCCGGACAAGGACGTCGCCGCGCTGCGCTCGCTGACGCATCGAACGATCAGGCGCGTGACGGAGGACATCGACGACTTCCAGTTCAACACGATGATCGCCGCGCTGATCGAGTTCACGAACGAGCTGATGAAGCTGCGCGATCAGCCGGTGGCGCAGACCGCCTCCTGGCGCGAGGCGGCCGAGACGCTGACGTTGCTGATGGCGCCGAGCACACCCTATGTGGCCGAGGAGATGTGGTCGCGGCTGGGCAACGCCTTCTCGGTGCACCAGCAGACGTGGCCGGTCTTCGACGCGGCGCTGGCGACGGTCGAGACGGTCGAGATCCCGGTCCAGATCAACGGTAAGGTGCGCGACAAGATCGTCGTCGAGACCGGGCTGGCGCAGGACGCGCTGCTGGCGGCCGCGAAGGCGAGCGAGCGGATCCAGGAGCAGATCTCGGGCAAGACGGTGATCAAGGAGATCGCCGTCCCCGGTCGGCTGGTGAACATCGTCGTGCGGTAGAAGTCCATGTAGGCCACCGCCGCCAGCAGTTGCGGCCCACAGGGGCAGGGCCTCCCGTACGGGCCGGCCTTGTGCCGGCGCTACAACGCATAGCGAGCAAACGGAAGCGCCCCTTGGAGTCATCCGAGGGGCGTTTCCGTTCGTTCTGTGCTGGACGACTAGTCCGCCGCGACGGGCTCCGGGACGGGCGTAGGCTGCCAGCGCAGGTTGAGGTTGCGGTTCGCGCCGACCTCGTCGAGGCGTTTGTACTCGGTGGTGTGTGGGGCCGACTGGACGTACTCGGGGTTCGTCTCGGCCTCGTCCGCGATCTGGAGCATGGCCCCCGCGAAGAAGTCGATCGACTCCTTGGACTCCGTCTCCGTCGGCTCGACCATCAGCGCCTCCGGCACGATCAGCGGGAAGTACGTCGTTGGCGGGTGGACGCCGAAGTCGAGCAGCCGCTTGGCGATGTCGAGCGTGCGCACGCCGTTCTTCTTCTGGCGGTTGGCGGTGAGCACGAACTCGTGCATGCAGGTCCGCTCGTAGTAGAGGTCGAAGCGGTCGCGCAGCAACGCCAGCAGATAATTGGCGTTCAGCACGGCGTCGCGGCTGATCTGCCGCAGGCCGTCCTCGCCATGCATCCGGATGTACGTGTAGGCGCGGACGTGCATGCCGAAGTTGCCGTTGAACGAGTGCAGGCGTCCGATGCTCTTCGCCGGCTGGAACCAGCCGAACGTCGTCGCGCCATCCTCGCCCTCGACCGTGCGCACGCGAGGGCCCGGCAGGTAGTCGGCCAACTCGGTGCGCACTCCCACCGGCCCGGACCCAGGCCCGCCGCCACCGTGCGGCGTGGAAAAGGTCTTGTGCAGGTTGTAGTGCATGATGTCGATGCCGAGGTCGCCGGGGCGCGCGATGCCGAGGATGGCGTTGAAGTTCGCGCCGTCGTTGTAGACCAGGCCGCCGCCCGCATGGACGATGTCGACGATCTCCTGGATGTGCTCGTCCCAGAGGCCGAGCGTGTTCGGGTTCGTGATCATCAGGCCGGCAACGTCCGGCCCCATCAGCTCGCGGACCTTCTCGACGTCGCAGTTGCCGCGGCTGTCCGACGGCACGGTGACGACCTTGAAGCCCGCCATGTGCGCGGTGGCCGGGTTGGTTCCGTGCGCGGAGTCCGGGATCAGCATCTTCGTGCGTCCGGTATCGCCGCGCTCCTTGTGATAGGCGTCGATGATGAGGCAACCGGTCAGCTCGCCGTGCGCGCCGGCGGCCGGCTGGAGGGTGACGGCGTCGAAGCCGGAGATCTCGCCGAGCATCTCCTGCAGCTCGTACATCAGCTCGAGCGCGCCCTGCACCGTCGATTCCGGCTGGTAGGGGTGCAGGCGGGCGAAGCCGGGGTAGCGGGCGACGGCCTCGTTGATCTTCGGGTTGTACTTCATCGTGCACGACCCGAGCGGGTACATGTTGATGTCGATCGCGTGGTTCTTCTGGCTCACGCGGGTGAAGTGGCGGATGACGTCGATCTCGCTCACTTCCGGCCAGTTCAGCTCGGACCGGGTGAGCTCCTCCGGGAGATCGGTCTCGGGGACGTCTGGAGCGGGGAAGCGGATGGCCCGGCGACCGGGTTTGCTCAACTCGTAGATTAGTGGCTCGACCGCCATGGAGCATTACCTCATCGGTGCGTGCAGATACGCGGCCCGCGTGTCGGACAACGGGCCGCCAACATCATCAAGGATGGTAGCACGCGCGCCGCGCCTTAGAGGGATTCGACTGGCCCGGGCGCGGTCTCAACGGCCTCGAGGCGGGGCGCCCGGGCGCTCCGGCGGTGACTGGTGACGAGCACGCCGGCCATCGCGAAGGTCGCCAGCGACGAGACGATGAACGGCCAGCGCGGGTCGGAGCCATAGAGTTGGGAGGCGATGACCGGCCCGAACGACATGGCGCTGCCGCCCAGGATCTCGACAATGGCGAAGGCGCGGGTCCGGAGATGCGCGGGCGATGTCTGGCCCATCGCCGCGAGGAAGAGCGCCCACGCCGAAAAAATGCCGCCACGGAGGACGTAGGCGATGCCGATCGCCGGGAGCACGTCGAGCGCCGCGAACATCAGGTAGCCGCTGGCAGTCAGCGCCGCCGCCAGCGCGGCGCCGAGCATGGGCGAGTTCCGCAGGCGGCCGTTGCGGGCGCTGAAGAAGCCGTAGGCTACGGTGCCGACGGCGGCACCCGCGCTCAGGATCGACACGGCCTGCGGCGAGAGCCCACGCTGGTCTTGCAGGAAGTTCGGAATGAGCGATGAGCCGACCGCCAGCGCGAGGATCGTCAGCCCGTGGAGGACGATGATGCGGCGGGAATCGGTGTGGTTCCAGACGGCGCGGTAGCTCGCGCGCTCGGCTGGCGCATTGGGAAACGCGGCCTCGTCGCGAAAGGTCATCCGTGAGACGAACAGCGACGCGACCGCCATGAACACGGCCGAGAGGATGAACGCCCCCGGCATGCCGAAGATGGCGATGACGATGCCGGCGACGACCGGTGTCACGATCAGTGCCGACGCCGGACCGATGGTGATGACCATGTTGAACGCGTGGGTCGGATTGTCGCCAGCGTTGCCGGCGACATAGGTCTGGATCGCCGGGAAGACGAGCTCACCGAGGGCGTTCGTGAACACCGTGAACAGCAGCAGCTGCCACGACTGCGCGAAGGCAGCGACGATGAGGCCGACGATGGTGATCAGCCGAGCGCCGAGCAGCAGCTTCTTGGTGTCGACGTAATCGGTCAGCCATGAGCCGCCGCCGAGGACGAACGGCCGGATGACGCCTGAGGCGCCGAGCACGAGGCCGAGCACGGTGATCGGCGCGCCGAGATGCTCGATCCACAGCGGCCAGATGCTGGCGTACGCGCCGATGCTCGCCTCGAAGAAGGTGAGCGCCCAGAATGCAAGGCCCAGGTTGCGGCCCAGGCCCATGTGCCACGTCAATCGCATCGATCATCCATCAAATGATTCCGTCATCCCGAGCGCAGTCAAGGGCCCGCTCCGCTTCTTGCCCTTCGGGCTCGGCCGGGGGATCTCCCCGGAGGGCGGTTCGTCGTCCTGCGGGCCTCCTCACGAGATGCTTCGGCAAGCTCAGCATGACGATGCGGCGGGCTGTGCGGCATTGTACTCAAACCTGAACCGGTTGGATCAGATGCCTCACCTTTGGTAGATTCGGCAGCATGCCCGCCCGGCGACCGGGCGACGATGTTCCGATGGAATTGAGGGACCGTGAATCCATACGTTGTGACCGGCCTGGTGATGTGCGGTGTGGTGCTCGTGGCGCTGATCGGCACGGCCTACCTGGCCGTCTACTTCAACCGCCGCGCCAAGGCCGACCTCGAGCGGCTCATGACCCCGCTGGCCGGCGTGATCGACGGTGAGGTCGACCTGGACGAGGCGGAGGTCAAGGGAACCTACCAGGGAAATCACGTGATGGCGCGGATGGCAAACGCCGCCGCCGGCACCGTGCGGCTCTTCCAGATCGACATGATCGACGCCGCCGGTGGCGTGGGCTGGAACTTCGTCTACTCGCGCCCGCGGAAAGAGGAGACCGTCCCGCGCGTCGAGTTCGAGTCGAAGGTGATGGACATCCGCAACCACCTCGCGACGTTGGCGGAGGCGCGGCTGTCCCCGCTGAATCCCAACGCCACCGAGTGGATCCAGCTCGAGTACAGCCCCGACGCCGGCTACGTGCGGTTCGCGCGGCCGATGCGGGGTCGCAATGAGATCCCGGATGCCGACAGGTTCGAGCACTACCTCGGGTACCTCGTCGAACTCGGTGACACGAACCGCGCGCTGCAGGAACAGCTGCGGAGCACCAGCGAGGAGCGCGCCTGATGCCAGTCTCTCCCGATTCCCACCTGATGCATCCGCCGGTCGTCTACATCGACTCCGACATCGAGCAATATGCATGGCTGACGGCGACCTTCGGCGAGCAGGGTACCTGGACGGTCGCCGCGCAGATGCTGCAGCTCGACGAGCGCGGCGAGCAGGTCGAGGCGATGGAGATCGAGCTGCCGTCGGGCGAGCGTGTCACGGTGCGCTTCGCCGAGGCGACCCCGGACGACTCGCTGGCGGGGGAGGTGCGCGATCGCACGGGGGAGATGGAGGCGCTCATGCAGGCCGCGGCGGAGTACGCCGCGGCCAACCCGCCCCATCATCCCGGCAGCCTGCCGCGCTTCCCGGTGCCCTCGCCCTCCTATGGCAACACGCTGGCGGTGCCGATGCCGGTGCTTGCCGTCGACAACGGCGTGCGCGGACTCTACGCGCCGCCGCGCCAGGTCGCGATCAGCCGCGACGGCAACGCGCTCGTGGGGGTGGGGGAGTTTCCAGGGTTCGATCCGGAGCACTGGCCGCCGCCGCGCCTCGGCGACTGGCCGCCGTCGCAACTGCTGGGCATTCCCCAGCTCCAGTTGCAGGCGATGATCGCCCGCTTCAGCGGCTGCTGGAGCCGGGTGCTGGATGCATGGTTCGCGGAGGTCGTGCAGCCGTCGCCGGTGCTGTTGGCGGACATCAAGGAGTCGCTCCACCGGCGTGCCACGCTCGACCTGATGGGCTTCCTGCCGTACTACGATCGCCTCAACCCCGTCTTCGCGAAGTGGCTGACGGACATGGTCGGAAAGGGCGAGCGGCCTACCTGATGGCGGCGCCGGCAGGCGGCGGCACATCCGGCTCGAACAGCTCGGCCACCTCCGTGTCGTCGAAGCGGCGCAGCCACGCGCCGGCGGCGAACCAGCTGTAGGTCGTGACCATGCCGCCGACGACGACGTCCACGACATAATGCTCGCCCATGTAGACGAGCGCCAGCCCCATCGAGAAGGCGTAGAACAAGGCAAGGATTTGCCAGATCCGGCCCTGGCCGCGCGCCGCCCAGACGAGCAGGAACGTCACGGCGAAGTGGATCGACGGCATCGCGGCGATCGGGTTCGACTCGCCGACGATCTTGTAGCCGGCCTGGTACAGGCCTCCGCCGAGCTGCTTGGCGATCGGCTCCATGATCCGTAGCACGACCGGCGCGCCCGGGGAGTCGATCGACTCCGGCGCCATCCACGGTGGATTCGTCGGGATGATGAAGTAGATCATGAGGCCGGTCGTGAGCAGCAGTGTCAGCGCGCCCAGGAACTGCTGAAACCGCCGCTTGTCCTTCCACCAGAGCCACGCGAAAACGGCGTGCGGGATGATGAAGTATGACCAGTGGACGAAGGTGAAGTAGTAGTCCCACGGGTGAATGACGCCCACGTCGTAGAACTTCGCCTGCAGCCGAATCGTCGGCAGCTCGCCGCCGAAGAGCCACCGCTCGAACTGCGGCACCTTGGTATTCAACGTCTGCGCCAGCACCGTCTCGTCCGCCAGCGAGCGCAGGAACGTGAAGATGAACCAGATGCCGGCGTAGGGCACGATGGCCGCGATGAACGAGCGGGCGCGTCCGGTCGGCACGACAAGGACGGCCAGCGTCGCGATCAGGCCCCAGACGAGGAATGAGCGGTTGGTGAACAGCGAGAGCACGATGAGGCCGGCCGCGATCGCGATCCGGATCCAGAACTCGCGGGTCATGCGGATACGGAAGCCCGACGTGTGGGGCGTCCAGAACAGTCGCCGCCGGGGTCGGTCAGGATGTTCCTGATTGGTTGGGTGCGTCGAATCGGTCACGCGTGCGAAGCGACTCCTGGACGACGGTCGCGAAGACGGCGGCGGTATCAGGGGAGTATACGGGATGCCGCCGCTTCGCTGTCACGCCGGGTAATGGCACACGTCGTCCGTGACCCGAAGGGGTGTCAGACGCCCAGCCGATACCGGTCGCGCGCCTTCTTGGTCATCGTCAGGCGCTCCTCGCCGGAGTCCGCGTCGGGCTTCTTCGCCATGAAGCCGCGCCGCAGCTGCTCGGCGATGAATCCGCTGGCCTGGCCGTTCTCCGCCGCCAAGGCGTCGGCGTCGGCCTGCGAGACACCGCCATCGCGCGCCTTGAGCTGCTCGTAGAACGCCCGCCGCTGCTGCTCGGCCGGCGCGTTGGGTCCGATGAGCAGGCGCTCGACGACCGGACCGCCCTTCAGGAACTCGATGATCTCCGGCAGGTCTTTCACGGTGACGCCGCCATAGATGATGTTGTCCGGGTAGATCACCATGTTCGGGCCGATGTCGCAGAGGTCGATGGTGCCGCAGTTGTTGACGAGCACGCGCGTGTCGAGCCCCTTGCGCATGACCTCCAGTCGCAGACGGCCGACGACATCCATGCTGCCCTTTTGGGTGCAGTGCGACGCGGTGCAGACGAGAACGTGGCGTTCGGTCCAGTACATGTTCGGGTGCCCTTCACGAGAATCCAACGGCCTTCGATGCCGTGAGTCTAGCAAAGGCGCCCGCCTGGACCCGGGACGTCGTGCCCCTATGCCGCAATCGCGGCCGGGGTCGCCTTCACCCGCACCCAGGCGTGCCAGGCGGCGTTGAGCGACTCCGGCGTCACCCCGAGCGCGGTTTCGACGGCATCCGCGGTAGGCTGGCCGCTGCCGAACGCCGCGATCAGCCGGGCGATGCCGTTGTCGCCAAACGTCTCCTCGATGTAGGCGACCATGCTCCAGCTGCTGGCGTAGGCCAGCGTCACCTGCTCCGCCGCGTAGGGAAAGCTCACCTCCAGCGAGGCGATGTCGTAGAGCCCTCCGCTCGCCTCCGCGCGGGCGACGATACCCGGGTAGTGTCCCGTGCCACCGACCTGCACATGTGTCGCCAGCCCTTCGTTGAACCAGAGCGGCGGCGTGGAGAAGGGGTTGCGCGTTGCCTGGTCCAGCACGAGGTGGCTGATCTCGTGCGGCAGCACGCGCCCAAGCTCGGACTCGTTGCCGTCCGGGATGATCACCGCCGTCGTGCCGGAGTCGAGGTAGGAGAGCCCGGCCACCGCCTCGCGCGAGTTGGCCTGTCGCGTGCCGCTCATGTCCTCGCCGGAGGCGTAGACCCAGACCGAGATCGGTGCGATGCGGTCGAGCGCGAAGCGTGTCTCCAGCTCGTCAATCGTCGCCTGTGCATTGTCGAGCATGCGCCGCGCGAACGCGTCGGACGCCTCGTAGCTGTGAAGCGTCACCTGATCGCTCTCGATCGTCGTCCAGTCGAAGCGATTGTCGATCCACATCGCGGTCTCATCCGGCGTCGCCTGGACGACCGTGCCGCCCGCCGAGAGCTCCCAGTGGAAGGTCAGCTCGACACCCATCGGCACGAAGCTCTCCTGCATGTCGACGAAGACATCTACCGTCAGGGCATTACCCGCGCGCGTGAGACCTGTGCCGGGCACGGCGGTCAGGTAGAGCGTCTCGTCCGCGCCGAGGCGGTACAGGAGGTCGACGTGATCGATGTCGTCGCCTGCCACGGGGATCTCCGCCGTGAAGCGCATGCCGCCGGGGAACTCGATCGCGGTTTGCGTCCGCACTGTCGCGGTTGGCGCGGGCTGCGCGCCAAGAGGGATAGGACTCCCGAGCGCGATGACGAGCAGCAGCGTCAACGCGCCGAGTAGTCGCGCGGTCCGGCCTTGGCCCACTATGCGGTGGCCTCGGCCGGGGTGATGAGATGCTGGAGGTAGGCGTCGATGAACGGGTCCAACCCGCCATCGAGGACGCCCTGTGCGTCGCCGACGCTCGTGCCCGTGCGATGGTCGGTGACCTGGGTGTACGGGTGGAGCACGTAGGAACGGATGCGGCTGCCGAAACCGGCGGCAATCTTGTCGCCCTTGAGCTCCCTGCGCTCCTTCGCCTGCTCCTCGAGCTTCAGCTCCAGCAGGCGGGCGCGAAGGATTTTGAACGCGCTCTCGCGGTTCTGGATCTGGCTGCGCTCGTTCTGGCAGGTGACGACGATGCCGGTCGGCAGGTGCGTCAGGCGAACCGCCGAGTCGGTCTTGTTGACGTGCTGGCCGCCCGCGCCGGAGGAGCGGTAGGTATCGACCCGCACATCGTCGGGCTTCAGGTCGATCTCCGTGTCGTTCTCGAGCTGCGGCAGCACCTCGACCAGCGCGAATGCCGTGTGACGCCGATGCGCGGAGTCGAACGGGGAGAGCCGGACGAGCCGATGTCCGCCACCCTCGCCCTTCAGCATGCCGTAGGCGTTGGTGCCCCGGATGTCGATCGTGGCGTTCTTGATTCCCGCCTCGTCGCCGTCAGTGTTGTCCAGCAGCTCGGCCTTGAAGCCGCGCTTCTCCGCCCATCGGAGGTACATGCGCGTGAGCATCGACGCCCAGTCCTGCGCGTCGACGCCACCCTCGCCGGAGTGGATGACCAGGATCGCGTCGGAGCGGTCATGCGGGCCATCGAGCGCGGACTGCAACTCCAGCGTGTCGACCTTGGACCGGAGAGCGTCGCGCTCCTGCTCGATCTCGGCAAGCAGTTCCGGTTCGCCTTCGGCCATCTCCAGCAAGTCGAGGAGGTCGGCGGTCGACTTTTCGGCGCTCGTCCAGTCCTCGATGCGCGCCTTCAGCTCGCCGAGCCGTCGCATCTCCGCCTGCGCGACGTCGGGCGTGTCCCAGTAGCCAGGGTCACTGCTGCGACGCTCGAGGTCTTCGATCTCTCGCTCATCGTTGGCGAGGTCAAAGACGCCCCCGGAGCGAATCGAGACGGGTCTGGAGCTCGGAGAGCGACTTGGTCAGGTCGTCGATGTTGGCCATGGATGAGTCCTCAGGGTGCGTGCATCGGATTCCGGCGCGATCGGTGCCGGATCCATGAGAGTATACGGGCAATTTGTCGTGCCGCAGGTGCGCGTGGAGGCGGGAGATGCAGTTTGGCCGGGTCGAGGGTTTCCTGACGCGAACGCCGCGGGGCGAGCTGCGAATCACCGTGCTGCTCGACAACGGACGCCGGGTGGCGACAGTGCGGGACGACGCGGTGCCGACCGGGCTGCAGGGGCGGGATCACGCGTGGCTGGCAGACCAGCTTGTGCAGGAGACGCTGGGGAACGAGCTGGCGAAGGAGGGGTGGGAGGTCATCGGCGAGGCATCGTCGGAGGACGCCGAGGAAGGGGCGAGCGCGCTCGCCCGGTCGAGCTGCTACGTCGTGCGGCGGGTGTGATCGCCAATCCTCTTCGTCCCCCCGCACACAAGATGCGGGGTCCGTTCACAAGACGGCGCGTCGAGGCGGGAACGATCGTTCATCACGGTAGCGCCGGGTCTCGTGCCCGGCATCCGGTCTGCCGCGTCATCGCGATGGAGGGGCGGCGGGCCATTCCTGTAGCGTTGGTGTCATCTGGCCCTGCGGGCTAGCGGGTAAACATGAGAGTCTGTCCCTGCTCCCGCTACCCCTCATTTAGAGCGAGGCCTTGGGATGACGGGTGTGGAGGCCGGTCCGCCCCGTTGAAGGGCGTGCGACAGTCTCGTAGAAGCAGGCTTTGATGCCTGCCCTCGTTTCCGGGACGCCCATGCCGCGCCTGCGGCGCGGTGCGCTTCGCGCGGGGATTCATCGCTTCGCTCTGAATGACGGGCTGTTGGGTGAGGGGCTGGCATGCAGGGGCACGCGCTCATGCCTGCCTGAGCGTCGGCTCGGGATGACGTGTGGTTTGGGGGGGCGAATTCTTCGTGTACGGGGCACTCGCCCACCCCGGTTTGCGTGGGTCTTCGCTGCGCTCAGAATGAGGGCTTGATACCGACGCGCGTAAGACCGCCCTTACCACAGCTCCTCGCCGACGAGGCGGTCGTAGAGCGACTGCAGCTGCTCGTCGGAGTAGTACTGGATCGTGATCGTGCCGCCGGAGGCGCCGCTGCCGCGCTTGAGCGCGACCTTCGTGCCCAGCGCGTCGCGCAGGCGCGACTCGAGGCGAATCTCGTCGGCGTCGCGCTCGACGTGCGCCTGCTTCGTTACCGGCACGCCGGCGAGCCAGCGGCGGACGAGATCCTCCGTCTGGCGTACGCTGAGGCCCTTCTCCAGCACGATGTCGAGCACCGCGAGCTGGTCCGCGGCGGAGCCGAGGCCGAGCATCGCCCGCGTGTGGCCCTCGGTGATCTGCTCGGCCGCCAGCGCCTCGCGCACGCGCTCCGGGGCGTTGAGCAGCCGGAGCGTGTTCGTGATGCTCACACGTGAGCGGCCGACCCGGTCGGCGACGTCCGCCTGGGTGAGCCCGAAGTCCTCGATCAGCTGCTTGTAAGCCGCGGCCTCTTCGAGCGGGCTGAGATCGGCGCGGACGACGTTCTCGACGATCGCCAGCTCGAGCATCGCCTGCGGCGCGACGTCCTTGACGACGATCGGCACGGTCGCCAGCCCGGCGATGCCTGCGGCACGCCAGCGGCGCTCGCCGGCGATCAGCGTGTAGCGGCCGGGCTCGTCGGCGTTGGTGACGACGAGCGGCTGCATCACGCCGTGTGTGCGGATGGAGTGGGCGAGATCCTCCAGCCGTTGCCGGTCGAGATGGACGCGCGGCTGCCAGGGGTTTGGGGCGATCGCCTCAATCGGGACCTCGAGCGGGATGCCGTTCGACGCTCCGTCGCTTGCCGGCGTGGGGCGTTCCGGTCCGGAGGGGATGAGAGACTCCAGGCCACGGCCGAGGCCGCCCCGTCGCTGACGGGCGCGTGCTGTTCCCTTCGTTTCCGCGTTGTTGGCACCCACCAGTGTCGAGCTCCCGAATCGCGTTTCCGCATGCCGCTCCCGGCCCATGTCCAGGGCGCGATGCAATCGTGCAGCATGTCCGCAAAGTCTAGCACCGGCGCCCGGTATACTTCCCCGCGACAGGTTCGCCTGCTGACGACACGGATGGCGATCCTGTGTGATCGCCTGCGTCGAGAGGGCTTTCGACCGCACATGCTTGAAGCGATTCTGGAAATCGTGGTTTTCGCCGTGGTGATCGCCTGCGCCTACGGCATGGTCTACTGGGCGCAGCGGGCGAACAAGGGCGACCGTTCGGCCTATGTCGGCCTCTATCTGCTGTTCGGCCTGCCGGGCGGCCTGCTGACGCTCGCGGGCCTGGCGCTGCTGGTCAACGGCCAGCATGGGGGATGGCTGGCGCTCGGTCTGGGGCTCGGGCTCGGCCTGCCGCTGCTCAAGCAGTTCCGGTTCGCGCTCGCTCGCGTTACGCCGATGGACCCGAACTCGGCGATCGATTTCTCCGGCCTCGCCATTGTCCTCGCCATGGCCGCCTACCTTGTCTACACGCTGGTCTTCCTGACGCCTGAGAGCGGCGATACGAGTGACACGGTCGTCTCCTCCGGGGCCACGGTCTCGTCGCTCATCATCAACGTCGTGGCCTTCGTTTCACTCGCCTACGTCGCGGTGGGCTATCGCATCTACCGCACCGGCCAGGAAGCGACCGAGCGCCTCGGGCTTCGCATGCCCGACCTGCGCGCCATCGGCGTCGGCCTCGCCGCCGTCATCCCGGCGTTCGCGTTCAGCATCGGTGGCTCGGCACTGACGCAGATCTTTCAGCCCGAGGTCGTCGACCGGCTCGAGGAGACGGTCAGCGAGATGACGAGCGGCATCGACAACCCCGCCGGGGCGGTCCTTCTCGGTCTCTCGACGGGCATTGGCGAGGAGGTCCTCTTCCGCGGGGCGATCCAGCCGCGGTTCGGCATCGTCATCGCCAGCCTGTTCTGGTCGCTGCTGCACGTCCAGTACGAGCTGACGTGGGTGGTGGCCGGCCTCTTCGCGATGGGCATCATGCTTGGGCTGATCCGCAAGCACTTCGGCACCACCGCGGCGATCATCACCCACGCCGTCTACAACCTCATCATCGTCCTGATCCAGATCAACCTCTAGACCGGAAGAAAGCGGCCACGGTCCGGACATTGCGCCGTGGCCGGTGGCGTGCTACCTCTTCGCGCAGCATACGCGCGATATCAACCGCCGATGAGGCAGGGCCGAAAGCGCATGACGGCCAGGGGATACTGATGGAGATCTGCGAGATTCGCGACCTCGACGGTCCAAACATGTTCATGCTGCGGCCGGCGATCAAGCTGGAGGTCAAGGCGCCGGGCGGCGAGATCACTGTCAGCCACGCCGCCCTGGCATTCGCACTCCCGGCCGAAGCGGCAGCGAGCACCCATACAGCGCCCGAGTCAGCCGACCCCGTGCGGTTCTTCACGCTGCTCGCCGAGTGCGTGAACGTGATCCACGATCGCTGCGGGCAGCCGCGTCCGGAGATCGAGTCACGGCGGATGGAAGAGCCGGACCATTACGCCCTGGCGTTCTCCTGGACGCATCGCCGGTTCGCGAAGGGAGCCGGCAAGCTCGCGCTGACCATCGTCACGGGCGCGGAGGTCGATACCGACGCGGAGGTGGAGCGCCTGAAGGCGATCCTCGCCGGGCCGGCCGAGCCGGATGACGCGCCGGAGATGATCACCAACGCGAAGCGGCGCATCCCGATCATCGCGATCACCGGCACCAATGGCAAGACGACCACCACGCGCCTCATCGCGTCGATCATGAGGAGCACCGGCAAGCGCGTCGGCCTCACCACGTCGTCGGGCGTGTTCATCGACCGCGAGCTGGTGTTGCCGGGCGACTACACGGGCCCTGCCGGCGCGCAGCGGGTGTTTGCCGAGGCCGACGTCGACATCGCGGTTCTGGAGACGGCACGCGGCGGGATCCTCCTGCGCGGGCTCGGATACGAGGAGAACGACGTCAGCGTCGTCACGAATGTCAGTGCCGACCATCTTGGCCTGCACGGCATCCACAGTGTCGAGGGGCTCGGCGAGGTCAAGAGCCTGGTCGCGAAAGTGACGAAGGCGACCGGGTTCGCGGTGCTCAACGCCGACGACCCGCTGGTGCTGGGGATGAGGGACGGCCTGCGGGCGCGCCCATTCCTCGTCACCCGCCAGCCGATCGCGGCGGCGGTGCAGGAGCACATCGAGGAGGGTGGCTGGGCGCTGACGATCGACCATGGGCAGGTCCACTGGTGGCATGACGGCGCGTCCGAGGTGCTGACCGACCTCAACGACGTGCCGATCACCTTCGGTGGCCGCGCGCCGCACATGGTCGAGAACGCGCTGTGCGCCTCTGCGGCATGCCTCGGCGCCGGGCTGGACATCGACCAGGTCCGGACCGGGCTGGCGGCGTTCCGGCCGACACCTGCGGACAACCGGGGGCGCCTCAACGTCTACGACCTCAACGGGGCGACCATCATCATCGACTTTGCACACAACGAGGCTGGCCTGCGGCAACTGCTGTCGTTCGCCGGCCACTTCCGGCAGACGGAGGGCAAACTCGTCGCGGTGATCGGGACAGCCGGAGACCGCGAGGACAGCGTCTTCCACGCCATCGGCGAGATCGCCGCTTCGACGGCCGACCGGGTGATCCTCAAGGACTCGACGAAGTATCTGCGGGGCCGTGAGCCGGGAGACATGCTGGCGTTGATGGGCGAGGGGGTCCGCCGCGCGGGCCATGACGTGCCGAGCGAGACGGCGCCCGGCGAGCGGGAGGCCGCGCTGCATGCCTTCGAGCTGGTTGCCACGGGCGACGTCGTCGCCGTGATGTGCATCGAGGACTACGACTACCTGCTTGGCTGGCTGGACGAGCACGGCTCGCCGATGTCGTGAGGCGCCTTCGCGCGTGCACGGCGAGCACCGTTGACGTGACCACGCCGCCTTGGTACGCTGGCACCTAGTCAATGGTTAACTAACGCCCTCCCCGCTGCCCGCCATTCGCCCATCCAGATCGCAGGAGCACCGTTTCATGACCACCGTCAGCCCTCTCACCCTCCATCCCTCGCCGGCATCGATCCCGGGGCCGCGGGATGCCTTCGGGCGGCGGATGAACTACCTGCGCATTTCGCTGACCGACCGCTGCAACTTCCGCTGCCTCTACTGCATGCCGGCGGTCGGCATGCAGTTCCAGCCGCGCGAGGAGCTGCTGACCGACGACGAGCTGATCCGCCTCGTCGGGCTGTTTGCGGAAGCGGGCGTCACCAAGCTGCGGCTGACCGGCGGTGAGCCGACGATCCGCCCGCATTTGGTCGAGCTGGTTCGCGCGTTCAAGTCGTTCCCGAACATCACCGAGATCGCGATGACCACCAACGCCCTCATCCTGAGCCGGAACGCTGGCGAGCTGAAGGAGGCGGGCCTCGACCGAATCAACGTCAGCATCGACACGCTCGATCCGGTGAAGTTCAAGTTCATGACGCGCGGCGGGCGGTTCGACCTCGTCTGGAAAGGCATCGAGGAGGCCGACCGCGTCGGGCTCGGGCCTATCAAGCTCAATTCGGTCGTCGTCCGCGGCCAGAACGATCACGAGGTCGCCGAGATGGCCCGCCTCACGCTCGACCGGCCGTGGCAGGTGCGCTTCCTGGAGATCATGCCGATGGAGGGCGTCGGCATGGTCTACGACGAGGGGCTCGTGACCTCCGAGGAGACCCGACGGGAGCTGGAGCGGACTTTCGGGCCGCTGGAGCAGCTCGAGGCGAACCCTTCGGATCCGGCGCGACTGTGGCGCATCCCCGGCGCGAGGGGTACGATCGGCTTCATCTCCCCGATCTCCGAGCCGTTCTGCGAGACCTGCAACCGCATCCGGCTCACGGCGGACGGCAACCTTCGCCTCTGCCTGCTGCACGCCGACGAGGTCAACCTGCGCGACATGATGCGCGCGGGCGCCTCTGACGCCGAGGTGATGGCGGCCATGCGCGGCGGCATCTGGCGCAAGCCGTGGGGCCATCGTGTCGCCGAGGGCGAGCGCAACACCGTGCGCGGCATGTCGCAGATCGGCGGATAGGAAGGTTCCATCTTGCCCGCACGGGCACATTGGCGGCACAATGCTGGCGGGTAGGTAGCGCGTCGGGCTTCCGGCGCGCTTATTCTGTGTGTCCAGTCAGGGGAGTAGGGGCAAGATGGCCGCAAACGCTGCGCCAGGCTTTCTCGAGCGGCAGTTCAAGTTATCGGCGCTCGGCACGAACGTGCGCACGGAGTTCATCGCCGGGCTGACGACCTTCATGGTCATGTCCTATATCATCGCCGTGAACCCGTCGATCCTGACGTTCAACGGGGCGTTGACCACTACGCAGGTCGCGACGGTGACCTGTCTCGTCGCCGGCGTGATGTCGATCGCCATGGGCCTCTACGCCAACCGGGCGATCGCGCTGGCGCCGGGGCTCGGGCTAAATGCGATCGTCGCCTTCACGCTCGTCGGCAACATGGGCCTCTCGTTCCCGGAGGCGATGGGTGTCGTCCTCACCGAGGGCATCATCATCACGATCCTCGTCCTCACCGGCGTGCGCCAGCACGTGCTCGAGGTCGTGCCCGTGGTGCTGAAGAAGGCGATCAGCGTCGGCATCGGGTTCTTCATTCTGTTCCTCGGCTTCAAGAATGCCGGCATGATCGAGTTCATCAGCGGCAACGACACGCCGGTCGGCACCTACACCGGCCTGCTGGCGCTCGCGCCGCTGAATACATGGCCGATCTTCGTCACCATCGTCGGGCTCGTCGTTTCCATCTTCCTCATGGCCCGCGGTGTCCGGGCGGCGATCTTCTGGGGGATGATCGTCTCGACGGTCGCGGCCTTCATCGTGCCCGGTGACGTCACCAAATGGCCGAATGATCCCTTCGCCGGGCCGGACTTCAGCCTCGTCGGCGATGTCAGCTTCGGGTATATCGGCCAGCTCGGCTTGTTGACCTCGGTTCTCGTCGTGCTGAGCTTCATGCTCGCGGACTTTTTCGACACGATGGGCACGCTGATCGGCGTCGGTGCCCAGGCCGGCTACCTCGATGAGAACGGGCAACTGCCGGAGGCGGAGAAGCCGCTGCTGATCGACTCCCTCGCGGCGGCGGCCGGCGGCTTCGCCAGCTCGTCGTCGGCGACGTCCTACGTGGAGTCGGCCGCGGGCGTGAGCGTCGGTGGCCGTAGCGGGCTCGTCGTGGTCGTGACCGGCGCGCTCTTCCTGCTCTCGCTGCCGTTCGTCGCGCTCGTCGAGGCGATCCCCGCGGCGGCGACCGCGCCGGCGCTGATCATCGTCGGCCTGCTGATGGTCGGTGTGCTGAGCGAGAACGAGCCCGACGAAGGCACGGGCATGCGCCACAGCATCAATTTTGGCAACATGGAGGATGCCTTCCCGGTCGTGCTGACGATGCTGGTGATGCCCTTCACGTTCAACATCACCAACGGCATCGGCGCCGGCTTCATCAGCTATGTCCTGATCAAGGTCGCCCGCGGCAAGGCGCGCGAGGTGCATCTGTCCATGTACATCATCGCCGCCGCGTTCCTGCTCTACTTCCTGCGCTGGGCGCTGTTCGACGCGAAGTTCTGAGTCGACAGACGTCGATGTTCGTCGGGGAGGACCATGTGTCCGCCCAGAGTGGCGCGACCACCTGGGGTCGCCCCCAACCAGATCGTGTGGCGCTCGACCATCTCACGGGGAGCCTGTCCAAGATGAACCGCCCGACCCTGCGCAAGATCGTGTTCGCCAAGGGACCGAGGGAGCACCGCATCGATGCCCTGCGGGCCGAGTTTCCGGATCTCACCCTGACTGTCGCGGCCGAGGACGCGCTCGCGGCGGATATCGCGGACGCCCAGGCGATGGTCGGCGGCAAGCTGGAGGACGGCGTGCTGGACGCGGCGCGGGAGCTGGCGTGGCTGCACGTTCCGTTCGCCGGGGTCGAGCGCGTGCTGACGCCGGAGCTCGTCGCGCGAGGCATCACGATCACCAACAGCCGCGGCGTCAGCGCGCCGAACATGGCCGAGCATGCGGTCGCGATGATGCTGGCGTTCGGGCGGGGGCTGCCGACGTTCATCCGCTGGCAGGACCAGCGCATCTGGCGCGACGATGATCACCGGCCCGCGTTCTTCGAGTTGACCGGGCAGACCGTCGTGCTGCTCGGCGTCGGCGCCATCGGCCAGGCGATCGCCGCGCGGCTGCGCCCGTTCGGCGTGCGGATCATCGGCGCCCGTCGGCAGGTCCAGGGACCCGAGATCGCCGGTTTCGACCGTGTCGTGCCCTTCAGCGCGCTGGAGGAGGTGCTGCCGGAGGCGGATCACGTCGTCAGCAGCCTGCCGATGACGCCGGCGACGAAGGGGATCGTCTCCGCGGATCTGATAGCGCGGATGAAGCCCGGCGCGCGCTTCTACAACGTCGGGCGCGGCGGCACGGTCGATCAGCAGGCGTTGATCGGCGCGCTGCGCGACGGGCGTCTCGCCGGCGCCGGTCTGGACGTGACCGATCCCGAGCCGTTGCCGGACGACTCGCCGCTGTGGGCGATGTCGAACGTGATCCTCACCGGTCACACCTCCGGCACGTCGCCGATGGCCGAGGCGCGGGTGTACGAGGTGCTGGCGGAAAACATCCGCCGCTACCGGGACGGCCGCGATCTGCTCAACGTCGTCGACGTCGAGTGGGGGTATTAGGGGTACGGTCTGGGATGTGATGTAGGGAGGGCCTGGTGTTCTCCCGCCGCGCTCGCAGGGCGCGATTCGGGGGATCCGTTCGCTGCGCCCGGCCGAACCCGTAGGGCGAGAAGCGAAGGGGTCGCTCCGCTTCTCGGCCTCGCCTCGGCCCGGCGGGCCCTTAGGACAGGCCCGTCCGCCCGTACGGTCGGCAGCAAGGGCCGACCTTCTTACATGACATATCCCTAGGGCTCTCGATGAGCTCCAGGGCCGAACACACAGACCTGCATGTGCGGGCCAGCGCCGGGGACGGGGTGGCGCGCGTAGTAGCCGCGATCCAGCGCCTCCCGCACGTTGCCGATCGCCTCACGGTGGAGGAGCGCCAGCGCGGGACCGCCCTCACCGCCGCCCATCATCCGCGCGCCGAGGACGCCGTCCAGGTCGCGCAGCTCGTGGACGAGCTCCTCGACCAGCGGGTGGCTGATCGCGTAGTCGCCGGCCGAGCTCTCGCCGGAGGCGTTCATCAACGCCCCGAACACCGGCCAATCGGACGCGCGCAGCGCCCGCTCCGCGTCCCGGACTCGCCCTGTCTCGGTCACGACGTGGCGGACGCGCTCGAACAGGGGCGATCCCAGCCGCTCCCGCACGCCCGACTGGATCTCCCGCCACTCGTCGCTGGGAATCGCCGCCAGCGACGGCAGGTCGCTCCCGAGCGCGTCGTTGATGATCGCCAGCGCCTCATTCGACTCCTGCACGCGCGTAGCGTACGACGAGGTCCGTAGCGCGCGGTCGACACCGGAGTCCGCGACGGCGAAGACGTAGTTGCCCAGGTCGGGCTCGATCGTCGTGTACGACGCGTCGGCGCCGTCGAAGAGGATGACGCCGCCGGCGACCGACGCCGACTGGTCCATCGCGCCGACCGGCGAGCCGGCGCGATGCTCCGCCTCGCGGGCGATGGCCACCATCTCCCGCGGCGGGATCTCGCGCTCCGTCAGCGCCAGGATCGTGGCAAGGCAGAACGCGGCCGAGGAGCTCATGCCGAACCCGGGCGGAATGTCGCCGGCCATCGCGAGCGTGACGCCGCGCCGGAAGGGGATACCGCGGGCGCTCAGCGCCGCGATGATGCCCTTGACGTAGACGCCCGGCCCGGCGTCGTCCGTCGTCGCGTGCCAGTCGCCGATCGCGGTGACGTCGATGTCGTCCCGGCCATCCGCGACGTCCGGCGCGACGACGGCGATGGCGCTCGCGTCCGGATTCGGCCCGACGCCCATGGCAATGACGCGGTCGATCGCCCCGGCGAGCACCGGGCCGCCGCTGTAGTCGATGTGGTTGCCTATCAGCTCGATCCGCCCCGGCGCGATCGTCCAGTACTCCGGCCGCCAGGCCGGACCCAGGCCAGCGCATGCGGCATCGACCGCGCGAATCTTGAGGGCGCCGTGGTCTGCCATGCTAGCGGTTCATCTTCACGGACTTGAAGGCCTCGGCCAGCTCGAAGGGCTGGTTCTTGGCCAGTTCGCGTGAGCGCTCGCGCAGCCGCTCATCCAGCGTGTCGCCGGTGCCGACCTGTGAGGCGTGTGCCTTGAGCGCCTCGATCTTCTTGTCGAAGGTGCCCGTGATGTCGACGAAGATGTCCGGCGCCTCGGACCCGAAGTACCAGATCTCGGCAGTCTTGTGCGGCTCAAGGCCGGATGCGAGATGGTCGGGGAAGTAGAGGTGATCCCGCGCGAGCGGATAGACCGAGTCGTGCGTGACCTGCCCGACCGCGCGGTGGTCCGGGTGCATGGCATAGGGCCGGAAGGGGTCGTGGGTGACGATCACGTCGGGCTGGTGTGTGCGGATCATGCGCACGATCTTCTCGCGCAGCGGCACATCGGGCATCACATGGCCGTCCGGCTCGCGGAGGAAGACGACCTCGGACACGCCCATGCGCCGGGCGGCCTCCCGTTCCTCGTCTTCCCGCATCGCCGCCAGCGTTTCCGGCGTCAGGCTGCGGTCAGCCGTGCCGCGGTCGCCCGAGGTGACCTGGATGATGATGACCTTCTTGCCTTCCTGCGCGAACTTTGTGATGGTGCCGGCCGATGAGAACTCGGCATCGTCCGGATGGGCCACGACCCACATGTAGGTCGTGTAATCGCTACGATCGACGTCGTCAGCCACGGAATCTCCTATCCCTTGCCTGAAATCGCGGTAAGGCGGGCCGATCCGGCCCGCCGGGTCTGCTTCAGGGATTCAAAAGGATTTTGAGCTCCTGCACAAGCACGGCGCGGCCGATATGCCGCTGCTCGCCGGTGCGCAGGTTCTTGACGGAGACCTCGTCGCGCGCCAGCTCGTCCGGCCCTGCGATGATCGCGAAGGGGATGCCCCGGCGGTCGGCGTACTTCAGCTGGTCGCCGATGCCCTTGTTCGTGACGACCGACTGGTCGACGCGCACGCCGTGCGATCGCAGCTCCCGCGCGATCGCCGCGCTGTCGGCCAGCGTGTCCGGGATGAAGACCATCAGCACGTCGGCGACGGAGCGTGGCGTCGGCAGCAGGTCGAACTCCTGGATGACCTCCAGGAGCCGATCGATGCCGAGCGAGATACCGGTCGCCGGGATGTCGCGCCCGCTGAACATGCCGACGAGGCCGTCGTAGCGGCCACCGCCGGCGACGGAGCCAACCTTGGGCTCCTCGACCGTCGCCTCGTAGACCGGGCCGGTGTAGTAGTCGATACCGCGGGCCAGGGCAAGGTCGATCTTGTACGCGCCTTTCGGTACACCCAGCTCCTCGATGCAGCCCACGAGGCTCGCCAGCTCGTCGACGGCCTTGACGCCCGCCGGGAACACTTGCAGGCGCTCGTGGGCGAAGGCGAGCAGCTCGTCGCTGGTGCCCTTCGTCGTGACGATGTCGAGTACCTCGTTCGCCGCGTCCTCGGTGACCCCGTTTCGCGTCAGGTCGGCCAGCACGCCGTCGCGCCCGATCTTGTCGAGCTTGTCGATCGAGCGGTAGACCATCGGCGCCTGCTCGTGGGGCACGCCGGCCATCTCGGCCAGCGCCTCGAGCAGCTTGCGGTGGTTGATGGAGACGACGGCGCGGCCCAGCCCGAGCGCGTGCAGCGCATCGGAGAGAACGCTGATGGCCTCGGCGTCGGCCAGGGCGGAGGGCGTGCCGACGATGTCGGCGTCGCACTGCCAGAACTCGCGGAAGCGGCCGCGCTGCGGCTTCTCTGCCCGCCAGACCGGCGCCATGTGGTAGCGCTTGAAGGGCAGCACGAACTCGTTCTGGTGCATCGCCACGACCCGCGCCAGGGGCACCGTGAGGTCGTAGCGCAGCCCGACCTCGCGCTCGCCGGCGTCGAGGAAATGGTACATGAGCTTCTCGTTCTCACCCGCCTTGCCGGTGAGGATCTCCATGTACTCCAGCGCCGGCGTGTCGAGCGGCTCGAAGCCGTGCCGCTCGAAGACGTCGCGGATGATGCCCAGCACCTGCTGGCGCAGCAGCATGTGCTGCGGCAGGTAATCGCGAAATCCCTTCAGAACCTGTGGCTTGCGCGGTGCGGCCAATGATGTCTCCTGCGGTCATTCATTCGTAGCACCGCACCATGTGTGCGGGCTGAAGTTGAGCGCGGACCGGGAGCCCGCCCGTATGGGCGACTCCTCGGTTGCCGCATTGTGTGACATCTGCCCCTGCGGGGCAGCGGGCCGGGACAAGCCACTGCCCGTACGGGTCGACTCGATGTCGACCCCTTGCGTGTTATTTCGTCACTTCGTGCACGACGTGGCCCAGCTCGGGGCCGATCAGCTTCTCCATCGCGAGCTTGACGGCGTTCGACGAGCCCGGCGTCGCGAAGATGACCGTGCCGTTCGCCACGCCCGCCGTCGCGCGGCTGAGCATCGCCGCCGCGCCGATCTCCGGGAAGGAGAGCATCCGGAAGAGCTCGCCGAAGCCGTCCAGCCGCTTCTCGAGCAGCCCCGTGATCGCGTCGTACGTCACGTCCCGCCCGGCGATGCCGGTGCCGCCGTTGGTGATGATCGCCTGGATGCTCGCATCGGCGATCCAGCGCCGCAGCGTCTCCGTGATCGCCGGCGCGTCATCCTTGACGATCTCGTAGGCGGCGACGGTATGGCCGCGCCAGTCGAGATGCTGGCGGATCAGCTGGCCGCTGCGATCTTCGTCCTTGGTGCGCGTGTCGCTGATCGTGAGGACCGCCACGGTGACCGTCTTCGGCGATTCGGCGCGATGCTCGTTGGTCGAGGCTGATCCGGGAAAGCCGCCGTAGTGCTCGAACGGCGAATCCATGCACGTTCCTTCCGGTGGTGGCGAAGGGGGCGCGGGCGTTGCGGCGCACCCGAGGTTCAGGGAAGTATGGTAGCCGATCCGCCAGACTGTGGACGATCAGCCGACGACGATTGCATTGACGTAATGCTGGGCCCGCGCCGCGCCGGTGGTCGGATGGAGGGTGATGGCGACGAGATCGCAGCGCCAGATGCGGTTCTGATGCTCGGGGTGATCGGCGACAAACCATTCAGCGGCGGCGAGCATCCGGCGCGCCTTGGCGGGCGTCACGGCCTCGCCGGCGCGGCCCGCGCGCTCGCCGCGCCGGGTCTTGACCTCGACGAAGACGAGCTCCTCGCCGTCGAGCATCACCAGATCCAGCTCGCCGGCGGCGCAGCGCCAGTTCCGGGTCACGAGGCGGTAGCCGCGTCCCTCCAGCAGCAGCCGCGCGTGGTGCTCTCCCGTCGCGCCTAGCGCGCCGTCACGGCTCGTGCGGGCCATCGGACCCTGCCAGGCGGACCGGCGCGAAGGAGCGGCGGTGGAGCGTGCAAGGGCCGTGCTCCCGTAGCGCCGCGAGGTGCGTGGGCACGCCGTAGCCCTTGTGGCGCGCGAAGCCGTAGACCGGGTGCGTCGCGTCGAAGTCGACCATGATCGCGTCGCGCGTCACCTTGGCGACGATCGAGGCCGCCGCCACGGACAGGCTCAACGCGTCGCCGTCGATGATCCCGATCTGCCAGATGCTGCTGTCGATCGTCATCGCGTCGATCAAGAGCACCTCCGGCTCCGGGTCGAGTGCGAGCACCGCTCGCTCCATGGCGATACGGTTGGCGGCGCCGACGCCGAGGTCATCGAGCTCCTCGACGTCGATGCCGGCCGTCGCCCAACACACGGCTCGCTCCATGATCCCCGCCGCGAGCAGCTCGCGCCGCGCGGCTGTGATCGTCTTCGAGTCCTTCACGGTCGACCAGAACCCTGCCTCGCGCATCAGCTCTGGCAGGGGAGGCAGGATGACCGCCGCCGCCACGAGCGGCCCGGCGAGCG
Source organism: Thermomicrobiales bacterium (assembly GCA_035540335.1). GTDB lineage: Bacteria > Chloroflexota > Chloroflexia > Thermomicrobiales > UBA6265 > UBA6265. The sequence continues at coordinate 3,316 of DATLHE010000224.1, read as the reverse complement.
CACCGCGCCCGACCTCGTCGACGCCGGCGACAATCCGCACGTCGCTGTCGAAGAGGTCCCGCTCATAGGTGAGGGTGGTGATCTCGGGTACCGTTTCGATCGCTGTCATGGGTCGATTATCTCGCGTCGCCCCGTGCGATGGCCAGCGTTCGCTTGGCGATCGCCTCCAGCTGGTCCCAGCGGCCGATGCTGGCGCAGTAAGCCTGGTTGCCCAGGCCGATGTGGACCATGCAGCAGCGCAGTCGCTCGTCAAGGTGCGGCACGTCGAGGCCGATGCGCGCGAAGTGCTCGGCGCCCTCCCGGGCGAAATCGATGTCGCGCCACGCGGGGTACCACGGCGCCCACATGGCGAACCACGCGAGATCGTAGAGGAAGTCGCCGTAGAGCGCGCAGCCCCAGTCGATTACGGCGGTGATCCGGTCGCCAGCGACGAGCATGTTGAAGTTGAGCAGGTCGCTGTGAATGAGGTGGCGCTCGTCCGGCGCGACGTCCACGAGGCGCACGAACTGCGCAAGTGCCTCGTCGAACATGCTTGCGCCGACGGGTGAGCTCTCCAGCTGCTCGCGCCAGCCATGGCCCCGGTCGGCGGGGTCATCGACGGCGACGTGGAGGAGTGTCTCCCGCCAGGTGGCGAACGGTGCGTGGCCCTGCGCGTCCCAGTTGCCGTAGCCGGTCGTCCCGGAGAGGTCGACCGCCCGCATCGCGTCGAGCGCGGCGAACAGCGCCGGCAGCAGCGCGTGCATCTGCTCGCCGTCGAGATCGTCGATGTACTGGCCGAAGGCGCGCTCGGATACGGCATAGAAGCCGCCGAACGCCTCGCCCAGCTCCACGACCGCCGGGATGGGCAGCGCGGTCGTCGCGTAGCTCGCCGCCAGGCGGTCGCGGGCGAAGTCGTCGGCGTAGCGGCTGAACCTGATGACGAGATCGGACCGGTCCTGGCGAAACGCGTAGGCGTTCGACCAGGCGCCTTGCCGCAGCGCCGACGTCAGCGTGACATCGCGGCCGTAGCGCTCGTGCAGGAACGCCGTCGCCTGCGCCTGATCGATGCCCGGGGCCGTCATCTCGGCCGGGGCCTGGGATTCGCTCATGCTCATGCCATCACCAATGACAAACGGCCGAAAGCAGCGAACTGCCCTCGGCCGTTGAAATACAGAACCGTCGTTGCGACGACCTACTGCTGGGTTTCGTCCGTCTCGGTGGCCGGCGCCTCGGCGACCTCGGCGCTCTCCGGAGCGGCGGCCTCCGTCTCGGCGGCGGCGGCCTGGGCGCGAGCGGCCTCTTCGGCCTCCGCCTGGGCAGCCGCCGCGGCAGCGGCCTGCAGCGCTTCCTGCTCGGCGGCGCGGGCGGCGGCCTTCTTCGCGGCGGCGGTCAGGTCGCGGCGGCGCTCGGTGATGCGGGCGGCACGACCGGTCAGGCCACGCAGGTAGTAGAGCTTGGCGCGGCGGACCTTGCCGAAGCGGGTGACCTCGATCTTGTCGATGCGCGGGGAGTGGATCAGGAACGTCCGCTCGACGCCGATGCCGTGGGAGGCAATACGGCGCACGGTGAAGTTCTCGTTGATCCCACCGCCACGGCGGCGAATCACGATGCCTTCGAAGACCTGGATGCGCTCGCGCGTGCCTTCGACGACCTTCGCGTGGACGCGAACGGTGTCACCAGCGCCGAACTGCGGAACATCCTTGAACTGCTCCGCTTCGAGGGAGCGAATCAACTGCGCAACCATGACCTACCGTTCCTCGTGTGTGTGGGGCCGGCTCGCGACGGGGGAGCGGCCGATCGTGTGGAATTCAAGGAAAAAGCGCGCACAATCTCGTTCCCGAGATCGACGGGCACCGGGCGATTGTAGCACGCGCGCACGATTGCTACCACATTCGACGACCGTTTTCCGCCCAGCGACGACGGCTGGCATCCTGAGGGGGCATTGTCACTGGCTCGTGTCCGGTATACCGTGATTCGTGGAACCCCATTGACATGCCAGCCACACGACGCGGAGGAAGACCCATGGCACTCTCCGGCTCACGCGTGCTGAACGTCGGCCTCCACCTGCCGACCTGGGAGAAGTCGACGGACGGAACCACATATCGCTGGGCTGATATCTTCGCCCTGGCCCAATACGCCGAGGCGATTGGATTCGATTCCATATCAGCGGGCGATCACCTGCTCGTGGATTTCGGCGACGAAGAGCGAATCGGATTGTGGGACACGTGGTCGATGCTTTCCGCTCTGGCTGCCTCCACGAGCCGCGTGGAGATCGCGCTGGTCGTGGCAGCGACCGCCTACCGTAACCCTGCGCTTCTCGCCAAGATGGCCGACACCGTCAACGAGATCAGCGGCGGCAGGCTTGTGCTGGGGCTGGGCGCTGGGTGGCATGAGCCGGAGTTCAGGTCCTTTGGATTTCCCTTCGATCACCGCGCAAGCCGCTTCGAAGAGGCGTTGACGATTATCACGGCGCTCCTTCGCGAGGGGGCGGTCGACTTCGAGGGACGCTTCTACCAGGCGCGCGAATGCGAGCTGCGCCCGAGAGGGCCGCGTCCGAATGGTCCCCCGATCATGATCGGGTCGAAGGGGCCACGCATGTTGCGGCTCACGGCTCAATATGCCGACATGTGGAACCGGGATTTCGGGCCCGACAATGCCATCTCGGACCTCCCGGGATGGCGCGCGAAGGTCGACGCCGCCTGCGCCGAGGTTGGGCGTGATCCGGCGACTTTGGAGCGCACTGCCGCCGTGTGGGTGGATCTGCCTGGCGCTCCAAGGCGAGAAGATTTTGGCGCGCTCAACGGTTCCCTTGAGGAGATCGCCGATTCATTGCTGGCCTTCGCCAACGAAGGTTTCACACAGCTGTATATCTGGCCCGAACCACTCACACTGGCCGGGATAGAGGCGTTCGCTCCGATACTGGAGGCGTTGCACCAGGGGCGGGTGGGCGTCTAATCGGCTAGGGGCGACCGTGCGTGGTCGCCCCTCGACAGGTCCGCGAGACCGGCGACCGACTAGTCCTTCAGCACCTCGATCACCTCGGCGGCCACCTCGTAGCGCCCAAACGACGGCATGAGGTAGACGCCCTCGGCGTGCGGCCGGAGCTGGTGCAGCAGCTCCTGGGACATCTTGACGCCTTCCTTGCGTCCCTCGCTGCCCGCCAGGCGCATTCGCTCCCGCGCCTTGTCGGTCAGGGTGATTCCCGGCACCTCGTTGTGCAGGAACTCCGCGTGGCGCGCGCTGACAAGCGGTAGGACGCCGGCGAGCAGGGGCACGTCAAGGGGCTCAGCTGCCTCCCGCTCGTACGCCACCCGCATCCTCCGCACGGTGTCAAGGT
>DATLHE010000223.1:0-4632 GCA_035540335.1 Thermomicrobiales bacterium | reverse complement strand
TTCCTCAGCAACCAGTATCCGGGCGCGGCGGGAACCGGCGCCGGCAAAGCGCGTTCTCCTCCTGCTGGCTGCGATGTTGCTCGTGTCCACGGCCCCACCGTTTCCTGGGCCTGACCGAGAACGTGTCGGTGCGCATGCCGGACGCCTGAGGCGGCACGGCGCCCCTGGGGCCATTGGGACCTGAAGGTACGGGCCTCATGCTGATCACGTCACGCAACGCACCGTGCACGAAGGACGTATCATGATGAACCGATCAGCCATCCTGTCATTCAAGCTCCTCGCTAGCCTGCTCCTTGTCGCCGTGATGCTCATGGGCCCTCGCCTGACATCGGCGCAAACCGGTGCCGACATGGAGACCGCCATCTCCGGCCCGAGGACGGTTCGCACCGGCGGGGACATCACCTACACCGTGACCGGGACGAACGTCGGGGACGAAACCGCCACCGGCGTCGAGCTCGCCGGGTGGGTGCCCGACTGGTTCAACCCGGTCAGCTACGACTGCCTCGCCGGCACACCGACCGACGTCTATGGGACGTGCGGCTATGGCGATCTGGCGCCGGGCGCGACCGCGACGATGACGATCACCGTCCAGGCGTGCTGCCCCGAAAAGCACATGTTCGAGCAGGGGTTCGTGTACGCGAGCAACGACACGAACTTCGCCAACGACGCAGCCAGTATCAAGGTCAACTTCACCGGTCCGCGCAAGTAAGACGCCAGCCTACCGCGGTCCCCGGCGCCAACCATCGCCGAGGCCGCGGTCAATCGCACTGCCCGCCTTCCGTTCCTGCCGGCAGCCGGTGGACCTGAGTCAAGGCGGCGCTCAGGCGTTGCGCCTCCGTGCTCCTCCGTGCCGCCATCACCAACCCGGCGCCTCCGGCGAGTCATGACGGCCCGCACAAGCGCATGGCCCTGGCGAGGAACCAGGGCCGTGTGACTGAAGGTGATGAACCCGGCCGACTCGGGTCGACCATGCATTTGGCCAAAAAGGTCGTTCCCCCGTGTCTGGTGGGGCTGCGGCACAGATGATGGGTCGTCCCTGTCCGATGGGTTCGTTCCTGCTTCCTTATAGATCACGGCGCGCCGAAACCGCGTCTCATTTCGTCTCCGCGGCATCACAAGATCGCCACAAGCGCCCCCGCCACGACCATCTGATCTCGGGTACGATGCCCCCATCGACCACCATGTGAGATGAGGAGCATCGACGATGGCAACCGGCGCGCGTAAGGTCATCATCAGCTGTGCGGTGACGGGCTCGATCCACATCCCCTCCCAGTCGCCACACCTGCCGATCACCCCGGACCAGATCGCGGACTCCGCGGTCGGCGCCGCCGAGGCCGGCGCGGCGATCCTGCACCTTCACGCCCGTGACCCCGAAAACGGTCACCCGACTCCGAGCCCGGACATCTACGCGCAGTTCCTGCCACGCATCCGCGAGCGAACCGACGCGGTGATCAACATCACCACCGGCGGCGGACAGACGATGACGCTCGACGAGCGGCTAGCGGCGGCGCTCCGCTTCCGGCCGGAGCTCTGCTCGCTGAACATGGGCTCGATGAACTTCGGGCTCTATCCCGTGAGGAACCGCGTCAAGGACTTCCGCTTCGACTGGGAAGAGGGCTACCTCGAGCGCTCGCGCGACAACATCTTCCGCAACACGTTCGCCGACATCGAGCGCATCCTGCGCGACGTCGGCGAGACGAACGGCACGCGCTTCGAGTTCGAGTGCTACGACGTCGGCCACCTCTACACCCTCGCCCACTTCCTGGACCGGGGGCTGATCAAGCCGCCCGTCTTCGTGCAGACGATCTTCGGCATCCTCGGCGGCATCGGCACCGACCCGGAGGACCTGCTGCACATGAGGCGCACCGCCGACCGGCTGCTCGGCGGCGATTATGTCTGGTCGATCCTCGGCGCGGGCCGTCACCAGATGAACCTGGTCACGATGGGCGCGATCATGGGCGGCAACGCGCGGGTCGGGCTGGAGGACAGCATCTACCTCGGCAAGGGGGTGCTGGCGGAGACGAACGCGGCGCTGGTCGGGCGCATCCGGCGGATCCTCGGCGAGCTCTCGCTCGACGTCGCGACGCCCGACGAGGCGCGGGCGATGCTCGCGCTCAAGGGCGCGGCGAACACGGCGATTTGAGGCGATTTGCCCACCTTCGCCAGGTTTCAGCGCCATCGCCGGCGGCCTGAGAGGTCGGCCGGTCCCCACACCGTCATCCCAAGGGCTCGACTTCGCGGCTCGGGATGACGGTGTGGTGTGGCCGCCCGATGCCCCCGGCCACCCGGGGCTACCGGGGTCGTCTACCCATCGGCGATCATCTTCGGCATGCCTGCCTTGCGCCCGCGCCGAGATTCGGTACACTGCCTGTCGGCCCTGAGGAAGGGTAAGCACCCGCCACGGCCATGCTTCGGACTCGCCAGGCATCACGTGACACATTGGATCATCCCGCATGAAGACCTACGCGATCGTCGCCGGCATCATCGCGACGCTCGTGCTGATCAGCTTTCTCATCGTTGAAGCGCTCGGCATCCCCATTCTCGTCGATCCCTCGGAGTACCTCGACAAAGGCGGCCTCGGCGCGGCGCTGCTGGGCGGCGGGCTGCTGCTCGCCGACGTCTTCATCCCCATTCCGTCCAGCGTCATCATGATCGCCCACGGCGCCGTCTTCGGCGTGGTGATGGGCACGCTCATCTCGCTCGTCAGCAGCGTCGGCGGCGCCATGATCGGCTGGTGGGTTGGCAAGCGCGGCAGCGGCTGGCTGCGGCGCGTCATCTCCCCCGCCGAGCAGGCGCGCGCCAACGCGCTGCTCGCGCGGTGGGGTGTGCTGGCGATCATCGTCTCGCGGCTCATCCCGATCATCGCCGAAACCGTCGCGATCATGTCCGGCACCACCGACCTCGGCTGGCGCAAGGTGCTGCTCGCGACGACGGCGGGCACCATCCCGGCCGCGCTGATCTACGCCATCGCCGGCACGGTCACCACCGACCTCGCCAGCGGCTTTCTCGTCATGCTGGCGGTCGTCGCCATCGCCGCGCTCGCCTGGCTCGTCGGCAACCGCCTGACGCGGCCCGGCACCGCGCTGGATGGCGCGTCGTCCACCACACCATAGCGTTCGATTCGGTTGTTCATTCCATCTCACGGAAGGGTCTGTTCATGTCCTGGGTAGAGACGTATTCGCGGACCGCGCTCGGTTCGGTATCGGCGATCGCGGATGGCTTCAACTTCCCGTCGAGCATGGCGTTCGACACCGACGGCAACGCCTACGTCGGGGAGACGGGCATCGGGTTCGCGAAGACGCCCCGCGGCGGCCGGGTCTGGAAGGTCACGCAGGAGGGCGAGAAGTCGCTGCTTGCGGAGGGCTTCGGCCTGATCACCGGCCTGGTCTTCCACGACGGCTCGCTCTGGGTGTCGCAGGGCAGCAACCCGGGCCGCATCGACCGGCTGGAGCTCGACGGCACGGTCACCAACGTGCTTGACAACCTCCCCGGCGGCGGCAACTACCACACCGGCATGGTCGCCTTCGGCCCGGACGGCAAGATGTACTGGGGCCAGGGCGCGATGACCAACATGGGCATCGTCGGCCTCGACGCGCTGATCATGGGTTGGCTGAAGAAGCTGCCGCACAGCGTCGACATCCCCGGCTACGACATCGAGCTCAATGGGTTCAAGGTCGAGACGCGCGACCCATTCAACGTCGAGGACCCGGACGCCACGCTGGAGAGCAGCCCGTTCTCGCAGATCGGCGAGACCAAGCCGGCCGGCACCCGGATCGCCGCGCAGGTCCCGGCGACCTCCGCCATCCACCGCGCCAACCCGGACGGCAGCGACGTCGAGCTTGTCTGCTGGGGCATCCGCAATGCGTTCGGCCTTGGCTTCCTGCCGGACGGCCGCCTGCTAGCGGTCGACCAGGGCGCGGACGACCGCGGTAGCCGCCCGATCGGCAGCGTGCCGGACTTCCTCTTCGAGGTGAAGCAGGGCGCATGGTACGGCTGGCCGGATTTCATGGGCGACACGCCGGTCACCGACCTGCGCTTCGTGCCGGAGACCGGACCGCAGCCGGGGTTCATCCTCGCCAACCACGACGAGCTGCCGGCGCCGGAGAAGGCGCTGGTCGAGTTCACCTCGCACACCGCCGCGACCAAGTTCGCCGTCGACCCACAGTCCAACGGCGAGGTGCTCGCGATCGGCCTCTTCGGCGACGAGACGCCGATGACCGCCGCGCCGGGACACCCAAAGGTGGGCAGGGCGCTCGTCCTCGTCCGGACCAGCGACTGGACGCAGCACGTGCTGGAGACGGAGGACCTGAAGCGGCCGATCGACGTGCAGTACAACCCGGTCGACGGCTCGCTGTGGGTGCTCGATTTCGGCGCGTTTGAGATGGAGAACCGGCACTCCGGCGTCGAGGTCGTGGCCGAGCCGGGCAGCGGCGCGATCTGGCGCGTCGACACCCGCCCGGAGTTCCCGGCGGAGTAGGGCCGGCGTGCGTAGGGGCGGACACTCGGTCCGCCCCTACCATTCGCATGCATCGTGTAGGGGCAGACGCTTATGTCTGCCCTTTGCGTTCGGCCCCGCGTCGCCCCTCTCCCAACATCCCCTCCGCCCGGTAGCGCTCGTACCCGCCCGCATCA
>DATLHE010000222.1:0-3711 GCA_035540335.1 Thermomicrobiales bacterium | reverse complement strand
GTGCCGATCCATCCGCCGCCAGCCCAGCGCGTCGTCGGCGATGAGCAGCGCCTGGATGTTGGCGGAGCCCTCGCCGGTCTGCCAGAGCTTGGCGTAGTTGAGGTAGAGCCCGATCGGCAGGTCGTCGCTGAACGCCGCACCGCCGAAGATGTCCGCCGTCGCCTGCGCCGCGCGGTTGCACACCTCGCCGGCGAAGTACTTCGCGATCGAGCTCTCCCGCGTCGCGAGGTCGCCCGTGTCGTACTTCGCGGCCGCCGCTCGGACCAGACCTCGTGCCGCCGCGACCTCGCAGGTCATGTCGGCCAGCTGCTTCTTGACCATCTGGAACGAGCCGATCTTCTCGCCGAACGCCTCGCGCTGGTCGGCGTACTCGAGCGCCGCGTCGAGGCACGCCTGCGCCAGCCCCACCGACCGCGCCGCGACGCTGAGCCGCCCGTAGTCCAGCGCGTTCATCGCGACGACGAAGCCCTGGCCCTCCTCCCCCAGCACGTTCCCCGCCGGCACTCGGACGTCGACCAGCGAGACGGAGTTCGTGGGCATGAGCTTCCCGAGTCCGCGGCAGGGCACGCGGGTCGCCTCGAAGCCCGAGGTATGCGTGGGGACGACGAACGCGGTCACTCCGCGGTGTCCGGCCGCAGGGTCGGTACGCGCGTACACGACCGCCACGTCCGCGACGTTGGCGTTGGTGATCCACATCTTCGAACCGTTGAGCACCCAGTCCGACCCGTCGCGGACCGCCCGCGTGCGCATCGACCCGAGGAAGTCCGACCCACCGGCCGGCTCGGTCATCGCGTTGCAGCCCAGGGCACGGCCGGCCACCAGATCCGGCACCCAGCGTGCGATGACGTCCGGGTCCCCCCAGTTGGCGATGGTCAGAGGTACCGTGGCGGCCTGAAGGTTCATCGCCGCCGAAAGCGGTGGGTAGACCCAGGCGAGCTGCTCGGCCACGGCGGCGAGGGCGGCGAAGCCCACGTCGGTCCCGCCGAGCGACTCGTCGAAGACGCACCCGAAGAAGCCGAGCTCGCCCATCTCAGCGTAGAGGTCGCGGGGGAACTCACCAGCGGCCTCGCGCTCCTGGACGAACGGCCGGACCCGCTCGCGACCCCACTCACGCACCAGGCGGGCCAGCGCCTCGACGGTCTCCTCGTCACCGAGTGAATTGTTCACGGGAACCGGCCTCTCCATGTGGCGAGGTTCACATCGCCCATAATCATGTTAATCTTTGGCATAAATGAACTGTTCGACGAAGGACGCACGTCGATGACCATCAACGGCACCTCCACCCGTCCGCCCAAGGCGGCCCTCCTGGTGGCCCAACGCATCGTCCAGGACGCGCTGCGCGAGGGCCGGAAGCCGGGTGACCTGCTCGCCCCCGAGCGGACGATGCTCGAGAAGTACCAGACCGGCCGCGGCACCCTGCGAGAAGCGTTGCGGCTGCTGGAGTTCCAGGGAGTCATCACCCTCAAGCCCGGACCACGCGGCGGGCCGGTGCTCATGGACCCGGACGCGTCGCACCTCGCCAGCAACCTCGTGCTGCTCATGCAGCTGAAGGCCGCGCCGTTCCGCAACATCGTCGAGGTCCGCACCGCGATGGAGCCGATGATCAGCAGCCTCGCCGCCGAACGGATGGACGACGACGCCCTCACCGACCTCGAGGGCACGATCATCCAGATGCGCGAGGAGATCGAGGACCAGCACTCGTTCCTCGACGCCAACAAGCGGTTCCACGACATCATCGCGTGGTCCTCGGGCAACGCCCTCTTCGGCTACATCATCGACTCGCTGTCCGGGATCATGGACGGCACGGCGATCGGTATCGACTACCCGAGCCATCGCCGTCAGGCGATCCTCAAGGCGCACATCGAGATCTTCGACGCGCTCAAGGCCCGCGACCCCAAGGAGTCCGAGGCCCGTATGCGCGAGCACATCGACGCCTACGAGCGGTATGCGGCCCGCAAGTTCCCCCAGGTGCTCAAGGAGACCATCCCCTGGGAGCAGCGCTACTTCGCCTGAGGCGTCGCCCGAGTCTGCGTCCGAAGGGGCGGCCGCGGGCGCGCTACTGGCCGGCAAGCGCCGCCTCGCCCAGGAACGCGCGCAGCACCGAGGCGTTGTCGCGCGCGCTCGTCGCCGGACCGGTGAACACCACCTCGCCGCGGGCGATCGCCACGACGTCGTCGGCGACGTCGAGCCCGGCCTCGGCGTTCTGTTCCACCATGAGGATGCCGATCCCCGAGTCGGCCATCGCCCGCACCTTGGTGAGGATCGAGTCGACGACCGCGGGGGCCAGACCCATCGACGGCTCGTCGAGGAGCATCACCGTCGGCTGTGACATCAGCGCCCGGCCGAACGCGAGCATCTGCTGCTCACCGCCGCTCAGCAGGCCCGCGGCCGCGTGGGAGCGGTCGGAGAGGATCGGGAACATCTCGTAGACCTTGGCGAGCGTCTCGTCGTACGAGCTCTTCGGCGCCGTGTAGGCGCCCATCCGGAGGTTCTCGTGGATCATCAACGGCGCGAAGACGCGACGCCCTTCCGGCACCAACGCGATCCCCCGCCGGACGATCGCGTGCGGAGGCAGTCCGGTGATCGGCTTCTCGTCGAGGACGATCGTCCCCGACGTCGGCTTCTCGAGGCCGGCGACGGCCTTGAGGGTGGTGCTCTTGCCCGCCCCGTTGGCGCCGAGGACGAGGGTGACCTTGCCCGGCTTGACGGTGAGGCTGACGCCGCGGACCGCCTCGACCTTGCCATAGCTGACGTGGATGTCGCTGACCTCAAGCATGTTCGCGCCACTTCTTCCCGAGGTATGCCTCCTGGACCTGCGGGTCGCGCACCACGTCCGCGGGCGTGCCCTCCGCGATGAGGTGACCGAAGTTCATCGCGAAGACGTAGTCGCAGGTATCGATCATCATCTGCACGTCGTGCTCGACGAGCAGCTGGGAGAGACCTTCACCCCGCAGGCTCTGGAGCAGCTTGGAGATCTCGGCCCGCTCCTTCTGGTTCATGCCGGCGGTCGGCTCGTCGAGCAGCAGCAGCCGTGGGTTCATCGCGATCGCGCGGGCGATCTCGACGCGACGCTGCGTGCCGTAGGACAGCTCCGACGGGTAGTAGTCCTCGAACCCGTCCAGGTTGGTCCGCGCGATGGCGTCGGCGACGGCGGGAGAGACGCCTCGACCGAACATGGTCCGGAGCAGACCCGAAGACCCGGTCCCCTCGGTGGTCCGGGCGTCGGCACCGAGCTGGATGTTGTCGCGAACCGTGAGGTCCGGCAGCAGGCGGACGGTCTGGAACGTTCGGGCGACCCGCTTCTTGGCCACCTGCGACGCCGGGACCTTGTGGTACTCCTCGCCGTCGAAGAGCAGCTCGCCCCGCGTCAGCTGGGTGAGCCGGGTCATCGCACCCAGCAGCGTGCTCTTGCCCGAGCCGTTGGGGCCGAGGATTCCGTAGATCTTCCCGGCCCGCAGCGTCATCGACAGTCCGTCGACGGCCTTGACGCCGCCGAAGTGAACGGCCACGTCGCGAGCCTCGAGGACCGGCGTCCCCTGCTCGTCCTGGACCGGTGTGGTTGCGGTCTCGGTCATGGCGTCGCCTCCATCTCGGACGACTCCTTGAGCTTCTCGATCACCGTCGAGCCGGAGTCGTCGTCGTCATCGCCCGCCACCCCTGCGGCGCCGCCGGCCGCCTTCTCCCGGCGCCGCAGGGGTGGCGGGCGATGAC
>DATLHE010000221.1:0-3727 GCA_035540335.1 Thermomicrobiales bacterium | reverse complement strand
CTGCAGGAACGTCGAGTAGATGCCGACGACCGGGCGGAGGCCGGCGGTGGCGAGGCCGGCGGCGAAGGTGACGGCGTGCTGCTCGGCGATTCCGACGTCAAAGAAGCGCGAGGGGAACTTCTCGCCGAACTTGCCGAGGGAGGTGCCGGAGGGCATCGCCGCGGTGATCGCGTAGATGCGCGGGTCGTCCTCGGCCATCTCGATGACGGTGCGCGCGAAGACGTCCTGGTACTTCGGCGCGGCCGGGGGGGCGGCCGCCGGCAGTGGCGTCGCTGGCGCGCTGACGGCGTGGCTGCGCTCGCGATCGGTCGTGGCGGGGTCGTAGCCCTTGCCCTTCTGGGTCACGACGTGGACGAAGACCGGATCACGGCTCTCGGCGGCGCGACGGAAGGCGTCGACCATGGCGCGGATGTCGTGGCCGTTGACGGGGCCGATGTAGGTGAAGCCGAGCTCCTCGAAGAGCATCGTGTGGTAGATGAACTCCTTCATGGAGTCCTTCATCCGCTTGCCGAACTCGACCAGCATCTCACCCTGGGGCAGGCGCTTCTCGATGAAGTCGGCGAGCTCGTCCTTGGCGCGGTTGTAGACGCGGTCGGTGCGGACGCGATCGAGATACTTGCTGAGCGCGCCGACGTTCGGGGCGATCGACATCTCGTTGTCGTTGAGCACAACGATGAGCGGATAGTTGAGGTGCCCGGCGTTGTTGAGCCCCTCGAACGCCATGCCGCCGGTGAGCGCGCCGTCGCCGATGACGGCGACGACCTTGCCGCGCGGCTCGCCCATGGGCTTGTCGTGCTCGGCAACGCACATGCCGAGGGCGGCGGAGATGGAGGTCGAGGCGTGGCCGGCGCCGAAGGCATCGTGCTCGCTCTCGTCGCGGCTGAGGAAGCCGGAGATGCCGCCCTCCTGGCGGAGGGTGTCGAAGCGGTCCTGGCGCCCGGTCAGCAGCTTGTGGGTGTAGGCCTGGTGGCCGACGTCCCAGACCAGCTTGTCGAGGGGCGAGTTGAAGACGTAATGCAGCGCAATGGTGAGCTCGACCGTCCCCAGGCTGGCGCCGAGGTGGCCGCCGGTCTGCGTCACGGACGCGATCAGCGCGGCGCGGACATCGGCGGCGAGCTGGGTGAGCTCACGCGGCGTGCGGCGCTTGAGATCGGAGGGCGACGCGATGTGGGGCAGGACCGCGCCCCTTGGCGACGACGCGTGGTGCGAGGGGTTTGGCGACACTTTGCCATTGCTGGCTGCCATAGTGCTCTTCCTTGACTGAGTGGGAACCCGAAGAGAAATCGCGCACGTCGTACCGGGTGTCCCTCTACGCGAGACGAACGAGTTGAGCGTGCATCACAGGGCGACCGGCGCGCAACGGGCATTCCGGCACGCGCGCACCAATGCGTTGATCCGCGTCAAGCACCTCTTGCAAGAAGCAGGCCGGAGCAGGAACCGGGAATCAACCAGCGGAAGTATACGTCCGATCGCGCAGACCGGGCAGCGGTGGCGGGCAGGACCCGGGCGGGCCATCGTGGCGCCGTTCGGGGCGTGACGAAGGGGAACATACCCCTTAAGGGCCATGGGCGGTTTGTCTTATCTGTGCATTTAGTCAGAAGTTGCTGATGACACCACGCGTTCGCCTTGGTACATTGAACGCATGCGATTGGAATGGTCTTCCCTCGTGGATGCCACCGGTGTCTCCTGGGTACCGGTGGGTACCTGCCAACCGCGATCCGGTGCGCGGACGCGCTTCAGGGGCCGGAAGTCGATTGCGTGGCGATGCCAGAGTGGGACCTGGCGGTCACGGTGTCGGGGTCAATGCACAGAATGATGCTGGGAAGGACAACAGGATGAAGTCACAGACTCGCGCCGCGACGTCGAGTCCGGTCCGCCAACGGGTGGGGCCGACGATCAAGGCACTCCGGTATCAGAAGGGCATGTCGCTGAATACGCTGGCGGATTCCGCGGGGATCTCGCCATCTCACCTCAGCCGGATCGAGCGCGGGTTGACCGTGCCGTCGTACGACGTCCTCGATCGTATCGCAGAATCCCTGGGCTCCGATCTCAGCGCCCTGCGCAGCGATGAGCAACACGCGCGCGCGGTTGACGAGCAGCTGGACCGGTTCTTCGGGCAGATGGGGCTCGACAGCAACGCGCGGAGCGAGCTGCTTCGGCTCAGCCACGAGACGCGCCAGTCGTTGGCGACATCGCTGGAGCGTCTCGCGGGCACGCATGCGCGGTCGCATGCGTGAGGTAACGGCCGAGGTCTGACGCCGCTCTCAACCCAGGAACGCTCCGGGGCCCCTCTAGGCGAGGGGCCTCGTCGTGTCCGGCGCAGTATCACCGTCGCGCCACGTCGCGCGGTCGAGCTGCATGGCGATGACGTTGAGACGCCGCCGGCGCCGGGGCACCCACTCGAACTGGCGGCCGGTCTCGCGGAAACCGACGCGCTCGTAGGCCCGCCGGGCGCGCAGGTTGTGCTCAAAAACCTCGAGCTTGACGACGCGGAGGTTGAGCGTCTCGAACGCCTCCGCGACGACGAGGCGGGTGGCGTCGGTGCCGAAGCCGTGGCCCCAGGCCTGTTTTTCGCCGATCACGATGCGGAAGAGGCAGGTGCCGGCGGCTTGGTCGATCTCCGTCACGGCCGTCGAGCCGATGAGATTGCCGGAGACGCGGTCGTGGATGGCCCACGCCGTGCCACGCGCCGAGGAGGGCAGCACGATGGAGTCGAAGTAGCCTCGCGCCTGTGCGCTGGTGAGCGGCTCGAGGTCGTGCCGGAGGAGCTCGGCGATGTCGGGGTCCTGATACCAGCGCATGAAGTCCTCGCGGTCGGCCGGCTGGTGCTGGCGCAGCTCCGCCAGCCGGCCACGGCGGACGAGGCCGGCTGGCGAGGTCTCCGGTGTGTCGGAGGATGGCGGGTGAAGGGTCATGAAGGATTCCTGTGATGTACGCGGCGGGTGACGTCTGTCCATGGGTAATCCTGCCACACCTGGGTCACGCATGGATGGAGGGGTGACGCGTCACTTTCCATACTATGGGCGTGCTGGCCGGTACCTCACATACGGGATCCGGATGATCACCATGCACACAGACCGTCGGCCCGCACCTGCGGGACATTGCCGCGGGTGCAGGGCGAAGGGCTCGCCCGGCCGAACCTGAAAGGTGAGAAGCGAATGGCTCGCTCCGCTGCTCGCCCTGCGGGCTCGGCCATGGCGAGCCGTTCGCTTCTCGCTTCGCTCGGCCGGGAGCCTTCGGCCATCCGCCCGTACGACGACGGGCGCGGATGCGTGGCGGGTCGCCCCGGATCGTAGGGGCCGTACCTGCGACGCAATGTCGGCCCGATGGCCGGAGGGACATATGGTGAGGGCGACACTGGTGTGTCTGGTAGTGCGCTTCCCGGAGGGTTCTTCGCATTCGTTCAGAATGAGGTGGTTTGTTTGCGGGCGTGGGAGAGGGCATTGAACGCCCCCCAGTGGATGCCCTTATGTGGGTAGAGCGCGTTCAATCCCTCCCCTACGACGAGCCGGTTGCCGGGGTGAAGAAGGCGTGGAGGCGGGCGTAGGTCTCCTCCGGGGCTTCTTCGGCAAGGTAGTGGCCGCAGTCGATGGCCGCGCCCTGGACGTCGCTGGCCCAATCGCGCCAGATGGCGAGGGGGTCGTACCAGCGCCCAACCTCGCCCCGCCCGGCCCAGAGGACAAGGACCGGGCAGGCGATCGTGCGCGTGCCGTGGTCGGCGTCGTCG
>DATLHE010000220.1:0-2369 GCA_035540335.1 Thermomicrobiales bacterium | reverse complement strand
GGACGACGCCGACGTCGAGCGCATGGATCACTTCAAGCGGGAGGCGTCGCGAGCCATCCGGCGCGTCGGCGAGATTGCGCGCGCCAGCGGCTTCGCCATCAAGCCAGTCGCCGCCGAGTACGCCTTCGACGGGGAAAGTCTCCGCATCTCCTACTCGTCGGCCGAACATGTGAACGTCCAGGCGCTCCGGCGCGCGCTGCAGGATGCGTTCGAGAGCGATATCCTGCTGCAGCAAGTGGGCCCACGGGACGAAGCACGCCTGCTCGGCGGCCTCGGTCGTTGCGGGCGGACGCTTTGCTGCTCGTCGTGGCTCCCAATGTACCCTGATGTCTCGATGAACATGGTCAAGAACCAGGAGCTTTCCCTGAACCCTACCAAGGTCTCGGGCGTCTGCGGCCGGCTCCTCTGCTGCCTCTCGTACGAGAATGAGCAGTACAAGAAGGCGAAGGCGATCCTGCCGCGCCTCGGCCAGCAGGTCATGACCTCTGCCGGCGAGGGGATGGTCGTCTCGCTGCAGATCCTGCGCGAGCTCGTGACCGTCCGCCTCACGCACGAAGGGCGTGACGAGGTCTTTCCGGCATCGGAGATCCTTGCGGGCGGCCAACGCCGTCCCCCGGCCCCCGCGCTTGTGGAGCCGGTGGCCCTTGCAGCCCAGCAGCCCAGCGACGATGATGCGGAGCCGTCCGACGGGTCACCACGTCGCCGGCGCCGACGTCGCGGCCGCCGCTCGCGGACGTCCGACATGACGCATCAATCACCAACGGAGAGCTAAAACCCACCATGCCGCTGTATCTCGTCGTCCACACGCCCCGGCCCGATCAAGAAGAGGCCGCTCATGCCCCCAGCAAGATGGTCGAGCTCGCCCGTGCTCACGGGAATGACGATTCCCGCCCGCGCTGGATCCGCACCTGGTCGCCCGATCTCCACGACGACCGCATCTTCTCGATGTGGGAAGCGACCGCGGCCGAGGACATCAGCGCCACGATGGAGCGCTACGGATTCCTCAGCGAGATGGACGCGCACCCCGTCTGCGTCCAGGAGTGGGGCCCATCGGACGTCCTCGAGCAGGAAGCTTCCAGCGAATCCTCAACGAGTTCATAAGCTTCACACTCGCAAGGGAGGGATTGAACGCGCTCAGCGCCAAATAAGGCGCCCCCCGACATGCGCGCTCAATGCCCTCCCTCATCGCGCCTCTCGTGGCCATGTTTCCGGCTCGCTCTCCAACAACCTGGCCACCTCGAAGATCACCGCGTGGCCCAGATGGCCGACATGGCCACTCTGGCAGCCTGCCGCCTCCTCTCCGGCACCCTCTGAGCGCGCGAGGGCCGAGCGGGCCCTTTCCCATTGCCACAACTTGTGCGACGCTGTTGCGTGAATCTGCGCGCGTCCCGCGCCGATTCCCGCGATTTTGACTTCCCGAATCGAGGAGATCGTCGAATGGCGACCACAACCACGTACAAGACCGTCGGACAGCGCACCAGGCGCCTCGACTCGCCGCCGAAGCTGACCGGCACCGAGCGGTTCACGGGCGACCTCTCGCTCCCCGGCATGCTCTACACGCGCATCGTCGGCAGCGATCTGGCGCACGCGCGGATCGCCTCCGTCTCAAAGGACGCTGCGCTGGCTGTGCCGGGTGTCGTCGCGGTGCTGACAAACGCCGACCTGCCGATCCACACCGACGAGAACGAGGCGCCGGTCGCAGAGCTGCTCGCCGCCGAGGAGGCTCTCTACGTCGGCCATCCAGTCGCGCTCGTGCTGGCCGAGACGGACATCGCGGCGCAGGACGCCGCCGAGCTGGTCGAGATCGAATACGAGCCGCTTCCGGTCGTCAGTGACATTCACGAGGCGATTAAGGAGGATGCCCCGCTGGTCAGCGAGGCGAAGTCAGGCGCGTTCGAGGAGGAGGCCGCGATGCACAACGCGGACGCGGCCTCGGCGGGCGGGCAGGACGAGAACCTGCCGCCGAACGTCACCAACTCGGTGAACTTCACCCGCGGCGACGTCGAGCAGGGCTTCGCCGAGGCTGACGAGGTCGTCGAGCTGGACCTGCGCTCTGTGGCGGTCCATCAGGGCTACATCGAGCCGCAGGTTGCGCTGGCCTCGCCGGACCTCTTTGAGAGAATGACGATCTACACCAGCACCCAAGGCGCCTTCCATGGCCGCCAGAAGGTCGCGGACACGCTCGGACTGCCGCTGGAGTCGGTCAACATCGTCCCGATGCCGGTTGGGGGCGGGTTCGGCGGCAAGTTCGTGCTCATCGAGCCGCTTGTCGCGGCGGCGGCCCGCGCCGTCAACCGCCCGGTGCTGCTCCAGTACACGCGCACCGACGATTTCCTGACCGGCAACCCGGCGCCCAGGCGTATCGTGAT
>DATLHE010000219.1:0-18082 GCA_035540335.1 Thermomicrobiales bacterium | reverse complement strand
GGGGCAGATCCCCGCCCATCGATTACCTAGATCCGGTACGCCAGCTCGCCGTGCTGCGAGGAGTCGAGACCAAGCACCTCGTCCTGCTCCGGCACCCGGAGCCCGATCGTCAGGTCGATCGCCTTGAGGATCACCGCCGTGACGACCACCGAGAACGTCGCCGCCGCGACCACCGCGACGAACTGGATCCACAATTGCTCGGGATTCCCGAAGAAGAGCCCATCGCGGCCGGCGGCGTTGATCGCCGTGTCGGCGAAGAGACCGGTTGCCAGCGCGCCCCAGATGCCGCCGATGCCGTGGACCGCGAACACGTCCAGCGCGTCGTCGACCTTGAGCACGTGCTTCAGCAGGTCGACCGCGAAGAAGCAGAAGACGCCCGCACCGAAGCCGATCACGATCGCCGCCGAGGGGCCGACGAACCCGGCCGCCGGCGTGATGCCGACCAGGCCAGCGACCGCGCCCGCCGCCATCCCGAGCACGCTCGGGTGCCCGTGACGGATCCAGGCGACCGTCATCCAGGTCATCGCGCCCATCGCCGCCGCAACGTTCGTGACGACGAAGGCGTGCGCCGCGAGGCCGTTGGCAGCCAGCGCGCTGCCGGCGTTGAAGCCGAACCAGCCGAACCAGAGGAGTCCGGTGCCGAGGACGGTCATCGTGCTGTCATGCGCGTCCAGCTCGGGGCTGCCAAACTCCTTGCGCGGGCCGAGCATCTTCGCTGCGACGACCGCCGCCACGCCGGAGCTGATGTGGATGACCGTGCCGCCCGCGAAGTCGAGGGCGCCGAGGTCGAAGAGCCATCCCCCGCCCCACACCCAGTGGGCCAGCGGGGCGTAGACCAGCGTCGACCACGCCAGCGTGAAGACGACGAACGCCTTGAAGCGCTTGCGCTCGGCGAAGGCACCGGTGATGAGCGCCGGGGTGATGACCGCGAACATCATCTGAAAGGCGATGAACGCCAGATGCGGGATGTTGGCCGCGTAGGGCCCCGCCTCCGGCCCGATGCCCTTGAGGCCGAGCCAGTCCAGCCCACCGATCAGCCCGGCCTTGTCCGGCCCGAACGCCAGCGTGTAGCCCCAGAGCACCCACATGACGCTGATCAGGCCGAGCGTGAACATCGAGTGCATGAGCGTCGAGAGCACGTTCTTGCGACGAACCAGCCCGCCGTAGAAGAACCCGAGCGCGGGCGTCATCAGCATCACCAGCGCCGCCGACATCAGCACCCATGCGGTGTCTCCGCTGTTGATGCTATCCATGGTGCAGAACCTCCCCCGGCTGAATCGAGCAGAACTTCCGTGCGGTCACTGCACCCGGGGCACCTCTTCGTGCGTCAACCGGAGTGTAGAAAGCCGCGCGGGAGCGGCGGGAGGTGCAGCATCCACCAATCGGGAACGAGTTTTCGTGCAATGTGACCGAGAGATCCGCCAGCCGGTCGTCGACGACCGTCAACCGGCGGCACGGCACGAAAAGGAGCGGATTGGCATTGTGCGATGTGCCCAAGCTCACCGAGCGCGCAGCCGGGCATTGTTCGTGCGCCGACCTGGCCTATGCTTGGACCAGCGATCGTCCGCTTGAGAGCCCTGAAGGAGAGAATCTGTGCCCCACGAGCAGCAGAGTGCCGAACCGACCGTGCCCACGCTCGCGACCGGCGCGCCCGAGGTCGTCGTCGACATCGCCGCCCAGAACTCCGAGGGACCGCTGTGGCACGAGGACGCCCAGCGCCTCTACTGGGCGAACATTCCCGCCGGACGACTCTACCGCTACGATCCGGAGCGAGAAGCGCATGAGCTGGTCTACCAGCACGACGGCGAGATCGGCGGCTACACGATCCAGCGCGACGGCTCGCTGGTGCTCTTCTGCTCGCACGGGCGGGTCCTGCGGCTCATCGGGAACCAGACAGAGATCATCGTCCCGGAGATCGCGAAGGAGCGAGAGGGCCGCTTCAACGACGTGATCGCCGATCCCGAGGGGCGGGTCTTCTGCGGCACAATGCCGACCGCGGACGGCCAGGCGCGCCTGTACCGGCTCGACCCGGATGGCACGCTGACGGAGCTCTTCGGCGACATCGGCCTCTCCAATGGGTTCGGCTTCAGCCCGGACCTGGCGACCTTCTACCACACCGATTCGAACAACCGGCTCATCTACCGCATGGACTACGACCGCGCCAGCGGCGAGCTGTCGAACCGCGAGGTGCTGATCCGGACGCCGGACGACGGCTCCGTGCCGGACGGCATGGCGGTCGACGTCGACGGCAACATCTGGTCGGCCCGCTGGGACGGCCGCGCGATCTTCAAGTACAGCCCGGCGGGCGAGCTGCTCGGGCAGGTGCCCTTCCCGGTGCGGAAGGTCTCCAGCGTGACGTTCGGCGGTCCCGCCTACGACGTGGCGTATGCGACGACGGCCGGCGGGAACGCCCGCAGCGCCGGGGAGGGGATGCTCGCCGGCTCTGTGTTCCGCGTCGATCTCAAGACGTCCGGCCGCGCGCCGTTTCGCTCCCGCATCGGGATGTAGCGCACGCCTACCAACATGGCAGGGGCGACCCTGTGGTCTCCCCTGCCTTCACCCAGAGACGCCTACCGGTCGCCGGGCAGGTCAGGCAGCGTGCCGCGCGGGGCGGGACGCTGCTGCGCGGGGCGGGGTGACGTCTGCCCCGTGCGCTGGGCGCTCCGCGGCCGGCCGTTCGTCGTCCGCAGCGGCGGCTCGCCGGCGCTGGCCGGGGTCGCCGGCTCGTCGTCGTCCAGCGCGCCCGGCGCCAGCCGGAAGATCTGGTAGAGGATGATCGAGCCGAACGTGCCGAGCGCGATGCCCTCCAGCGCGAAATCGCCGATGTGGATCGTGTAGTTCGCGGCGCCGACGATCAGCGTCACCGCGACGACGAACAGGTTGCCGCTCTTGGAGAAGTCGACGCGGTTCTCGATCCAGATCCGGGCGCCGCTGGCCGCGATGAGGCCGAACAGCACCGTCGAGACGCCGCCAAGCACGCCGGCGGGGATCGAGTTGATCAGCGCGCCGAACTTCGGCGAGAGACCGAGGATCAGCGCCACGCCAGAGGCGACGATGAAGATCGCCGTTGAGTAGACCCGCGTCACGGCCATGACGCCGATGTTCTCGGCGTACGTCGTGACGCCGGTGCCGCCGCCGGTGCCGGCGACCATCGTCGCGACGCCGTCACCGATGAATCCGCGGCCCAGCCACGGCATCAGATTGCGTTGGGTCATCACCGAAACGGCCTTGATGTGGCCCGTGTTCTCGGCGACGAGCACGACCGCCACCGGCGCGATCAGCGTAATGGCGTTCCAGTTGAACGACGGACCCTGGAAGTCCGGGAAGCCGAACCAGCTGGCGGCCTTCACCTCGTCGAGGTTGACGCCGGAGATGTCGAACGGCCCGATCGAGCGCCCGTCGGCCGAGGTCCCGCCCAGGATCAGCGCCACCAGATACCCGAAGACCGTGCCGATGAGGATCGGCAGGCGACCGAGCAGCCCCCTGCCGAACACCGCGACGACGAAGATGCCGAGGATCGTGAGCATGGCCAGCAGCATGTCCTGCTCGGCGAGTCCGCGGGCCGCGCCCGCGAGATTGAGCCCGATGATGGCCACCACCGCGCCGGTGACGACCGGCGGCATCAGCGCGTCGATCCATTCGGAGCCGGTGTAGTGCACGATCCCGCCGATAATCGTGTAGAGCAGGCCGGCGATGACGATGCCGCCGAGCGCCTTCGGCACATCGTCCGGGTTGAACGTCCCGAGCGCGACCGAGCCGGCGACGGCGCCGACCGGCGCGATGAACGCGAAGCTGGAGCCGAGATAGCTCGGAATCTTGCCGCCGGTGATGAAGAAGAAGAGCAGCGTGCCGATACCGGAGAAGAAGATCGCCAGATTGGGATCGAACCCCATGATGATCGGGGCGACAACGGTGGCGCCGAACATCGCCAGCACGTGCTGGATGCCCATCGCCACCGTGCTGCTCCACGGCAGCCGCTCGTCGGGCGCGATCAGCCCGGAGGTCTTCTCGCGCCAGGAAAACAGATCCCGCAGCCAGTCGCGCGCGGCATCCTGATCGATTCGTTGCATTGCACCCTTCCCCTGCTGTCCTCACCCACCGGCGCGGGCCCGCCGCCGTCTCACCCCGCGCACGCCGGAGCGCGCCCGTCCCTCGTCGGGCGGAGGAGCGTGTGACCTTCCGGTTGCCGTGTGCTGGGTGACCCGTGTCGCGTCGACCCCCGTGCCGTGCTCACCGTATTGTCACGGCAGCACGACGCCGATTCAATGCCCCCGTGCACACCAAAAACGGGGATGCCGGCGGCCGGCATCCCCGTTTGTCATCGACGCTCCGCCAGCCCGCGCTTACGAGACGAGGTGCTGCCGGATCGTCGCGATGCCATCCTCGATACCCTCGCGCGTCGGGGCCTTGCCCTCGAACTCGATAGAGACATAGCCGGTGTAGCCGGCCTCGTCGAGCATCCGCGCGATGCGCCCGTAGTCGGGGTCGGTGGCACCAACCCGGCTGCCGCCCTTGTATGTCTTCGTGTGCAGCATGCCGAGGTCGGACATGAAGACCTGCATCTCGGCGTACTGGTCCGGAAGGTGGAAGAAGTTGCCGGTGTCCAGCACGTACTTCAGCCACGGGGAATCGACGCCGTCGTGGATCCGCTTGCAGCCGGCGGCGGTTCCGGTCGGGCCCCAGTGGTTCTCCAGCACGAGCGTCACGCCCTTGCTCGCCGCGTAGTTGGCGGCCGCGCGCAGGCTGCCGACGATCCACTCGAAGCCCTGGTCCTCGGTGAAGCCCTCGACCGGCGGCTCCTCGCCGCGGTTCTTCGTCAGCTCCTGGAAGTCCGTAATCGTGCCCCAGCGGCCACCGAGGGCGCGCACGAACGGCGCGCCGAGCTCCGCCGCCCAATCGATGTGCGCCATGAGCTGCGTCAGGTCATCGGCGCGCTCGACGGGCGTCAGCTTGAGCGGGTTGTTCGAGGCCGCCACTGTCACCGGCCGGATGCCCTTGATGGACATGTACTGCTTGAGCTCGAACCGATCCTGAGCCGTCGTCACCCCACTCCTGGTGAGGTGCTCGTTCATGAACTCGATGCCGTCGACGCCAAACTCGACACAGCGATCGATCATCTCATGGACCGTCGGCAGCGCCCTCGGGTCGTCGCTGTCGAAGCCATAGAACGAATACGAAGAAAGCGCGACTTTCACACCCACGAAGCGTTGTCCTCTCTCGATGCCTGCGGCGGCGCGCCCCGCGCCACGTCCGGAGCTAGTAAACACGGTTTCGGAGCAGCGTCAATGGCACCTCTCGCCGGCGCCGGGTACACAGTCACCCTGGGCTGGCATGCCCGGGGTGCGGCGAGACCTGAAAGATCATTGCGTTATGCGCGGCAACTGGCCCCGACCCGGAGTGGTCGGGGCTACTGGGTTGGCGCGTCGTCGAAGCGCTGCTCGAGGTACTCCGGGTGCCGGTCGCGGAACTCCTCGACGGTCATGCCGTACCAGAGGAGGTCGTAGTACTCGCCCCTGGTGAACGTCGTGCGACGCTGGCGGCCCTCCAGGGTGAAGCCGAGGCGCTCGTGTAGGCGCTGCGAGGCGTCGTTGAACGAGAAGACGCCGACGTTTGCCTTCTGGTAGCGCCGCTCCTGGAAGTAGTAGCGGAGGACGAGGCAGACGGCGTCCGCCGCGTACCCCTTTCGCCGGTAAGGCGTATGGATCGAGAGGCCGTAGCTGACCACGCCGACGCGCGGGTCGCTGTGATGCGTGGCGATGTGGCCGACGAGCTCGCCGGTCTCCAGCGACTCGATCTGGAAATGGTAGTTGTCGCCTTCGAATCCCCTCTGGCCGCCCTCTTCCGACCATTTGCGGACCCGCGCGGTGGCCTGTGGCGGGTAGACCTGGTCGAGATTGCGCTCGTTCTCGACCTCGCTGTTCCAGGCGATGAACCCCGCGGCATCATCCGGCTCGATGCCGCGCAGGCGCACGACCTTCCCTTCCCAGTACGCTCGCATGGTGCTCCCCTGTCGGCTGAAGATGCTGTCGGTTAACGTGTCGTGGCCTCGGGCCCCGCGAGAAGGCGGGTCAGCAGCTGGTCGGCCGCCTCCACGCCCGTCGCGCCGTCAATCTCGCCCTCGACGGCGACGAAGATCGCCACGCCCGCGTTGCGCAGCTGGCACACGGTGGAGCCGGCCGGCAGCGTGAAGATCGGCGCGATGCCGCTGGCGCGGTTGGCGACATCGCAGCCGGGCGGCGGCGGAATGCGCTGCAGGTTCTCGCCGGAGAGCTGGTCGGTGGTCCACGCCTGCGTCATCGAGGCCTGGATGGTCAGCACCGACTCCTGCACCTGGTTCACGGGCACCGTCGTCGTCGAGAACGGCATCACCAGCACGGTCGCCCGGCTGCCGTATGGCCCGACATAGGCGGCGCCGAGCCCCTCGCCAGGAAAGACCTTGACGTTGAAGTCGGTGCGCCCCGCGATCACCGCGTTGGCGTTGCCGGTGCGGAGCTGGGTCCAGCCCTCCCCGAACGTCCGGGAATCGGGCAGGAAGAGGCCGAGGTCGGCCGCTCGCGCCGGATCCTGGCGACCTGCGGGATCCTGCCCCGAATCGTCGAAGGGCGAATCGACGATCACCGCCGTGCCCTCCATGCCGGACGCACGGTGCCCTGGGATGGAGCAGTAAAACGTGATGCGGTCGCCCGGCGTGACGTCGGTCGGGACGTGGACCAGTGTGATCTCGCCAGGGGAGATCGTCTCGTTCAGCGCCCACTCGTCGACAACGAAGTGATGCTCGATCGCGCCGGTGTTGCGGACCTCGATCAGCGCGCCGGGGTAGATCTCGATCTCGGCCGGGCTGAAGGTGAAATCGTCGCGCGCCTCAATGACGATGCGCTCGCGCATCGTGGTGGAGACCGAGGCCTGCGCCGCCTTGCCGGCCAGGATTTGCTCCGGCGAGACGATGGTGATCGTCCCCTCCTGACCGCCGTCGCGGTGGTTGTCGATTGAGCAGTAGAAGGTAAAGGTCTCGCCGGGCGTGAGGTTGGTGGGGACGGTCACCGTCACCGGCTCGAGGGTCTCCAGCTCGACGCTGACGCCCCATTCGGCGACGGTGAAGGTGTGGCGGTCGACCCCGCGATTGGTGATGACGATCGTCTGTCCGGGCGCCGCAACAATGCTCTGGACGGACCACTGGTCGTTGTCGAGCGCGTCGAGCACGATCTCGGGCAGTCCTTCGTTGGGGGCGACGCGCTGCTCCGCCGAGGTGGGCGCGGCCGGAACCCAGGGCAGCAGGACGAGCAGCACCGTCAGGAGAGACGTCAGCACACGCCGCATCGATTCCCTCGTCACTCGCGTTCTGCCCCGTGCCACCGGTGTCCGTTCCGTGCGCGGAACGCGTGCGCGGCGCCATTCATTCCTCATCCATGTTCGAGTCGCTGCAGCTTGCAGTAGGCAACGGCCATGCGGATCACCGAGCGGACTTCATTGCGCGCGGCCATCGGGATCGACGGCTCGCCGAGCAGCTGCGCCAGCTCGATCAGCAGCGGGTCGTCCCACAGCTCGGAGCGAAACCCGGCCGCGGCCAGCAGGCGGTCGCGGTCGGCCATCGGCAGCACCATCGCCTGCGCCAGCATCAGCACCGTCTGGCGCTCCGGCGCGCGGGTGCCCTGCTCGAAGCGGGTGATCGAGCTCGGGTCGACCTTGGCCCTCTTGGCGAGGTCCGCCTTGGAGAGGCCACGCGTCTCCCGCAGATGCTCCAGCAAATGCGCGAAAGAGGGCTCCTCGACGGTGACCCGATCAGGCTCCGGCCGCGTGAGGTCCGGTTGCTGATGGATATCCGTCTGGCTGAGTACCCGATCTTCCACGCTACCGCTCCCTCCAGCCCTCGCGTCGACTCGCGTTACTAGGATACCCGGTCAGGCAATGTTTCGCCGATGGTCACGGTGGCCGGGCCACTCAGAACCCAACGACCCCCAACCCTTCGATCCCGATCGCCGGCGGGTCGAGATGCACGCCGGTGACGTTGAGCCCCGCGAACGGGGTGATCCCGAACCAGCGCATCAGGTGCTCATGCGGCCGGTTGTAGCCCTTGATCAGCGGCGTGACCCACGTCACGACCCGGACATCGACGTCGACCGGACGGGGGTCGCCGGTCTCCTCGCGGTAGCGCTCGACGGTCGTCGCGATCGCGGCCCGGCCGAGGACCAGCGCGCTCTCGCTGACCGCCTGGCTCATCGTCGCCTTGTCGATGATGTCGTCCGCGCCGGCCACCCGCAGCGTCAGCGAGAGTCGTTCCGCCTCCTGCCGCGCCTCGATCTGGGCGCGAACGATGCCGTCGATGACGTCCTGGATCGCCTCCAGGTCGGCGCTCATCACCACGTCGCCGTCGCCGGTATAGGATGGGATCACGAACGCGCCCGGCGGGAACGCCGAGGGGTCCGCCCCCGGCCGGTGGCGCTGCTTCTTGAGCAGGATCGCCGGGATGCCGGCGCCAACCGAGTACATCGCGCCGACCGGGTAACCGGACATGCCGGGCACCATCAGCAGGTCGATACGCTCCGCCCGCAGATGCGCGGCGACCTCGCGAATATGCGCGCCGAGGAACTCCGGCCGGCAGGCGGTCTTGAGCAGGCTGCCGTACTCGATGCCGGCGCCGCCGCCGCCGAACATTGCCGGACGGCCGAGCCGCACTAGCCCGCGCAGAAGATCTCGCGCGCCCGGCGTCAGCGCGGAGGCGGCGATCGCCGCCTCCAGCCCCTCGCGAGGGATCAGCATGTCGATCGCGAGTGGCTCCATCGCGACCGCCGCCTCGTGCGGCCGCTCGTAGCGCGGCAGGGCGACCTCGGCGGTCGCGTCGGATTCGGGAATCTGCTGCTCGGTCATGGTTCTGGGATGCCGCTCCTCTGGCGCAGTGACGATCGTCATCGCTCTTCGCGGACGTAGGGAACGCCGAGCGCGGCCGGCTGGCCGATGCGCATCCGGCGCGTTTGGCGGGTGGCGATGATCAGGACCACGATCGTGAAGATGTAGGGCGTCATGTTGAGGAAGAAGGACGAGATCGGCACGTTGATCGCCTGCATCCGGAACTGCGCCGCCTCGATCGCGCCGAAGAGCAGTGCGCCGGCCGCCGCCCGCGCCGGGTTCCAGGTGCCGAAGATGACGAGCGCGACGGCGATCCAGCCGCGGCCGGCGGTCATGTTCTCCGTCCAGCCGGGGTTGGTGGCCAGGGAGATCACGGCGCCGCCCAGGCCGGCGAAGGCGCCACCGAGGATGACGTACCGGTAGCGGATCCGGTTGACGTCGAGCCCCATCGCGTCGGCCGTCGCCGGATTCTCGCCGACCGAGCGGAGATTGAGCCCCGGCCGCGTGCGGTAGACCCACCACCAGAGCGCGGGCACGACGATGTAGGCGAGGTAGACGAGCGCGTCCTGCTTGAACAGGATCGTCCCCACGCGCGGGATGTCGCTCAGCACCGGGATGGCCAGCTTGGTGAAGGAATCCGGCGCCGGCCGCCCGACGAGCGACGCGCCGAGATAGGCGGAGAGCCCCGTCCCGAACAGCGTGAGCGCCAGCCCGCTGACGACCTGGTTGGCGCGCAGCGAGATCGTCAGCACGGCGTGGATGAGCGCCATCAGACCGCCGACCACGCAAGCGCCGAGGACCCCGATCCAAGCGCTCTCGGTCCAGACGCAGACGGCGAAGCCGCCGAGCGCGCCCATCAGCATCATGCCCTCGACGCCAAGGTTCAGCACCCCGGCGCGCTCGGCCAGCACCTCGCCCAGCGCGGCGTAGAGGATCGCCGCGCCGGACGCGACGCCCGCCGCGAGCACGGCGGTCAGGAACCCAATGGTGAAGACGTCGCTCACGCGCGCACCTCCGGCTGGACACGCACGAGGCGGTAGCGGGTGAGGATGTCGGCCCCGAGCAGGAAGAAGAGGATCGTCCCCTGCAACATCGGCGCGATCGCCGCCGGCAGGCCGAGCGAGATCTGCAGCTGATCGCCGCCGACGAGCAGCCCGGCAAGCAGGAACGAGACGACGATGATGCCGAGCGGGTTGAGCCGTCCCAGCCAGGCGACGATGATCGCCGTGTACCCATAGCCCGGCGAGAGGCTTCGCTGGAGCTGATGCCCGACGCCCGAAACCTCCGACATGCCGGCGAGCCCGGCCAGCGCGCCGCTCAGGACGAGGACGATGATGATGTTGCGCGAGGTCGCCATGCCAGCATAGCGTGCCACGCGCTCACTCTCGCCGGCGACGCTGATCTCGTATCCCCAGCGTGTCCGGCGCAGGACGACGAAGAGGATCGCCGCCGCGACGAGGCCGAAGACCAGGCCAAGGTGGACGCGCGTCGTCCCCCACGTCGGCAGCCAGGCCGCCTCCGGGAACGTCTTGGTGCCGGGGAAGCCGAAGCCGACCGGGTTCTTCCACGGCCCGTGGACCAGCCACTCGGAGAAGAGGATCGCGACGTAGTTGAGCATCAGCGTCGTGATCGTCTCGTTGACGCCCCACAGTCCGCGCAGCACGCCGGGGATACCGCCCCACAGCCCGCCGCCGAGCATTCCGGCGACGACCATGGCGGGGATGAGGACGATCGACGGCGCGTCCGGCAGCATGTAGAGCGCCACGAACGTGGCGAAGATCGCGCCGAAGTAGAACTGCCCCTCGGCGCCGATGTTCCACAGCCGCATGCGGAAGGCGACCGCCACTCCGAGCCCAGCGAGCAGCAGCGGGATCATCTTCACGATCGTCTCGGAGAGGTTGTAGGAGCTGCCGAACGCGCCCTTCGCCATGGCGCGGTAGACCTCGACCGGGTTCTCCCCCGCCAGCAGCATGATCACCCCGCCGGCCACCAGCGCGGCGACGATCGAGAAGGCTGGCACGAGGATTTGCGCCGCCAGCGACGGCTTGCTGACGCGCTCCAGCCGCCAGCGCGGGCCGGCATCGGCCGCCGGCGCGGTGATGACCTCCTGGCTCATGCGGGCAAGCTCCCCGCCGCCGGCATCACGGTGCCGGCCATCATCAGGCCGATCTGCTCTGGATCGGCCTGCCTGCTGGGAACGATGCCCATGATTCGTCCTTCGTAGATGACCGCGATCCGGTCGCAGAGGGTGAGAAGCTCGTCGAGGTCCTCGGAGATGAGCAGCGTCGCCGCGCCGCGCAGGCGCTGCGCGCGCAGCACGCCGTGGATCGACTCCGACGCGCCGACGTCGACGCCCCGCGTCGGGTGCACCGCCACGATCGCCGCCGGCTCGCCGGCCAGCTCGCGGGCGATGAGCAGCTTCTGCTGGTTGCCGCCGGAGAGGTCGCGCAGTCGGGTCGAGCGGCCGGGCGTCTTCACCTCGTACTCACCGATCAGCCGGTCGGCAAAGTGCGCGATCGCCCGCGCCGCCAGATAGGGCCCGCGCGCGATCGGCTTCTCCCGGTACGTGCGCATGATCGCGTTGTTGGAGAGGTCGAGCGTGCCGACGAGGCCGGTGCCGAGCCGGTCCTCGGGCACGTGGGCGACACCAGCCCGCGCGATCTCGCGCGGGTGACGGTTCGTGATCCGCTTGCCCTTCAGCGCGATCTCACCGCCCTCGACGGGCCGCAGGCCGGTGATGACCTCGGCCAGCTCGCGCTGCCCATTGCCGGCGACGCCGGCGATCCCCAGCGTTTCGCCGGCCCGGATCTCGAGCGACACCCCGTTGAGCGCGGGCAGGCCCTTGTCGCCACCGGCCCGGACGTCGCGCAGGTCGAGCACGACCTCGCCAAGCCGGTGATCGGTGACATCCGCCTCGTTGAGCAGCGTCCCCGCCAACTCGCGGCCGACCATCATCCGCGCGATCTCCGGCCGCGTCGTCGTCCGGGCATCCAGCGTGCCGGCAACCGTGCCGCGACGCAGGACGGTGATGCGGTCGGCGACGGCGAGCACCTCGTCGAGCTTGTGGGAGATGAAAATGATGCAGAAGCCCTCGGCCGCCATCTCGCGCAGCGTGCGGATCAGGTCCTCCGATTCCTGCGGCGTCAGTACCGCCGTCGGCTCGTCGAAGACCAGCGTCCGCGCGCCGCGATGCAGCAGGCGCAGGATCTCCACCCGCTGCTGCTCGCCGACGGAGAGCTGCCAGATGTGGGCGCGGGGGTCGACGCCGAGCCCGTAGTGGCGGCTCAGCTCGGCCAGCTCGCGCGCCGTCCGCTCGATGTCGAGGCCGAGCCCGCTCTCCCGCTGCCCGAGCAGGACGTTCTCGGTGACCGTGAACGAGTCGACCAGCATGAAGTGCTGGTAGACCATGCCGATGCCGTGGGCGATGGCATCGCGCGGGGAGCGAAAGGCGACCTCCTGCCCGTTGATGCGCAGGATCCCGCCGTCGGTCCGGTACATGCCGGCGAGGACGCTCATCAGCGTCGACTTGCCGGCGCCGTTCTCGCCGATCAGCGCGTGGACCTCACCCCGGCGGGCGCTGAAGGTCACGTTGTCGTTTGCGACAACACTGCCGAACCGCTTCGTGATGCCGACCATCGCGACCGCCTCGGGCGAGCCGTCGCCCTCCGGCGCCGACGCACCTGGCGGGATGGTATCTGATTCGAGGTACGAGGACGTCAACGCTGGGCGCTCCCTGATCGGCGCGGTTCTGATCGGCACAACACTACACGATACCTGGCCCGCCGGCGCGGGCCCGGTTCCTGGCCGGGACTAGCTCGGGAGCTCGCCCTGCACGCCCTCGACGAACCAGTTCATGTTGAGGATCTCCTCGCCGGTCATCGCCGTGCCCTCGGCCACCTTGTCCTCGCCATTCTGGTCCTTCAGCGGACCAGTGAAGATCGCGAAGATGTCCTTCTCGCCGGCCTTGAAGGCCTCGATCTCCGTCTCGGCGGCGGCGCGGGCCTCCTCCGGCACGAAGTCGGCGATCGGCGAGAGGTCGACGACGCCGTCCTTCCAGCCGCCCCAGTACTGGTTCGACTGCCAGGTGCCGGCCATGATCTGCTTGACGGCGTCCTCGTAGTAGACGCCCCAATGCCAGATCGGGCAGGTCAGCACGGCCTTCGGCGCCAGTTCCGACATGTCGGCGTTGTAGCCGACGCCGTACTTGCCGGCGGCCTCGGCGGCCTGCTGCGGGCCCGCCGTGTCCTGGTGCTGGGCGATCACCTCGGCCCCGCCGTCGAGCAGCGCCTCGGCGGCCTGACGCTCCTTCTGCGGGTCGTACCAGGTGTTCGTCCAGACCACCTGCACCGTCGCCTCCGGGTTCACTGAGCGGACGCCGAGGGTGAAGGCGTTGATGCCGCGGATGACCTCCGGGATCGGATAGGCGGCGACGTAGCCGAGCTTGCCGCCGGTCGCCATGTGGCCCGCGATGATGCCGGAGACGTAGCGCGGCTCCTCGATCTTGCCGAACGCCGTCGAGACGTTCTCGGCGGTCATGTAGCCCGAGATGTGGATGAACTGGATGTCGGGGAACTGCTTGGCGACGTTGATCGTGGCCTCCATATAGCCGAATGAGGTCGTCACGATCAGCTGGTAGCCCTCCTGGGCGTAGCCGCGAATCACGCGCTCGGCGTCCGCCTGGACCTCGGGCACGCTCTCGGAGTACTTCGTCTCGACGGTCACGCCCTCGCCCTTGAGCGCCTCGATCATCTCCTGCCGGCCCTGGTCGTGCGCCCACGTCCAGCCCAGGTCGCCGACCGGCCCGACGTAGACGAAGGCGACCTTGAAGGTCGTGTCGTCCTGCGCGACAACATCCTCGCCGCCGAAGACCGTGCCGATGCCGGCGATGGCGGCGCCGGATGCCAACACGAAACGCCGACGGTCGATCACCCGGAAGTTACTCATCCTGACTCCTTCACCCGCGCGGGACACTCCCGCTCCACGTCTGTCCGGTTCCATGGCGCCCACGCGCCTGACGTCGCATGTACGGGTCGACTCCGTGTCGACCCCGGTCTCACTCGTCCAGCTCGAACACGATGTCCTGCGCGCCCTCCCAGACGACCCGCCGGCCCAGCTCCCGGAGCTGCTCCTTGCCCTCGACGACGGTCATGAAATGGTTGCCTGCAAGCTGGCCGAGCTCGCTCGCGAACGATGTCCGCCCGTACGGGAAGAGAAGCTCCGTCTCGCTGTAGCCGCCCGGGTAGAAGAGGATCTCCCCCGGCGACGGATACGCCGTCGGGCTCTCCCATGGCACGTCGAGCCGGAAGTCGCCCAGCGGGATCCATGCCGAGAAGCCGCTCCAGCGCGCCTGGATGATCTTCTGTCGATAGGGGAGCAGCTCCCGGAAGGCCGCCACCGTCCGTGGCGCGGTCTCCTCCTCGAACCTGGCAACGAAGACCAGGTCGCCAACCGTGATCCGGACCATACGCGATCATCCTCCGTCGCGGGTCGGAACGGCACGGGCGACGCCATCCCACAGGCCGGGAGCCATGCGGAACGCCGCTGCGGCCGGTCATCGCCCGTCGGCAGTCAGGTACTGGGTTGCTTGTATACGTACATCATCGGCGGGAACGAACACGTGGTCAACCGTCGACACCCACGCGGCTGACCGGAGGCGGGGCTCCGCGTCCATTTTCGTCCAGACGGACCGGTTTTCGCCAATGCCGATCATATTGGCACGTAGATGCGAATCATTCTCAACAACTGGTGGCCCCAGGTAGGGAATGGTGATATCATTACCGACATGATGAGAATCAGTCTCATCTACGATTCGTTCTCGAATACGACCATTCCAGTCGGGATTCGCCCGATCGCCCCGCCGGGACGACCGGGCGACGCCGCACCCACGTCATTCGCATGGGAAACGGGAGGAAGTCTTGGCGACCGCCGCACATACGTTGTCCTCACCCCAGCCGGAGCTCACCACCGGCCGCGCGGGATCCGAGCCGCCAGATGCATCCTTCGGCGCCTGGGCCCGGCACTGGCGCCTGGCCATCCTCGCCACCTTCTCCTGGCTCTTCACCGTCGCCGGGATGGCGCTGGACCACCTCACCGACGCGCCGCCCGCGGTCTACGTGCCGATCTTCATCCTCGCCTACCTCGCGGGCGGCACGATCGCGACCAAGGACGCCATCGCCGACCTGCTCGACCGCTCCGTCAACGTCGACCTCCTCATGGTGCTCGCCGCGCTCGGCGCCGCCAGTCTCGGCGCCTGGGCCGAGGGCGCCATCCTGCTCTCGCTCTTCTCGACCTCGAACGCGCTGGAGTACCACGCGCTCGACCGCACCCGCAACGCCGTCCGCGCGCTGATGGACCTCAGCCCGCAGCAGGCGCGGGTCGTCCGCGATGGCGAGATGACGCTGATTCCGGTCGAGGAGCTCGCCGTCGATGACGTCGTGATCATCCATCCCGGCGAAAAGATTCCGGCCGATGGCCAGGTCATCACCGGCGCCTCCGCCGTCGACCAGGCGGCGATCACCGGCGAGTCGATCCCGGTCGAAAAGGTCGCCGGCGACGAAATCTTCGCCGGCACGCTCAACGGCAACGGCGCCCTCGAGGCGCGCGTCACCAAGCTCAGCACCGAGTCGACGCTCGCCCGCATCGTCAAGCTCGTCGAATCGGCGCGCGAGCAGAAGAGCAATCTGGAGCGCTTCGCGGACGCCTTCGAGGGACGCTACGCCGCCTTCGTCATCGCCTTCTCGATCCTCGTCTGGATCGTGCCGATGCTCTTCGGGGTCAGCTTCGACGACGCGTTCTACCGCGCGATGACCCTGCTCGTCGTGATGTCGCCCTGCGCGCTCGTCATCTCCACGCCGGCCGCCACGCTCTCGGCGCTGGCGAACGCCGCCCGCCGCGGCGTGCTCGTCAAGGGCGGGCGCTCGCTGGAGATGCTCGGCTCCGTCGACACCGTCGCCTTCGACAAGACCGGCACGCTGACCGTGGGCCGTCCGCGCCTCACGGATCTCGTGATGGTCGACGGCACGCCGCAGGACGCGATGCTCGCCCGCATCGCCGCCGCCGAGCAGCTCTCCGAGCACCCGATCGCCCGCGCGATGGTGGGGGCCGCGCAGGAGCGCGGGCTGGCGCTGCCCGAAGCCGACCACCTCGAGGCGCACGTCGGCATGGGCATCACCGCCAACGTCGACGGGCAGCTGGTCGCCGTCGGCAACGACCGGCTCTTCGCCCAGTTCGGCGTCGAAGTCCCGGCCCACATCCTCGACACGGCGAACGCGCTGCGCCAGCAGGGCAAGACGTCAATGCTCGCCGGGGACGCCAGGGGCGTCCACGCCATCGTCGCGGTTGAGGACACCCTGCGGCCGGAGGCAATGGCGACGATCACGGCCCTCAAGAAGGCGGGCATCAAGCGCACCGTCATGCTCTCCGGCGACAGCGAGCGCGTGGCCCGCGCCATCGCCGCCCGCCTTGGCATCGACGATGTCCGCGCCGACCTCATGCCGGACGAGAAGGTCGCTGCCATCCAGGAGCTCAAGCGTCACGGAAAGGTCGCGATGGTCGGCGACGGCGTCAACGACGCCCCGGCCCTCGCCACGGCGGACGTCGGCATCGCGATGGGTGCCGCCGGGTCGGATGTCGCGCTGGAGACGGCCGACATCGTGCTCATGTCGGACGACCTCGCGAAGCTTCCGGGCGCGATCGACCTCAGCCACGCGATGAAGCGGACCATCCGCGTCAACCTGGCGTTCTCGCTGTCCGTGATCGCGATCCTGGCGACGGCCAACCTCGTCCAGGGCATTCCGCTTCCGCTCGGCGTCGTCGGCCACGAGGGCAGCACGATCATCGTCGTGCTGAACGGCCTCCGGCTCCTCGCCCACGGCCGCTCGTTCGGCAAACAGGAGACGCCGAAGCGCCCCAAGCCAGCCACGGTCTCCCCGGACCTCAGGACAACGTAATCCCGCCTTCGTAGCCCCGGGCCTCGTGTCGCACCTGCGGCCGGGGTCCATCCGCCACCGATTCCCCGATTCCGGAACGACCGTACGCCCAGGCGCTCCCCGAAACCATCCACTCCCCGGAACCGATACCCCTTAGCCTCTTCGGGCATCCGCCATACATCCCGTTCCCAATATCCATACGTAGCCTGAGGCATCTCACGAACAGCGCCCGGCTATGCGGCTGGTTCGGGCAGGGTCACGAACGATTGAGCCTCGCATCACGCCATGCACCGGAGGACGTCTCATGCGACCACTCAACCAGTTCCAGAGCTACCTGGTTCACGAATTCGTCGATGACTACAACGATGGGGTGATGACGCGGCGCGACATGGTCGCCCGCGTGCTCCACATCACCGGCAGTGTCGCCGGCGCGGCCACGTTGCTCACCACGCTCGGCGTCCGCGCGGCGGACGCGATGGAGCCGGTCAAGCTCCTCCGGCAGGGCTCCGCCACGCCCCAGAGCCCGAACTCCGTGCCCGAGGACGACCCCGCCATCGTTGCGCAAGAATTCACGTACCCGTCGTCGGACGGAGCGACGATCACCGGCTACGGGGCTCGTCCTAGCAACCCCGCGGCCACACCTGCGACCGGCTCCAAAGCCACTCCCCAAGCCAGCGGCTTTCCTGTGATCATGGTCTGCCATGAGAACCGGGGGCTGACAGATCACATTCGCGATGTCGTCCGCCGCCTCGCCAAGGCCGGCTACGCCGCCGCCGCGCCGGACCTCGTCAGCCGCGAGGGCGGCACGGCCGCCAACTCGCCGGACGAGATCCCGAGCATCCTCAGCAACGCCGACCCGGCCCGCCACGTCGGCGACTTCCAGGCGGCGGTCAAGTACTTTCAGGGCGATTCGTACCTCAATGCCGACCGCCTCGGCATGATCGGGTTCTGCTTCGGCGGTGGCATCACCTGGCGCTGCGCGACGCAGATCCCCGAACTGAAGGCGGCGATCCCCTTCTACGGCCCGCCGCCGCCACTGGAGGACGTGCCGAACATCAAGGCGGCCGTGCTCGGCGTCTACTCGTCCGACCCGGGCGACTTCGCCAACGAGGGACGGGACGCGCTGGAGCAAGCGCTGAAAGACGCCGGGGTCACCTTCGAGATCAAGGTCTACCCGGACACTGAGCACGCCTTCCACAACGACACCGGTCCACGCTACAACGAGGAGCAGGCCATCGCCGCGTGGAACGACTCGCTCGCGTGGTTCGGGGAGCATGTGTGAGGCCGGGAGTCCGACCCTGCGCCATTGC
>DATLHE010000218.1:0-7970 GCA_035540335.1 Thermomicrobiales bacterium | reverse complement strand
AGGCTCTGCTCGATGCTCTGCTCGTCGCCGATGTCGACGAAGACCGACGGAAAGACGCTGACGACGGATGTGTCATCAGCGGGGATGAAGAGGCCGGTCTGCGCCATTAGCGTCAGGAGCCCGACGGTCTTCAACGCGACGGTCTTGCCGCCGGTGTTCGGTCCGGTGATGAGCAGGACGCGGAACCGCTCGCCCATCTCGATGCTGATCGGCACGACCTTGTCCGGGTCGATCAGCGGATGCCGGGCGCGGTCGAGGCGGATGTAGTGCGACGGGTGACCCGGCGCGTCGGCGTCGACTTTCTGATGCGTCGTCGTCCGGTGGAGCTTCGGGCGGGTCGCCTGCATGGCCGTCGCCAGCCGCGCCTTGGCCATCGCGAGGTCGATCGCCGCGATCGCCTCGATCATCCGCCGCAGCGCGTCGGCGTAGCCGCCGATCTTCTGGCTCAGCGCGTCGAGGATGCGCTCGATCTCGCGCTGCTCCTCCATCTGCTGCTCGCGCCAGCGGTTGTTCAGCTCGACGACGTCGAACGGCTCGATGAAGAGCGTCTGCCCGCTGGAGGAGGTGTCGTGCACGATGCCCTTGACCAGCCCGCGCGCGTCGGCGCGGACGGGGATGACGTACCGGCCGTCGCGGATGGTGACGATGTTCTCCTGGAGGGCCGAGCCGTACCGGTTGCCGGTGACGAGGCTGTTCAACCGGTCGGTGAGACGGCTGTGGGCGACGCGGACGGCCTTGCGGATGCGCGCCAGCGCCTCGGTGGCGTTGTCCAGCACGTCGCCGCGCGGACCGATCGAGCGCGTAAGGTCGGCCTCCAGCGGCGAGAAGTTCTCGATCGCCTCCGCGAACTCCAGCATGTTCGGATAGCGGGTCGGCGCGTCCGGCAGTCGCTGGAAGACCCGCCGCAGCTCGCGGCCGGCGCGCAGCGTGTCCATGACGAGCAGGAGGTCGGGCGCGGAGAGCCGGAAGCCCTTCTCCGCCCGCGTCACCTGATCGCGAATGTCCCGCGCGCCGCCGACCGTCAGTTCCGGGAACTGGACGGAGAGCTCCAGCGCCTCCGCCGTGACGCTGAGGAGATACTCGACGTGCTGCCGGTCGCTGGAGGGGCCGATCTCGTGCGCCCGCTCGGTCGCGACGCTGAAACGGCACAGGCCGGCCAAGCGGTCGAGAATCTCGCCGAACTCAAGTTTTGCCAATGCATGATGTGAAGCCACGGTGCCTGTCGCATTCATGTGACGCGCGCCCTGCCCGGTGTGAGCGAACTTCGTGCACGCTGCCATCGTATTCCTTTCGCGCCAACCATTGACACGAACATGTGTTCTTCCCTATACTTTTTTCGTGATCATGCCGAGAACCCGCCCGCAGGGGTTCCGACGAAACGAGGACGCATCATGAAACAGCTTTCCCGGCGCCAGCAGTCCATTCTCGATTTCATCGGCGCCTTCCTGGACGAGAATGATTACCCGCCAACGATTCGTGACATCCAGCACGAGTTGAGCATCTCGTCCACCAGCGTCGTCGACTACAATCTTAAGGTACTCGAAGAGCGCAACCTGATCCGCCGCAACCGCAATATCTCGCGCGGCATCGAGCTCGTCGGCCGGGCCCCGGGTCGCGGCAGCATGGTCAGCATCCCGGTTATCGGCCAGATCGCCGCCGGTCAGCCGATCCCCGTGCCGGAAGCCATGGGCGACTATGACGTCTCCTCAATGATCGAGCTCAGCCCCGACCTCGCGCCCAACAGCGGTCGCAATCTCTTTGCCCTGCGGGTCAAGGGCCACTCGATGGTCGACG
This sequence comes from Thermomicrobiales bacterium, assembly GCA_035540335.1. Lineage (GTDB taxonomy): Bacteria > Chloroflexota > Chloroflexia > Thermomicrobiales > UBA6265 > UBA6265. The sequence goes on along the minus strand of DATLHE010000218.1, from coordinate 6,176 downwards.
CGCTGATCAACGATGGCGACATCGTTGTCCTGCGGGCGCAGGAGACCTGCGAGAACGGCGAGACCGTCGCTGTCTGGCTGCGGGACGAGAAGGAAACCACCCTCAAGCGGTTCTACCTCGAGGACGGGAACCGCGTGCGCCTGCAGCCCGCGAACGTGACGATGGAGCCCATCTTCACCGACGCCAGCAATGTCGAGGTACAGGGCAAGCTCGTGAGCGTCGTCCGCGCGATCATGTAGCGCCCGCCCCGCTCGACACGAAATGCCGGGAGACACGGCGATTCCCGTATACTCGGGAATCGCCGTGTGCTTGTACACGGGCCGCATTGTCTCCCACACTCGACCGAGGTGTCCTCTTGTTCGCGACCTTCCTGTCCGGGATCGGGCTGTCGTCCTCCGCGGGGCTGAACGCCTACCTGCCGCTGTTGATCCTCGCACTGGCCGATCGGCTCACCGGCGTCGTCGATCTCGACCAGCCTTACGACCTGCTCTCCTCCAACTGGGGCATCATCGTGCTGCTGCTGGTGCTGCCGATCGAGCTCGTCGCCGACAAGTTCCCGCGCCTCGACCACCTCAACGACCTGTTGCACACGGCCGTGCGCCCCGCCGCCGGCGCGATCGCGTTCATGGCGATCGCCAGCGAGGACGACCAGATCCACCCGGTGCTCTGCCTGTTGCTCGGCCTGCTCATCGCCGGCGCCGTGCACTGGTTCAAGACGACGAACCGGCCGGCCGTCACCGTCCGGACGAAGGGCATCGGCAATCCCTTCCTGAGCATGATCGAGGATGCGATCGTCATCATCGTCAGCGTCCTGGCCGTCTTCGTGCCGTGGAGCATGATCGTCGTCCTGCCGCTCGCCGGCTGGTATCTCGTCCGCGCCTACCGGCGCATGCGTACCGGCGAAACCCGTGTCATGTCCCTCTTCGGCCTGGCGCAGCCGAAGTAATCCGCACAGGGTTGCGTCATATCGACTCAAGTTTTAAACTATGGGATATTCATAGTGACCGGCGGATTGCGGGTCTTTGACTTCGGGGGTCGCGATGGAGGACGAGATTGGCTGCGGCCAAGTCGTCCGCTACGAACGGCGATTCTTCGGCAATCCGCTTCTAAGAGGTGAGATATGGCGCCTGTGCAATTCAAGGACTATTACAACGTCCTCGGGGTGGAACGCGCGGCAACCGACGCCGAGATCAAGACCGCCTTTCGCAAGAAGGCCCGCGAGCTTCATCCCGACGTCAACCGCGACGATCCACAGGCCGAGGAACGATTCAAGGAAGTCAACGAAGCCTATGAGGTGCTCTCGGACGCCGAGAAGCGCCGCATGTACGACCGCTTCGGCGAGGACTGGCAGCGCTACCGAGACGCCGGCTTCAACCCGGACGACGTCGGGAGCCGGACCAGCCAGACGCGACCGGAAGACTTCGAGTCGTGGTTCACCGGTGGTGGGTTCACGCCGCCGGGCGACTCGTGGGAGTGGAGTGAGCGTGGCGGCTACAAGGATACCAACGGCCGCTTCTCGGACTTCTTCAACCTCCTGTTCGGCAATGAGGATCGCGGTGCTGGCTCACGAAGCCGGTTCTCGCGGCCGCGCCCGATCCGGGGCGACGACCTCGAGGTCAAGACCGAGATCACGCTGCGGGAGGCGGCGCACGGCACGAGCCGGCAGCTGACCCTGCAGACGCCGAATCCCTGCCCGACGTGCGGTGGGACCGGCGTCGCCCGCGGCGCGATGTGCCCGACCTGCGACGGCACCGGCGCGGTGACGACGTCCAAGACGCTCGAGGTCAAGATCCCGTAGGGGGTCAAGACCGGCTCGCGCGTCCGCATGGCGGGTCAGGGCGGGGTCGGCAGCAACGGCGGGCCAAACGGCGACGTCTACCTGGTGATCGAGGTCAAACCCGATCGCGCCTTCGAACGCGTCGGTGACAACCTGAAGACCACCGTCTCCGTGCCGCTCTACACGGCGGTGCTCGGCGGCGAGACGGTCGTGGACACGCTCGACGGCCGGGTGGCGCTGACGATCCCGCCGGGCACGCAGAACGGGCGGACCTTCCGGCTGCGCGGGAAAGGCATGCCGTCGTCCGGCAAGGACCGGGGCAAGGCCGGCGACCTGCTCGCCTCGGTCGACGTTCAGCTCCCGTCGGAGCTCAGCGACGAGGAACGGGCGCTCTTCACCAAACTGAAGAATCTGCGACAATAGCTCATGGCCGGGCAACCCCGGCCATTACTGTGTCTTTCAAGGCGGCGTAGACCGGGGATTGAGCATGCCAGCGACCGTGATCATGGGCGGACAGTGGGGAGACGAAGGCAAGGGCAAGCTGACGGATGCGCTTGCCGCGCAGGCCGCGATGGTGGTGCGCGCCAACGGCGGCAGCAACGCCGGCCATACCGTCAAGACGCACCAGGGCACGTTCAAGCTCCACCTCGTCCCTTCGGGCATCCTCAACGACGACGTCCTCTGCGTCATCGGCGCGGGCGTCGTGATCGAGCTCGGCACGCTGACGGCCGAACTGGACGAGCTGACCAACCGCGGCATCGATGTCTCCAACCTGCGCATCTCCGACCGCGCCCACCTCGTGCTGCCCTACCACCCGGTGCTCGACCGGCTGGAGGAGAAGCGCCGCGAGGGCGAGGAGATCGGCACGACGCTGCGCGGCAACGGCCCCGCCTATGCCGACAAGGTCTCGCGCACGGGGCTGCGCATCTGCGATCTCACCGACCCGGCGATCCTGCGCCGCAAGCTGGCGATCGAGCTCGACAGCAAGAACCAGATGATCACGTCGCTCTACGGCGACACGCCGCTGGACTTCAACGAGATCTACCGCGACCTGGTGACCTGGGGCGAGCGCATCCAGGGGTTCATCACCCCGACCGAGGTGCTCGTCCAGGACATGCTGGCCGACGGCAAGGAGGTCATCGTCGAGTGCGCGCAGGGGGCGATGCTCGACATCGACTACGGCACCTATCCGTACGTGACGTCGTCCTCCCCGACCGCGGCGGGCGCCTGCCAGGGCGCGGGCGTCGCGCCGCGGCAGGTTGAGCGCGTCGTCGGCGTCTACAAGGCCTACAGCACACGCGTCGGCGCCGGGCCGATGCCGACGGAGCTGCTGGACGACGTCGGGGAGCAGATTCGCCGCCGGGGCAACGAGTACGGCACGACGACCGGCCGGCCGCGCCGCACCGGCTGGTTCGACGGCGTCGCGGCCCGGCAGACGAGCCGGCTCAACGGCGTCAGCGAGGTCGCCGTCACGCTGGTGGATGTGCTCGACACCTTCGATGCGATCCAGTTCTGCTCGGGTTACCGGCTAAACGGCGAAGAGCTGACGCACGTGCCGGCGCTGCTGGACCGGCTGGGCTCGGCGACGGCCGTCTGGGAGGAGATTCCCGGTTGGAGCGTCGACACGACCGGCGTTCGTGGCTACGACGAGCTGCCGGGGGCGGCGCAGGCGTACCTGACGCGGATCGAGCAGCAGCTTGGGGCGCCGGTGCGGTATGTCGGCGTCGGCCCGGCGCGCGAGCAGCTGATCGACCGCGCGGCGGAGTAGTCTCGCACCCAGCAACGGAGGGAGCCCACATGGGGCTCCCGTACGGGCCGCCCTCTCAGCTGCGGGCGGTGGCGGCCCGTCGCCACGGCTACCTGATACCCTGGGCCGGCTCCAGTACTCGTGAACAGGAGGTCGCCCACAAGGGGCGACCGTACGGGGTTGGGTCCGAGCCGCGTGCCTTTGCGCGATCCACCCTGCTCTCCTCTACAGCATTCCCCGGAGCTCCTGCGTCGGCTCGCGAATCATGAGGTCGCGGACGGCGGCGAGCGGCGACTTGCCGTCGAAGAGGACCGCGTGCATCTGCTCGGCGATCGGGAGCTCGGTGCCGCTGCGATGGGCCAGCCGGATGGCCGCGCGGGTCGTCTCGACCCCCTCGGCGACCTCCGTCATACCGTCCAGCACCTCCGGAAGGGATTTCCCGGAGGCGAGTCCAATCCCCACCTGGTGGTTCCGCGAGAGCGGGCTGGCGCAGGTCGCGATCAGGTCGCCGATCCCCGACAGCCCGGCGAACGTGAGTGGCTGGGCGCCGTGGACGATGCCGAGGCGGGCGATCTCGGCGATGCCACGGGTCAGGAAGGCGGCCTTCGCGTTGTCGCCGGCGCCGAGCCCATCGCCGATGCCGGCGCCGATCGCGACGATGTTCTTGAGCGCGCCGCCGATCTCCACGCCGACGACGTCGTCACTGGTGTAGACGCGGAAAGCCTCGCCCATCAGCGCCTCCTGCACGATCCCCGCGGCGCCTGCGTCGTGCGACGCGATGACCGTCGTCGCGGGCTTCCCGGAGGCCACTTCCGACGACAGGTTCGGGCCGGAGAGGGCGCAGATCGCCCGCGCCGGCGTCCCCGACAGCACGTCAGTGACAACCTCCGTCGGCCGCGAAAGCGTCGCCACCTCGATGCCCTTCGCCGCCGAGACAACCACCTTGCCGGATAGCGCTGCGGCCAGCGGCGCGGTGCCCGCCCGCAGCTTCTGCGTCGGGATCGCAAGAATGACGATGCCGGCGCGGGTGATGGCGCGGGTTGCATCGGTTTCGATCTGGAGCGCGGAAGGGATTCTGACACCGGGAAGCGAGCGCGGGTGACGGCGCTCGTCGCGGAAGGACCGCAGCGCGTCCTCGCCCCGGACGACGAGCGTCGTCGCGTTGCCGGCTCGCAGCGAGACGAGCGCGAGGGTCGTTCCCCACGCCCCCGCGCCGATCACGGCGACGTGTGGTCGCTGCGCGTTCCCGGATCGATCGTTCATTGACGCACTCCATCGCGGATTCGTAGACTCACCGGCAATGGCGGACCGTTTGCCGCCCACCACTCCGTGGCGAGGATACGATGCCGTGCCCGCCACGCCCACGCGCAGGAGACGATCCGTGACATTCGAACTGCCACTCGATTCGGTAGCGATCCAGAAGATCATTCCGCATCGTTACCCATTCCTGCTGGTGGACCGGATCATCGAGCTGGTCCCGGGCGAGCGCGCGGTCGGCCTCAAGAACGTCACCAACAACGAGCCCTTCTTCCAGGGCCACTTTCCCAGCTACCCGGTCATGCCGGGCGTGCTCATCGTCGAGGCCGTGGCCCAGGTCGGCGCGGTGGCGATGCTCAGCCAGGACGCTCATCAGGGCATGACGGCGCTCTTCGCGGGCATCGACAAGGTCCGCTTCAAGCGGCAGGTCAAGCCGGGCGACACGCTGCGCATGGAGGTCGAGCTCGGCCAGTTCCGGCGCGGCGTCGGCACCGGCACGGCGACCGCGACGGTCGACGGCGACCTCGCCTGCAAGGGCGAGTTCATGTTCGCGCTCGTGCCCGATCCCACCAAGTAATCCGCCTCATGACGCGACAACGCACCGTCCCGGTTGTGGGCATCGACGCCAGCCGGATGCACGTCGCCGAACGCACCGGCACGGAGAACTATTCGGACCAGATCATCCGCGGCCTGCTCGCCTCCGGCGCCGGCTGGCAGTGGCGGCTGTACGTCAACGCGCCCGACGGCCCGCCGGCCCTGCCGGCGACGACGCCACCGGCCCAGGTGCGGGCGATTCCGGCGCGGCGGCTGTGGACGCACCTGCGGCTCTCGCGCGAGATGGCAACGGCGAGGCCGGACCTGCTCTTCGTCCCGGCGCACGTCGTGCCGGCCATCCACCCGCCGACGGTCGTGACGATCCACGATCTCGGCTACCTTCACGTGCCGGAGGCGCACCCGCCGCGACAGCGCCGGATGCTGGACTGGACGACCCGCTGGAGCGCGAAGGTCGCGCGGCACATCATCGTGCCATCGGGGCAGACGCGCGACGACCTGATCCGCTTCCATGGCACGCCGGAAGAGAAGATCACGGTCGTGCATCACGGCGTCCACGAGCGCTTCCGGTTCATCGAGCCGGCCAGCGTCGACGTCGTCCGCGAGACGTACGGGCTGACGCGCCCCTACGTCCTTGCCGTCGGCACCATCCAGCCGCGGAAGAACCTGCCGATGATCGCCCGCGCGATGATGATGCCGGAGGCCGCGGCGGGAGATATCGAGCTCGTCATCGCCGGCAAGCGCGGCTGGCTCTCCGACCAGGTGCTGCGCGATCTGGACGCCAGCGGCCTCGGCCGCCGTCTCCGCATCCTCGACTACGTGCCGGACCGGGACCTGCCCGCG
>DATLHE010000217.1:0-4815 GCA_035540335.1 Thermomicrobiales bacterium | reverse complement strand
CTTCGACCCGGACGACGAGGCGGGGATGACGGCGATGCTGGACCGGCGGTACGAGAAATTCCGGACCATCGGGGCCTGGTCGGAGATCGGCTAGGCGGATCACGCTGCAGCGCACGGGCGGACGCCATGTCCGCCCTTTTTCATGCCCGCTGGCGCGGTGGAGCAAGTCCAGGACGGCGGTTGTCCCCGGTCGCCCCGGCCCGAGGTGGCCGGGGTCCGGACGTCGGCCACCGCCCGCGGCTGTGGCCGCGGGCAAGGGCTCGGCCGGGAAGCAGCAGCGGGCCCTCATATGTGCTCGGAATGAGGGGGTGTGAGGGGCGGGGCGGTTGGCGAGGCGCCGTGGTGGGATGCGGACGCCGGCCTGAAGGGTCGCCACAGGTGCGGCACACGAGGCCCGGCGCTACCGGGGAAAACCGCCGTTCCGGCATCCGAACGCCGTTGTGGTGGGCGGACGCCGGCCGCAGCTGCGAGGTGCGGGGCTACGAAGGCGATAGGCCGTTCCCCTACCGATGCGCCGTGGTGGTGTGCGAGGTCGGCCACAAGGGCCGACCGTACGGAGGGGTGGGCCCGGGAGGCTATCTCCCTGACACAAACACATCACCCGGAGGCGAGGGCCTCCGGGTGAAAGTGCTTTCCTGGCTGGGAGGTGGTGCGTCCTGGCCCTACCGGTCGGTCAACATGGCCGCGGGATTGAGCGGCAGACAGGAAAGCTCGAACCACATGTGTGGTCGTTGCAGCAGCCGCATCTCGGGCCGGTCAGCGATCCAGGCGGCGAGCCGGGCCGGGATCGCCTCGATCTCCTGGCCATCACCGGTCCACAGGTACCACTGATCCTCACCGTCGCGCAGGAGCAAGCGCTCCGGATAATCCTCATGGCTCGCAATTGGCTGCAAATACGTCGTCGAAGACATCGAGATCCACGCGTCCTTCCCACAGTGCGTTCGCTGGTGGCGACCCGTGCATGCAGGGCGCATGCCCGGTGGTGCGGTCCCCACCTTGAACAAGGCTCGTGTAACGAAAGAGGCCCCAGACCCCACGCGACAATCGGCGTTGCCGCCGATCAGTCCCCGTCGCGTTTACATATGGCTGCGGCAGCCGCGGTGGCTTCGACCCGGCTGTGTTCGGCACTGTCCGGACAGTGCCCAAGTGGCGCATGCCAACGTTCTGGGATCCGCAGGATGATTGTACTGTAAGCGTTTTCAGCACGCCATCCCGATACGATTGCGAGCGCATGGTCCGTGCCACGGTCTCAAGATTATCATGGCCTAAAAGGGCCATTTTTGCGGCTGACTTATCCCACGCTGCGCGTGAAGCGCTCGATCGCCCGGTTGAGCTCCTGGAGCCGGTCTTCGCGATCCTCAGGCTGGGCGTCGACCACGCAGCCGCGGATGTGGTCCTCCAGCAGCAGCAGGCCGACCGACTGCGCCGACGAGATGATCGCCGAGATCTGCGTCAGGATATCGATGCAGTACTTGTCGTCCTCGACCATGCGGCCCACGCCGCGCACCTGGCCCTCGATGCGGCGCAGGCGCGCGAGCAGCTTCGTCTTGTCGGCGGCATAGGAATGGCTGTGCCCGGGCGAGCCCGGCGCGGTGTCCCCCGCGGTCTCTGTCTGGATATCGGCAACCATGGAGTGTCCTCTCGTGATGAATCCGGGCGGGCGTGATGGATGGCGCGGTCGGCCCGGCGATGCGCGTGTCTGCTTCCATTATGTCATACCAGGGAGGGGTATGCTCACGACGCGTCGAGCGCCCGCTCGATCCGCCGGGCGACCTGCTCGCAGAGGTCGATCGCGCTCTCGAGCTCGGCGTAGATCTCCTTCCAGCGGATGATCTCGACGGCGTCCAGCTCGCCGGTGAAGAGCGACCGGTAGGCGCGCTCCCAGAGCTCGTCGCCCTCGTGCTCGTACTCATGGATCCGCGCGACATAGGGGCGGTAGCCGGTGCCGCCGGCGAGGTAGGCGGTCAGCGAGGCGACCTCGCGGGCCGTCTTCGCCAGCACCGCCGCCATCTGGCGGGCGAGCGGCGTCGCCGTCCGCACGCCGGTGAGCACGGCGACCTCCCCCGCCCCCTCGGCGGCGTCGACGATGGCGTCGATCTCGACCGCGATCTGCCGCGTCACGGCGGGGGACAGCGGCGGCACGTGCCCCTTTTCGAGGCGAGCGAGCAGGTCGTGGGTGTTGACGTCGGCCTTGTGCTCGATCTCGTCCAGATGCGCGAAGGTCGCCTCCGAGATCTCCGCGCCGTCGAACAGGGCGACCAGCGCGTCGGCCGCCTCGATGGCGAAGGCGCCGGCGCGCTCGAAGAGCACGAGAAACGTCGGGTCCGCCCGGCGCCCCACCCTGAGCCTCGACCACACCACGCGCACTGTCCTCCCGCACACCGGTTTCTCCCGGTTCCCGATCCGCCTGTGCGAAAATCATCGCACATTGCCGTTCATTGTCCTGTCGCAGACGCCCGGGAGACGCCTCTCCCCCACCCGCCGGAGGAGCCCACGCATGGCCGAGACAAATATCGTCGTCGTCACCTTTGAGGATGAAAGCAAAACCTACCAGGCATTCTCGGAGATCAAGCGGGCCGCCGCGCAGGGCGAGCTCAAGATCCACGGCCTGACGATCATGCACCGGACGCTCGAGGGGCGCTTCGAGGTGCGCGACGCCGCGATGCGCAACTACGGCGGCTCGATCACCGGCGGGCTCATCGGCTCGCTGGTCGGCATCATGGGCGGGCCGCTCGGCGTGCTGGTCGGCTGGGGCGCCGGCGCGCTGATCGGCGGCATCCGCGACGCGAACGAGATCATGTCCGACCGCACGCTCTTCCAGCGGCTGACCGAGGACATGAGCGTGGGCAGCACCGCGCTCGTGGGGGAGATCGAGGAGCACGATACGTCGGTCGTCAACCAGATCATCCGCAAGCTCGGCGGCGAGGTCCTGCGGCGGCCGACGGCGGAGGTCGAGGCCGACATCAAGGCGGCCGAGCACGCGCGGGACGCCGCCTCCCGCGAGGCACTGCGCGTCCTGAATGAGGACAGCGAGCGGCGGGGGCTCTTCGGCCGCCGCGAGGACGACGTGACGAAGGGATGAGGGTTCCGACGCATTTGGTGGCAGACATGGGGCAGACGCGGGCAAACGGGGGGCAGACCCATTCGACTTCGCTCGCGCGCAGGGGCCCCGCAGGGGCAGGGCAGGCTCCAGAGTCTGCCCCTACCTCCTGGTATCACCGCCGCACCATCATCCATCGCCGGGCTTCACATGGGAGTCCCCAAAGTGAATCTGCCCATGCACGCGATGGCGACGTGAGAAACGATCCCTGCCCGGCACGCAACCACAGGGGTCTCTTTCCAGCGTCAGGGAGCGATTCTCCTGCCACAGGAGTCGCCTCTCATCGTTCAGCGTATCAACCACGTCAACGATGGTCGGCCGCCGAGCCCGCTTCTGTTCTGCGATGAGGACCTGATGTGACCGACCACGGACGCGACTGCGTCTTCACGGACGCCCGGGCCGTGCTCGCGGCGCTGCTCGGCGGCCTCGATGTCGCCGCGCCGGGGCTGATCACCGACGTCTACATCACGGGATCGATCGCACTCGGCGACGGTCGTCCCGGCCAGAGTGACCTCGACGTGGTGCTCGTGCGCGACGTGCATGCCGACAACGCGGCCACGATGGCGGCGCTCGAGCCGGTGATGGTGGCGCTCCGTCGGACCCACCCGCGCCCGATGGTGGACGGCATCGTGCTCGGCCGCGCGGACCTCGCCGCCGGGCCGGACGGGGTCGTGGGTCCCCGGCCCTTCCTCATCGACGGCAAGGCGCACCTCGGCGAGCAGAGCAGCGGCCGCAACCCGGTGACGTGGCAGACGCTGGCGCAGTGCGGCATCACCTGGCGCGGCACGCCGCTCGCCGGGCTGCCGCTCTGGCAGGATCCGGACGCGCTCGACGCCTGGGTGCGCGGGAACCTGGTGTCCTACTGGCGTCCCTGGTGGGCGAGCAGCGATCGGCTGTTCTCGCGGATGGGCATCGTCTCGCTGCATCCCTGGTTCTCGGAGTGGGGCGTGCTGGGGGTGACGCGGCTCCACTACACGCTGGTGACGGGGAAGATCACGTCGAAGCACGCCGCCGGGTCCTACGCGCTGGAGACATTTCCCGACCGCTGGCACCGGATCCTGCGCGAGGCGATGCGCTACCGGGAGCGGCGGCGCGAGGGAGCGATGTACCGGGGCGACCCGGTCGGACGGCGGCGCGATGCGCGGGATTATGTCGCGATGGTGATCGCGGATGCGCTGGGGAACGGACGCCGGGGGTAGCCCGGGCCTCGGTGCGGGGAGAGGTCGGCCACAAGGGCCGACCGTACGATGTTGGACGGCGGCGCGCCCCGGTCCCCAGGGAGGGGTACCGATCGCGTGCCGGGTTGGTGGCGAGCGACCCCGGGCACCGAGGCCCCGGGGCTACCGGCGGAGTGGGGCTGGCAGCATCGAGCGCACACCCTTCGGGGTGCGCGGCTACGACGATTTGCACCGGCGAACCACCCGCCTATCCGTCATTCTTAGTGAATGCGGAGGATCGCCCTGCGAAGTCGCTCCCTGAGAGTAGATACGGCGCCGCGGGAGCCATTCATCGCCTTCGCCGATGTGCGCTTCGCGCGGAGGTTCTTCGCTTCGCTCAGAATGACGGTGTGTGGTTAACGCACGTGCAGTCATCGTGACGTGGTTTGCGACGACGACCCCGGCCACCCAGGGCCGGGCTACCGGGGCATGGCGCCGTCTACGCGTCCGTCAGGTGGCGGAGCATGACGTCGAAGACGTCGGTGGCCTGGAGGGCGT
>DATLHE010000216.1:0-10466 GCA_035540335.1 Thermomicrobiales bacterium | reverse complement strand
GGGCGTGCTCGTGGGTGAAGGCAAACGGGATGACGGCGGCGATCGCCGGCGTCGCGCCGCCGAGAGGCTCGCGCAGCGATGGATCCCGTTCGGCGAGGGCGACGACATCGCGGGCGCGGGTGCCGTAGATGGTCAGCAGCCAGGTCGCGGCGTCGTCCGTGAGCCAGTCCGGCGTCTCGTGGCGGAAGCGGTCGGCAAAGCGGTCGAAGAGGCGGACGCCGCCGGGCAGCGGCAGGTCGCCGGTACGGCTCCTGGGCGCCGTGCGGCCGAGCTTGGAGTAGGCGGCGTCGACGGCCTGCTCCGCGAGCTCGCGGTAGGTCGTCAGCTTGCCGCCGATGATCGAGAAGAGCCCTTCGATCCTGGGCGCGTGGTCCTTGATGATGTGCTGGCGGGTGATCGCCGCCTCGGCGCCGTCCTCCTTGTATGGCAGAGGGCGCAGGCCGGCGAAGGTGTAGAGCACATCCTCGCGTGTAAGCCCTGCCTCGGGGATGGCGAGATTGGTCTCCGCCAGGAGATAGGCGATCTCCTCCTCGGAGGCGACGACGTGGTCCGTGTCGCCGTCGTAGCGGACGTCGGTGGTGCCGATCAGGTAGAGACCGTTCCAGGGGATGATGAAGTAGGGCCGGCCGTCCTGCCGGGCCTCGATGTAGAGGGCGTCCTTCGGCGCGCCGGCGAAGGGATGGACGACGATGTGGCTCCCCTTGGTGCCGCCGACGAGGCGTCGCGAGGGGGCGCCATGGCCCAGCTCGGCAAGGACGTCGTCCACCCATGGGCCAGCCACGTTGATCGTCACCTTGCCGAGCGCGGTAGTGGCGTCGCCGGTGAGGGCGTCGACATAGCGGACGCCGCGCACGACGCCGGCCTCGACGAGCAGGTCGTCGACGCGGGCGTAGGTGTGCACGTCCGCGCCGTGGGCGAGCGCGTCCAGCACGTTCTCGACGACGAGCCGCTCGGGGAAGGTCACCTGTGCGTCGTAGTAGCGGGCGGCGGCGCGGAGGCCGTCGCGGGCGAGACCGGGCTCGTGCTTGAGCGCGGCGTCGTGGGCGTACATCGTGTGGCGTGGCAGCGACTTGTCGTAGGAGAGGACATCGTAGGCGATCATGCCGAGGCGGATGAGCAGCGGCCCGCGCTTGTGGCCAGCGTAGATCGGCAGCGTGAGCGGCAGCGGCTTGACGAGGTGGGGCGCGACGGCGAGCAGGCGCTCCCGCTCGCGCAGTGACTCGCGGACGAGGGCGACCTCGTAGTGCTCGAGGTAGCGAAGGCCGCCGTGGATGAGGCGGCTGGAGGTGGCGGTCGTGCCGCCGGACATGTCCTCCTTGTCCAGCAGCAGCGCCTTGAGGCCGCGCAGGGCGGCGTCGCGGGCGATGCCGGCGCCGTTGATGCCGGCGCCGATCACGATCACGTCGAAGAGGGTGTTGTCCGTTCCAGTCGCCACGTGCGTTCCATCCATCCACTACCTGCCGAGCGGCCATTCTGGGTCCATTGTAGGCAATCTGGCCGGTCGGACCGGTGAAATCGCGGTCAGAACGGACGTGCCGCACGTTTGTGCACGCTTTTCGAGGTCCTTTGCCCGCACACGGAATGGCCCACATGGCTCTGGGAGATGCCTCGCATGAGAAACGCCAGTAATCGGGCACCATATCGATGCTGCGCATCGATGGGGATCCCTGGACACGCCTCCGCTCACTGCGCTCGCGTCGGCGGCTCGGGATGACAAGGTAGTTCGGGCGCCAGGTGCGGTTGGCGCGGTGGCGGACAGCGCTTCGGATCGGGCTCTTCCCCCGCTTCGCTCTGGACAAGGATGAGGGGCATCTTTGGAGTTGAGGCAAATGAGGCGCACAATCTTCGAGGTGCTCGGCTACGACGATGACAAGACGGGCGCACCAACATCGAGACGCTGACATGCCGAGCGGACCCCGGGTACACGACCCGGGGCTACCGGGACGAGCAATCACGGCGGCTTCATGACGCGATGGTGGCGGACGGAACCGGCCGGTGGAGCGACACCAGGTGCTGGGCGACGGAATGGCGTGCGGTTCGCGTGGCGGGAGATGGAGTACGGGCGGTGGCGCTCGGCTGAGTCTTGACATCACCGGGTCGTGCATCCATACTCGATCATCATCTGGTTAATCGATTCACCAAGGACGCTGGGCGTATCCGCCCGCGCCCCGGAGAGGTCATGCGGCAGCCCTCGCCCCGCCGACGCCCAACAATGACCGACGTGGCCCGCCGCGCCGGCGTCTCTCCGGCGACGGTGTCGTACGTCGTCTCCGGGCCCCGGCAACGCGCCGCCCGCATCAGCGAGGAGACGCGGACGCGCATCCTCGACGCCGTCGCCGAGCTCGGCTACGTGCCGAACCAGTCGGCGCGCACACTGCGCCTCCAGCGCACCAACCGCGTGCTCTTTCTTGGCAACCGCATCTCCAGCCTCTACTCGCAGGCCATGGCGCGCTCGATCGAGGAGGGGCTGACGCGACACGGACTCGCGCTGGACGTCCAGATCGGCACCGACGCCGACCACATCCGCCGCGCGATCGGCGCCCTCGAGCAGAGCCAGGCCGACGGCCTGATCGTGGAGACCGGCGACGACCATCTCGACCTGCTGCGCGGGGCCGCCGCCCGGGGCCAGGCGATCGTCGCCATCGGCCCGAGCCGGCCCGACCCGGCGTTCGACGTCATCTCCAACACCGACGCGCCTGCAATCCGGGACGCTTTGACGCATCTCGCGGCGCGCGATCCACGCCATTACGTCCTGCTCTCCGCGTCGCCCGAAGCACTCGAGCACCGGGTCGTCGTGGCCCGCGAGCATCTCCGGACGCTGGGGACGCCGGACGACGCGATCACGCTCCTGCGCTGCCCGCACGACCGCGTGCTCGCCCACGACGCCGCCCTCGACCTCCTGCCGCGCCTGCCACTGCCGGTCGCCGTCTACGCCGGCGCCGATGTCGCCGCAATCGGCTTTCTCTGGGCCTGCCTCGCGCTGAGGCTGGAGGTACCGGGGCAGGTCGCGATCGTCGGGCACGGCAACACATCCGAGACGCGCATCACCGTCCCGCCGCTGACGAGCCTCGGCCCGGTCGACACAGACTTCAGCAAGGCCGCCGACCTGATGGCGACGCGGCTCGCCGACCGGGCCCAGCCCGGCCGGCACATCGCGGAGCCGTGCCAGCTCTCGATCCGGGGTTCCAGCTGACGCCGCGTCCACGCGCGGCACAACGACGAGAAAGGAGGCGTCTTCCCGCTCGCCCATCGACGTTGCACTCGCAGACACTGGAGGACCTGAGGCATGACCCGGAACCTGAATCGTCGCACCTTCATGCAACGAACCGCCGCCGGCGCGGCGGGCGCCTCGCTCGCGATGGCGGGCGCCCCCGTCCTGCGCCACGTCGCCGCCCAGAGCGCGACGCCCGGCGCGATTACGCTGCCGGACACCGGCATCGAGCTGCCGACTGACGACATCACCTTCCGCTGGATCGACAGCGGCGACCTGAAGGCGCTGTTCTACACGGAGTTCCACAAGGCGTACCATGAGGCGCACCCGAACATCACGATCCAGTACGACCCGCTGCCGTGGACCGAGATCAACCGGATCGTGCCGCTCGGCATCCAGAGTGGCGACGCGCACGACATCTTCGCCATGCCCGAAGACATCCCCTCCTCGCAGGCGGTCGCCGAGGGCTGGGCGGCACCACTCGACGACCTGATCCCGAACTTCGAGGAATGGAAGGCCAAGTTCCCGCTCGGCTCGTTCATGGACGGTGTCCACGTCTTCGACGGCAAGACGTACACCTTCCCGCAGACGTCGAGCAAACGCTACTGGACGATGACCTTCTACAACACGCAGCTGCTCGAGCAGGCGGGGTACGACCTCGAGAGCGAGCGGATGACGTGGGACCAGTACCGCGAGACCGCGAAGAAGATCACCGAGCAGGGTCAGGGGCAGTACTACGGCATCATTTTCGGCGGCAAATCCAAGGACCGGCTGGCGACGTTCATCCGCAACCTGGGCCGGATGGCGGGCGCACCCGCTGGCGGTGGCGCGGGCTTCGAGGACATCGACTGGCGGACCGGCGAGTTCCAGTACACGAGCGACCAGTACCTGGCGGCGATCGACCTGCTGCTCGGGCTCAATTCTGACGGCAGCGTCTTCCCAGGATCGATGTCGCTGAGCGAGGCCGAGGCGCGGGCACAGTTCCCGCAGGGCATCGCCGGGATGCTGCTCGAAGGGCCGTGGTGCATTCCGCAGTGGCAGCGGGACGCGCCCGACTTCTCGTTCGGGCTCGCGAGCCAGCCGGTGCCCAACGACGGCAGCTCCACACCGCTCACCTATGAGGAGACCGGCTCCAACCAGCTCTGGATCTATGCCGACAGCAAGTACAAGAACGTCGCGGGGGACATGTTCTCCTACATCGGAAGTGTGGAGGGTCAGGTCGCGATCATGGCGGCGACCGGCGGCAACCTTCGCGCAATGGTCCCGGAGGCGGTCGAGATCGCCCAAAAGACGGTGAAGCTCGACCCGTACGCCAGTGAGGCGCTCGCCCTCTACGACGAGCAGATGCGCCTCGGCCCCATGGTCACGGTCCGTAACCCCGACGTGGCGCAGGTCGCTCTGGAGCGCCGGCCGCTGACGCCCGACTTCGGCGCGCTCATGCAGGGAATCATCGCCGGCCAGGTCTCTGACGTGAATGCGGCCATGGAGGACCTGAAGAGCCGCTCGAACGCCGAGCTCGAGCGGGCGATCAAGGCGGCGCAGGACAAGGGCGCGCAGGTCTCGCGCGACGACTTCGTGTTCGCCGACTGGGATCCGACCGAAGAGTTCACCGAGGACAAGTACGCGTAGCGACACCGGGCGGCCACACGGTCCGCCCCTACCACGAGACGCAAGAGTTCACCGCGGACACGTGCGCGTAGGGCGAGGCAGACCGACCGCGACGGGCCGCATCGCGGCACCGGGTCGACACGGGGTCGAACCCTACCGAGAACATTCCCCGTTCGCCGCAGGCGGACGATCGGCACACGGCGCGGGATGCCGGCGCACCACCCGGCATCCCGCGCCCGCCGATGAGGAGCGACCATGGCCATCGGAACCGTCGAGCGCGCCGAGCTGTTGGCGACCCACGGTCGCGCCGAGCGCGGCAAGACGCTCGGGCAGCGCATCTGGGCGGCGCGCTGGTGCTACCTGTTCATGCTGCCGAACCTGATCCTCGCCGCGATGTTCACCTTCTACCCGACCGTGATGTCGTGGTACTTCGCGTTCCTCGACTGGTCCGGCTTCGCCTCGGACCGGGAGTGGGTCGGGCTGGCGAACTTCCGCGAGCTCATCAACGACAGCTTCTTCTGGGACGCCTACCGGCGGTCGTTCCTCTTCATGGTCGTGGCCGTGCCGATCCAGGTCGTGCTCGCCTTCATCGTCGCGCTCGTGCTCAACGACAGCTCGTACAAGCTGGGGCCGTTCTTCCGCACGGTGTTCTTCCTGCCGGTCGTCACCAGCGCCGCGATCATCGGCATCGTCATGACCTTCGTCTTCAGCCCGTTCAACGGGCCGGTGAACAAGGCTTTGCTCACGAGCGGGCTGATCGACCAGCCGATCGATTTTCTCGGCGACCCGGACACCGCGTTGTGGACGGTGGCGGGCGTCTGGATCTGGAAGTGGTTCGGCATCACGATGATCTACTGGCTCGCCGCGCTACAGGTCGTGCCACAGGACATCTACGAGGCGGCGCGGATCGACGGGGCCACCCGCTGGCGGCTGCACAAGGACATCACGCTGCCGATGATCGCCCCGTTCGCCGTCGTGATCGTGCTGATCACGATCGTCGGCGCGCTCAACGTCTTCGGCCTCGTGCAGACGATGACCGGCGGCGGGCCGTACTTCGCCAGCGAGGTGATGGAGGTCTACATCTACCGCAACGCCTTCGGAGAGAGCGGCATCCCGCGCCTGGGCTATGCCTCGGCGGCGGCGCTCTTCTTCGGCGTCACCGTGCTCGGCCTGTCGTTGCTCCAGGGCTGGGGGCTGAAGAAGGCCAACGACGCCCGCTCGCGCATGAAGGCGTCCTGAGGAGGGTCATGATGGCGATTCCGTTCTCCCCGCAGGCCGCGCCGGCGCGCCACCCGGGCAGCGCCCGGAGCTGGTGGCGGTCGCTCACGCGCGGCTCGCGCCTGCGGGCAATCATCACGACGGCGATCCTGCTGCCGATCGGCTTCGGCTGGATCTACCCGTTCCTGTGGATGGTCAGCGCGGGGTTCAAGCCGACGAACGAGATCTTCAGCGGGCTGAGCCTGATCCCGGCCGACCCGCAACCGCAGAACTTCTCGCGGGCGTGGACCGACGCGCGGATCGGCGACTACTTCCTGAACACCGTCATCGTGACGGTGGGCTCGATCGCGATCGTACTGGTCTCCGTCTCGATGATCGGCTACGTGCTTGGGCGCTACCAATTCCCCGGCAAGAAGATCATCATCGTCGCGTTCGCGATCACGGTGTTCCTGCCCGAGGGATACACGATCATCCCGATCTTCGAGCTCGTGAACCGGCTGGGGCTGGCAAACTCGCTGCTCGGCGTCACGCTCGCGCAGGCGGGCGGCGCCCAGGTGGTGATGGTGCTGCTCTTCGCCGGGTACTTCGCGCAGCTGCCGAAGGAGCTGGAGGAGGCGGCGGTGGTCGACGGCGCCGGGTTCTTCCGCGTCTTCTGGCAGATCATGCTGCCGCTGGCGAAGCCGGTGATCGCAACAACGATCATCCTCCAGTTCATGCACAGCTGGAACGCGTTTCTCCAGCCGCTGGTACTGACGCTGTCGCGGCCGGACCTGCGGACGCTGGCGGTCGGCATCTACGCCTTCAAGGGTCAGTTCTTCACCGACTGGTCGGGCATGGCGGCCGCGGCGACGATCAGCCTGGCGCCGATCGTGATTGTCTTCCTCTTCCTGCAGCGCTACTTCGTCGAGGGCATCGCCGGAGCGGTGAAGTCATGACGAACGTGCTGATCCTGATGTCGGACGAGCACAACGCCCGCGTCGCCTCCGTCTCCGGCCACCCGCGCGTCGAGACGCCCAACATGGCCCGGCTGGCGCGGGAGGGCGTCGTCTACGATGCCGCCTACTGCCCGTCGCCGCTCTGCGCGCCAGCGCGATCGTCGTTCATGTCCGGGCTGCCGGTCCACCAGACACAGGCGTACAACAACTGCACGCTCGTCCGATCCGACTTCCCGTCCTACGGCGCGGTGCTGAAGGCGCAGGGCGTCCACACGGTCCACATCGGCAAGACCGACGTCTACGCCACCTGGGAGCGGCTCGGCTTCGCGGAGACGCTGCTGCCGGGCGACCGCAAGGCCCCCGGCGACATCAACTTCCGCCGCGACCCGCTGACGATTCGCGAGGACGGGCCGGAGCGGGCGAACCAGTTCGGGCCGCGGGACGACGCGTTCACGAAGGACCTGCGCGTCGTCGACACGGCCGTCGACTGGCTGACGACCGAGGCGCCGCGGCACGACGAGCCGTGGACGCTGACGGTCAACATCGTCGCGCCGCACTTCCCCCACTACGCCACGCCGGATCTGTGGGCGAAGTACGCCGACGCCGCCGACCTGCCCGCGCACGGCGCGGAGGCCGAATCGGCCAACCATCCCTACGCTCGCGACCTGCGGCGGCACTTCCAGACCGACGCGTTCACCGAGGACCAGATCCGCGGGCTGCGGCAGGGCTACCTGGCCGGCGTGGACTTCGTCGACACCCAACTCGGCCGGCTGCTCGATGTGCTGGAGGCGACCGGGCTGCGCGAGGACACGGTCGTCGCCTACACCTCCGACCATGGCGAAATGCTCGGCACGTTCGGGATGTGGTGGAAGTGCGCGATGTATGAGGATGCCGTGCGCGTGCCGCTGATCGTCGCCGGGCCTGGATTTGCGGCCGGGCAGCGCGTGGCCACACCGGTGTCGCTGCTCGACCTGCAGGCGACGCTCTTCCGGGCGACTGGCGCGGAACGGCCGGCGGCGTGGTGGGGCGAGCCGCTGCAGGACGTGGCGGCGAACGACGCTGACCGCGTCGTACTGGCCGAGTATCACGGCCACGGCACGCGCTCGGGCACGTTCCTGGTGCGCAAGGGGGCGTGGAAGCTGCTTTACCACGCCGCCGCGCCGCATCAACTGTTCGACCTCGGCGACGATCCGGACGAGCTGGTCAACCGCTACGACGACGCACCGGAGGTTGTTCGCGACCTCGAAGCCGAGCTCCGACGGTTATGTTCACCCGAGCGCGAGTTCGCGCGGGCCCACGCGTTCGAGCGTGACCTGCTCGACCGGATAGCCCTCATCACCACCTGAACCTTCGCACGCCACCTTCGCAGGAGACGCCGCGCGCATGGCACCGCCGCCCAATGTCATCGTGTTCTTCACCGACCAGCAGCGCTGGGACTCGACCGGGCTCCACGGCAACCCGCTGGACCTGACGCCGAACCTCGACCGCATCGCGCGCGAGGGCACGCACGTCGCCAACTCGTTCACCTGCCAACCGGTCTGCGCGCCGGCACGCTCCTCGATGCAGACCGGGCTCTACGCGACGGAGACCGGCTGCTACCGCAACGGTATCCCGCTGCGCGAGGACCTGCCGACGCTGGCGACGCATTTCGGGAACGCCGGCTACCGCACGGCGTACATCGGCAAGTGGCACCTGGCGGGCGAAGATCCGGTGCCGCCCGCGCAGCGCGGCGGCTACCAGACGTGGCTGGCGTCGAACGTCCTCGAGTTCACGTCCGATCCCTACCGGACGGTGATGTACGACGAGGCGGGCCAGGAGGTGCACCTGCCCGGCTACCGGGTCGACGCGCAGACGGACGCGGCGATCCGCTATATCGACGCGAACCGGGACGCGCCCTTCTTCCTCTTCTGCTCGTATCTCGAACCGCATCACCAGAACCGGCTCGACGACTACCCCGCCCCGGACGGCTACCGGGAGCGGTACGAGGGGCGGTGGACGCCGCCGGACCTGCAGGCGCTCGGGGGAAGCAGCCAGCAGCATCTGGCGGGGTACTGGGGGATGGTAAAGCGGCTGGACGAGGCGTTCGGGCGGCTGATGGACGCGCTGACAAGCCTCGACCTGCGCGACAACACGATCGTGCTCTTCACGTCCGACCACGGCTGCCACTTCAAAACGCGCAACAGCGAGTACAAGCGCTCCTGCCACGAGTCGTCCATCCGCGTGCCGACGATGCTGACCGGTCCAGGATTCCGGGGAGGCGGGCGGATCGACGAGCTGGTGAGCCTGATCGACCTGCCGCCGACGTTGCTGGCCGCGGCCGGGATCCCGGTGCCCGAGCGGATGCAGGGGCGGTCGCTGACCGGCCTGCTGCGGGGGAACAACGATTCCTGCTGGCCGCGAGAGGTCTACGTGCAGATCAGCGAGAGCCAGGTGGGCCGGGCGCTTCGCACGCATCGCTGGAAATACGCCGTGGCCGCACCGGACCTCGACGGCAACGCGGTGCCGTGCGCGGACGCCTATCGGGAGACGGAGCTCTACGATCTCTTTGTGGACCCGTACGAGCTGAACAACCTGGCGGGGTCGACGGCGCATCGGGAGCTGTGCGACCGGCTCGGTGAGCGGCTGGTCGCGCGGATGGTTGCGGCTGGGGAGCCACCGGCAAGGATTCTGCCTGCGGAGAGGTGGACGAAGGCCCAGGCCAGCCTCCGGTCGGAGGAACTGGAGATGTAGACGGCGAGCGCTCGACCCCGCATTATCCCGGTAGCCCCGGGCCTTGTGCCCGGGGTTCGTTTGCATGTTGGCGCATGAACGGAGCCCGCAGTGCAGGAGAACGATTGACGAAACGTCGTGACGTCACGCCTTCGATTGCGGAATTACGATTACGCCCAGCCAGGAATCTCCTTCGTCACTGTATGCGCAGCCCACCGCGCCTGCCTGTTTGGCGAGATTCGGCACGAGCAGATGGTGCTCTCAACCGCCGGACAGGTCATCGAATCGTGCTGGGACAGTCTTGTTATGCAGTTCGCGGGCATCACGTTGGACGCCAAGGTGGTCATGCCGAACCATCTCCACGGCATTGCCATGCTGGACGATGGGGACATGTCATCAAACCTGAGCGACATGATGAAATGGTTCAAGGCCAAGAGCACCAACGACTACATTCGCGGGGTGAAGTCGGTGGCCATGGGATGAAGAGAATCCGAATCGCGTGGCAGACATACACCGGGCACAAGCCCCGGGACTACCGGGGAAGGGTACCGAGGCGGAAAGGAACCTACCGGCTCCTGGCGCGGTCGACGGCGGCCTGCCAGAGAGCGATGCGGGCGGCGCGCTCGGATTCGCCGATCCGGGGATCGAAGCGGCGGTCGATCTCCCAGCTGGCGCGGACGTCATCGCGGCTGGGCCAGAGGCCGCAGCCGATCCCGGCGAGGTAGGCCGCGCCGAGAACGGTCGTCTCGACGTTCTTGGGGCGCACGACGGGCACGCCGAGGAGA
>DATLHE010000215.1:0-25398 GCA_035540335.1 Thermomicrobiales bacterium | reverse complement strand
GTGCTAGAGGTCCTGGTCGACCTCGCGCGCCACCCGGAGCGCATCGAGAAGCATCTTGCGGGCGCCGTCGAGGTCGCCCTCGGCGCGGAGCGTCTCGCCGAGGTGCGCGAGTGAGGTGGCGATGCCCCACTGATCCTCGCTTTCCCGGCGCAGCGCGAGGGCTTCCTCATGGAAACGCCGGGCCGCGTCGCGGTCGCCCCGGTCGAGCGCCAGCATGCCGAGGTACTGGGCCGCGAAGGCCAGCCCGCGCACGTCGTTGATCTGCCGCAGCAGGCGGCGGCTCTCCTGACTGAAGGCGTCGGCCTGTTCGGCGTCGCCGTGCGCGTGGGCGAGCATCGCGATGTCGCTCAGTACGTACGCCTCGCCCCATGGGTCTTCGACCTGCCGGAAGAGTGTGAGGCTCTCGGCCAGGAGCGACTCTTCCTCCGTCTCGTTCCCCAACATGTGGTTGGCGGCGGCCAGGAAGTTCAGCCCGAGCGCCACCTCGCGCCGATCGTCGAGCGCGCGCAGCATGGCGATTCCCTGCCGAATGCGCTCGGCGGCAGGCCCGTAGTTGCCGAGGCCCGAGGCGAAGCCGCCCTGGCGAGTGAGCGCCTTGGCGAGCACCGGGTCGATCCGCAGGTCGTGCTGGCCGTCGTC
Organism: Thermomicrobiales bacterium; assembly: GCA_035540335.1. Lineage (GTDB taxonomy): Bacteria > Chloroflexota > Chloroflexia > Thermomicrobiales > UBA6265 > UBA6265. Next base: position 24,759 of record DATLHE010000215.1, on the reverse strand, counting down.
GCCCGCGGGGCTGAAGGCGGTGACGACGTCGCCGAAGGCCGCTTCCCCCTCACGCATCCAGCCGCGCAGGACGTAGAACAGCCACAGGCCGTGGACGGCGTGGTTGATCGGCTCCTTCATCTGCATATCGATCGCGATCCGCCACGCATGGCGGATATTGGCGATCTCGGCGGTGATCTCGGCGAGCGCCTCCTTCTGGTCGCGGCCCGTGAGCGCCGCTTCCCGGTCGGCGATGTAGGACAGGAAGTAGCGGCTGTAGCGGTCCCGCGCGCGCAGCTCCTCGCGCTGGTGGTGCGCCAACTGTCGCTCCGCGTACTGCCGCAGGAGGTCGTGGACGCTGTACCGGCCGTGCGGCTCCGGCCGCAGGAAGGACTTGTTCACGAGCGCGGAGAGGAGCGGCAGAGTCGATCCCGCGACATACTCCGCCGCCTCGCGTGAGAACCCGCCCCGGAACATGGAGAGGCGCTGAAAGACGCTCTGCTCCTCCGGCGCCAGCAGCTCCCACGACTGGTCGAACACCGCGCGCATGCTGCGATGCCGGGCCGGAACATCCCGCAGGGGGATCTCGAGGAAGTCGATGCTCTGCTCGATCTCGCGCTCGATGTCCGGGATGGTCAGCGTCGAGGCCCACGCCGCTGCCAGCTCGATGGCGAGGGGCATGCCCTCGACCAGGCGGCAGATCGCGCCGATGGTCGGGCGCTCGTCGTCGCGCACGGGTATGTGCGGGCGCACCCGCCGCAAACCTTCGAGGAAAAGCCGGACTGACGCGGCCTCCTCGGGCGCGTCCGCATCATCGGCGGGTACGGCGAGCCCGCCCACGGGATAGACCCACTCGGCCTGCAACCCCAGCCGCTCGCGTGAGGTCGCGAGAATCCGTAGTTCCGGCGCGCGGGCGAGCAATCCGGCGATCATCGCGCTTCCATCCAGCAGGTGCTCCATACTGTCCAGAACGAGCAGCTTCTGGCGTTCGCGCAGCAGGTTCACGAGGTGGTGGATGGGGTCGCCGCGCCCCTGGTGGGACGCTCCAAGGGCCTCGGCGATCGTCGGCGCGAGCAGGTCGACGCTGCGCACGGGCGCGAGCGCCACGACGCAGGCACCCTGCGCGAAGGATTCATTGACTTCGGCGGCCACCCGCAGCGCGAGTCGCGTCTTGCCGATGCCGCCCGGGCCGGTGAGCGTCAGCAGCCGGCACTCGGCCTGCGTGACCAGATCGGCGATCCGGGCGATGTCCTCGTCGCGGCCGATCAACGGCGTCAGCGGCTCGTCGGGCGCGGCCTTGCGCGCGGCGATCGCCGCGCCGGGCCCGGCGGCGGGGCCAGCGCGGATCTGCTCGTAGAGCTCGACCGTCTCCGGCTCCGGCTCGAGACCGAGCTCCTCCTCCAGCAGCTGCACACACTTCTCATACTGCTGAAGAGCGGCGGCGCGCTCGTTGAGATGGTAGAGCAGCCGCATCAGCGCCCGGTGCGCCGATTCGCGCCAGGGGTCGAGCTCGAGCTGCCGCTCGACGATCCGGCGCGCCTCGTCGAGACGCCCGTTCGCCTCATGGTGGGCCACCAGTGTCGTGAACGCGCCCATCGCCCGGCGGTGCAGCCGTTCCCGGTGGACGTGCAGCCATGATTCCAGCTCCTCGCTGTCGCCGAACGACGCCCCCGCGCAGAGCTCACCCTGATAGAGCCTGATCGCCTGCTCCTGCCTGTGGGCGCACGGCACGCAGGTCTCCAGCTGCCGGTGCGCGTGCGCGGCGCATGCGTCTAGTAGCCCGGTGAACTCGGCGATGTCGGTGCGGGCGTCGCCGCCGGCGCGAAAGCCGACCGAATCGCCCTCGGAGACGACGAAGGAGGCGCCACCGCTCGGCTCCTTGAGCACGCGGCGCAGCGTCGTCAGCGCCTGCCGCAGGCTGTGCCGGGCGTTCTCCCGCGGTTGGTCGGGCCACAGCAAGGACGCAAGGGCGTCACGCCGGTGCATATGCGGCGCTTCCACGGCCAGGTAGACCAGAAGCGCGAGCACCTTGTTCGAGACATGGCTGGAGATGCGTTGGCCGTCGCGCGCGATGCGGACCGGGCCGAGCAGGGAGATGTCGAGCGTCGTCGTGGGTGATCACCCCCATTTCGAACGCGCACGCAATGACGCTGCATGAGGATGAAATCGACCGCTTGAAAGCCCCGGATGAGTCGATTGTATCGCGTTCGACGGCCGTTGACGATTCTTTGACGGTAGCCCGCTAGTGTGTGGCCGACGTGGGGACGGTGCTCGCTCGCGAGGGAATGATCCGGGCTCACGCGGATCGGCAACGGCATCCTCAAGCACTGCGCCTGCGCGCGTACGGCAATGGGACCCTGACAACACTCAAGACGGGGGAGCCGCATCGGCTCCTGACAGTTCGTGGAGGTGGCGCGTCTGCCATCGACGCGGCAAGCGGTGCGTCCAGACTCACTATGCCCGGCGCGTCTCGCCGGCGGTTCTCCCGAAGGAGATTCTCATGGTCATCGAGACCCAGACCCAACCCTCGGCGTCAATGGAACGGTACGAGCAGCTTCGCACCGCGGTGCGCGGGATGGTCTTGCAGCCGGGCGATCCCGGCTACGATGCGGCGACGGCCGTCTACAACGGCATGATCCACCGCCACCCGGCAGTGATCGTCCGCGCGATGGACGTTGCGGACGTCATGGCGGCGGTCAACCTCGCGCGCGAGCGAAAGATGCTCCTCGCCATCCGCGGTGGCGGGCACCACGGTGCCGGGCTCGGCACGTGCGACGACGGCCTGGTGATCGACCTCTCACTGATGAAGGGCATTCGCGTGGATCCCGAGGCCCGGACCGCCCGCGTTGGCGGCGGCGCCGTTTGGGGAGACGTCGACCATGCCACCCATGCCTTTGGTCTCGCCACGCCGAGCGGGATCATCAGCACCACCGGCGTCGGTGGCCTGACGACCGGCGGCGGGCTCGGCCACCTCAGCCGCAAGTTCGGGCTCGCGATCGACAATCTCCTCGAGGCGGACATGGTGTTGGCCGACGGGAGCTTCGTCACGGTCAACAAGGACCAGAACACCGATCTCTTTTGGGCCATCCGCGGCGGCGGCGGCAACTTCGGCGTCATCACGTCGTTCCTCTTCCGCCTGCATCCGCTCTCCACGGTCGTCGCCGGGCCGACCTTCTGGCCGATCGAGCAGGGCGGCGAGGTGCTGCGCTGGTATCGCGATTTCATCCCCAAGGCGCCGCGCGACCTCAATGGCTTCTTCGCCTACCTGACGGTGCCGCCGGTGGCGCCGTTCCCCGAAGAGCTCCACATGCGCAAGGTCGCCGGCATCGTCTGGAACTTCACTGGCCCCGAGGAGGAGGCCGCCGATGCCTTCGCGCCCGCGCTGGAGATCGGCACGCCGTTGCTTCATGGTCCGCAGAAGATGCCCTACCCGATGCTGCAAAGCCTGTTCGACGGGCTCATGCCGGCCGGGCTGCAGTGGTACTGGAAGGCCGATTTCTTCCGCGAGATCAGCGACGAGGCGGTCGAGGCACACCAGGAGCATGGCGCGAAGCTGCCCACGCCGATCTCGACGATGCACATCTATCCCATCGATGGCACGGCGCACGATGTCGGCAAGAACGACACCGCCTGGAGCTATCGCGACGCCAACTTCGCGACCGTCGTCGCCGGTATCGATCCCGACCCGGCCAACGCAGGGGCGATCACCGCCTGGGCGAAGGACTACTGGTCGGCGATTCACCCCTACTCGGCCGGCGGCGCCTACGTGAACATGATGATGGAAGAGGGGCAGGACCGCGTCCGGGCCTCCTACCGCGACAACTACGATCGGCTGGTCAGGATCAAGGTCCAGTACGACCCGGAGAACCTCTTCCGGGTAAACCAGAACATCCGGCCGGCGATGTGAGAGGACGTCCTCCCCACCTCCGCATCGCGTGATCCGTCACCCGCTTGTCAGGTGGTGTGGTGCCTACCTGATGAGCATGACAGAGGGCGCGTGGTTCAACCACGCGCCCTCTGTCGTGTCCCGGTCAGGAGCCGGAGGTGAAGACCTCCAGCTGCGTCACGGTGCCGGGGAGCGTCTGCACCTCGGCGGAGATCAGGATCGGGTCGCCGACGCGCTCCAGCAGCTCCATGCGGTAGATGCCCGGCAGTACCCAGACGTAATCGCCCTGCTCGAACTGGTCCTGCCAGATGACGACGCCGGAGAGGTCGGTCACGGTATAGATCTCGCCCGCGCCCTGCGGGAACTTGAGCAGCGCGCCGCGCACCCACGTCGTCTCCCCGGCCTGGATGTTGACGCGGATCTTCGTTTCCTGGCCGCTGGGGTTCACCCAGCTTGCGTCGCAGATGCCGACGTTGAGCTCGACCCGGTTCGAGTCGGTGAGCGTGACGGACGTCACCTCGCCCTCGGGATTGGAGTCGGTCGCGCCGGCGCGGCAGGAGATCGTCGCCTTCGGGAAGACGTTGCCGAAGGCCTCGATCTCCAGGAAGCCGGTCTGGATGACGACCTGGAGCTCCTCGAGAATCGTGAACAGCGCCTTGTTGAGCTCCTCGGCGTCGCCGGCGCCCAGATTGAGCCCGCCGCCCGCGTCCGCGATGCACTGCAGCGTGCCCTGCTCCTCCTGCGTGAGGCCGAAGCCGACGACGTAGGTCGTGACGTCGACCTCGCCTTCCGCCAGCGCCTGCGCCGCGGCACAGGGATCGCCGCCGCAGGTCTCCAGCCCGTCGGTGACGAGCACGATGGCGTTGACCTCGCTCTCGCCCGGCGGCGTGAAGTCCTTGGCGGCCTCGTTCAGCGCGAGGGTGATCGGCGTCCAGCCGACCGGCTCGTAGCTCTCGACCGCGCCGCGCAGCGCGTCCTTGTTGACGCCCTTCATCGGCACCACGAGCTCCGTCGAGCGGCAACTCTCCTCGCGGTCCTCCTGCTGGTTGGAGCCCTCGTGGCCGTAGACGCGGAAACCGACGTTGATGCCCTCCCGCTCGGGGATGGCGTCGATGACGTCGTTCAGCACGTCCTTGGCGGCGTCGATCCGCGTCACGCCGGGGCTGACCTCCTGCGCCATGGACCCGGAGGAGTCGAAGATGAGCTGGACGTTGACCGTCTTCGCGTTCGCCTGCGTGGGGTTGGCCGGCGTCGGCTGCGCCTGTTGCGTCGCGGCCCCGAGGCTGGGGTTCAGGGCAAGGACGAGCATGGCCAGCACGAGCGCCTGTACCAACCACTGCCGCGATTGCGTGATCATCCGCATCGGTTTCTTCCTCTCCCGATCTCCGGACGCCGGGCGTGCACACGCCCCGGTGTCGCGCGTCGTATGGTCGAGCACCGCGATTGACGTGAATCGTTGATCTGTGCCAGGTTGCGGTGCAGGAAACGTGCCATTGTGGGCCGGTTGCGTCATGGTCCGAATTGTGCGCGAACGGGGCATCATCTCGCGCAGTTTGCCGCAGACAGGGAGAAGGGCAATGCGATTCCGCCGGTGTGGGGCGCTCGTTCTGGTCGCGATGGTCGTGTTCGGGCTGGCCGCGCCGATTCCGATGGCGCGCGCGCAGGACGGTGCGGAGCCGCCGGAGCTCGTCGTCGAGGGGCAGCGATACGCGTTCGATCGCGAGGTGCCCGTCGCACTCGACCAGCTCGAACAGCGCGTCGACGAGGCAGGGGCGACCGTCTCCATCAAACCGGCGGGCGACCCGCTCGGCGCCGTGTACCTGCCCCTTGAGGCCGATCCGGCCAGCGCCCGCCGCTACCTGCCGGAGTATCTCGACGCGCCCGACACCGCATGTCCGGCCGAGGTCGTCGATGCGGGCACCATCCAGAGCGACGGCACCCGCTACGTCCCCGCCGGGCCCGAGCCGGACCTCACGCCCGATGCGCTGGTCGAGGTCGGGTCCACGAACGACGGGCGGACGATCTACGCGCCGAGTGCCGACCAACCCTTCCAGGAGCTCTTCGCGGCCGGCGCGGATGGCGGGCTCGTCCGGTACGTCCTCGTCACCGACGCCGGCGTGCCGGTGTCGCTGCCGGACGAGATCACCTTCGCCGGCCAGCAGTTCACCGTGGCCGCCGAGCAACCCGGAGCGACGTCCACCGAAGGGTTGACGAAGGTCGGCTGCATGACCGACTTCCCGGCGTTCGCGCCGGCCACGGAGGCGCCCTTCGCGTCGCTCTCGCTTGAGGTTGGCGGCCAACTGATCGCGTACGAGCCGGCGGCGCCGATTGAGACGCCGGCGACAGCGCCGGCCACGCCGCCTGCATCGCCACCGGCATCCCCACCGTCGACGCCGGCGACGGTCGAGGCGAGCCCGACCCTGCCTCAGATCGGGCCGCTCGAGCCGACGCCGACGCACGAGCCGACACTTGCGCCGACCGCGACGCCGGCCCCGACAGCCACGCCGGAGCCGACCGCGACGACCGCGCCCACGGCGACGACCCCTCCGACGGCCGTCCCCCCCACGGAGCCGCCCACGGCGACGACGACTCCCACGCCCACGGTCCCGCCGGCACCCTCGCCTACGGCCACGGCGGCATCGACCGCGGCGCCGGCTCCGACGCCCACCGTGCCCGCGGCGCCGACCGCGGTCTCCCGGCCGACGCCGACTCCGGCGCAGCTGCAACCGCCGGCCGTCGTGCCGACACTGCCGCCAAGCGCCCCTCCGCCCGCCGCCGCGACGGTGGAGACCATCCGCTGCGCCGGCAGCCCCGGCGCGCCGGACGCCAACGGGCTGCCGAGCCGCCTGCCTGCCAGCCTCCAGTACGGCGGCACCGGGTACCGCTTCGTCGCGAGCGTTCCCGCCTCCGACGCCGGGACGCTGACGCAGGTCGGCTGTGTGGGCGCCTTCGACCTCTACACGAGCGACGAGCCCGGACGCCTCTACCTCGGTCTGCAATCCGCGCCGGATACGCTCTACCGCTACGAGGCGACCTCATCATTCCGCGTCGAGTTCGAGGTGACCTCCGATCCGCGCCTGATCCTGCTGCAGGGCACCGGCGACCAACCCGACGTGACCTATGCTGCCGCCGACCCGTGGGCGCGGTCGACCTACTCCAGCGTGACGCTCGTCCTCTTCGTCGCCGATGCCGAGCAGCAACAGCCGGACCGCGTGCTCGGGTACGCCGTCGACCAGCAGGCGATCGGCGAGTATGTCCGGGAAGGTGAGGGAGAGCAGGCGTCCGCGGAAGTGCTCGCCGAGGCCGAGGCGCTCGGCATCCACGGCACCCTGACACTCGGGACCGACCCGCAACGCTACGTGCTGACGTCGCTGTGGCGCCCATTCGGGACCACCACCAACGGCTGGGTGATGATCTACGGTCCGGAGGGCGTCGCCGCCCCAGATCGGATCGTCGGCGTCGACCCGCGCCGTCTGGACCTACTGGTGTTCGACAAGCGGGACTGAGGGTGCGGGCTACCCCTCCGGCGAGACCGGCACGGTGCGGAGCACGACCTGGACGTGCGTGCCCTTGCCGGGCTCGGAGGAGAGCGAGATGCGGCCGCCGGCGGCCTCGATGATCGATTGCACGATCGAAAGGCCCAGCCCAGCGCCGCCGCTCGCCTTGGAGCGCGACGGGTCGGCGCGGTAGAAGCGATCGAACGCGTGCGCCGCCTGCTCCTCGGTCATGCCGGCTCCGTCGTCCCGCACCTCGATGGTCGTCTCGGCCGGCGCATGGTGGACCGTGATCGTCGTCGTGGTCCCCGGGCCCGCGTGGATCCGCACGTTAGCGAGCAGGTTGTCGAACACACGCTTCAGCTCGTCGGCGTCCCCGAGCACGATCGTGCTCGGCGGCTGCTCGATCTCGATCACGGCCTCCGGCACAACCGCCTTGGCGTCCATCACGGCGTTCTCGATGATCGGCGCGAGGTCGACCGGCGCCGTGCGGAGCGCCTGCGGCTGGTCCAGCCGCGCCAGCTGGAGCATGTCGTTCACCAGGTTCGACATCCGCCGCCCCTCCGACTCGATGCGGTGCATGATGCGGGTCAGCGTCTCCGGGGAGGAGGCCGCGCCGGTCCGGAAGAGCTCGGCGTAGCCCCGGATCGACGTCAGCGGCGTCCGTAGCTCGTGGGAGGCGTCCGCCACGAACTGGCGCAGCCGCCGTTCCGAGCGTTCGCGGGCGTGGAACGAGGCCTCGATCTGGCCGAGCATCTCGTTGAGCGACTCGCCGAGCTTGCCGACCTCCGTGTCCGGGTCGTCGACCACGACGCGTTGGGTCAGGTCGCCGGCGGCGATGGCCTCGGCCGTGTGGACCATGTCGTCGATGGGCTGCAGGCCGCGCTGGATCGCCGCCCAGGCAAACACGACCACGGCGAAGAGCACCGCCACGCTCGTCAGCGCGATGACGGTGATCAGCGAGCGCAATGTGGCGCCCACGAAATCGAGCGGCGCGGCCGCGGCGATGTAGCCGCTCGGGTTCACCTTGCGGACGAGCACCCGGTAGGGGCTGTCGCTGGAATCGACCGATTCGACGGTCATGAACTGGCCGTTTTGGCCGACGATGTCGCTCTCGTGGAGCTCCGGCAGGGGATCCGGGCTCCCGATGAAGCCGGACGGCGACCAGGCGACGAGCGTGCCGTTGTCGTCGAAGAGGAGGATCGCCACCGAGCGATTCCAGTAATCGGGGGAGGTTGGGTCCTGGCGATCAAACGTGGACGCGTCGACGCTGTTCGATGACTGCACCAGCTCGCGGTCGACGCGGTCGATCATCTGGTCGCGCGTCAGCGTCACCGTCGCGAAGCCGATGGCGGCGAGGGCCACGGTGAAGATCGCCACGAGCGCGAGCAGGATGCGCGTCTTGATCGACATCGCCGTCTATCCTGACGCCGGCCGGATGGTGTACCCGTACCCGCGCACGGTCTGGATCAACGGCTCGGCGTCCTCGTCGATCTTCTTGCGCAGGTAGCTGATGTACGTCTCGACGATGCTCCCCTGTCCGAAATAGTCGCTGTGCCAGACATGGTCGAGGATCTGGTCGCGGGAGAGCGCCCGCCCCGCGTTCATCATCAGGAAGCGCAGCAGGCGAAACTCGGTCGGCGAGAGGGTGATCAGCCGGCCGCCCCGGTGCACTTCGTAGGCGTTCTCGTCGAGCGTGAGGTCGGCGACCTGGTAGCGGCCGGTGGCGTTGCCATCCAGGCTCACCGAGCGGCGCAACACGGCGCGGATGCGGGCCATCAGCTCCTCCAGGCTGAACGGCTTGGTGACATAATCGTCGGCGCCGGAGGAGAGCCCCTTGAGCTTGGCGGTGTGCTCGTCGCGCGCCGTGAGGAAGATGATCGGCACCAGGTCGCCGCGCCCGCGCAGCGCCCGCAGCACCTCGAAGCCATCGGTGCCGGGCATCATGATGTCGAGCACCACGAGGTGGGGCAGGAACGAGCGGCAGAGCTCGAGCGCCTCGAGCCCGGACGCCGCCGTCAGCACGTCGAACCCGGCGAATCGTGCCGCGGTGCTGACCAGCTCGGTGATCGCCTCCTCGTCATCGACAACCAGGATGCGCTTGTTCGCGAACGACATGTTGGTGCCCATCGGCGCGCGCCACTCCTCCTCACGTCTCCCTCTATTACACACGCTTTGTGCCATCGGCGATGACCCGCGATGCTGAACGTTTCCTGAGAAACATGCCTGCACACCCGAATGCAGCGGACGCAAGGGTGTACGGACGTCCGCTATCCTTGGCGGCAGCATGACGGGCGGACGAGCCAGGCGCTCAGGCGCCGTGAACGGGAAGGACCATGGTCAACTCATGATGCGACGAGGATGTTTGTGGATCGTTGGGGGCGCCCTGGGGTTGCTGTTGCTCTGCTGCGCGCTGGGCTGGTTCGTCGCGATCCCGAATGTGCGCAACAACATCCGCAACGAGCTGGCCGACCAGCTGTCGACGAACGTCGCGACGCAGATCGCCGCGCAGATCCCGGCGGGACAGCAGATCCCGACCGGGCAGTTCACGATCTCGATCGCGGATGTCGAGAACCAGATCCGGCGCAACTTCGACCAGGCCTCGATCGACGCGGTGGCGATCTCGACGGCGAACGGCGAGATCGTGCTGGACGTCGACTCCGGCAATCAGACGGTCCAGTATCGCGGGGTGCCGATCGCCCAGGACGGCCGGCTGGTGATGACGGATATGCACGGCGACAGCGACATCGCCAACTTCGTCCTCCCACCGGACAAGCTCGGTGACGCGATCGAGCGTGGCGTCAACGACTACTTCGCCACCCAGAACGTGCGGATCGATGACATCCAGCTCACCGGCGACGAGCTGATCGTGCAGACCAGCGAGGCGCCCTAGACCCTTTCCGGAACAAGACAATGCAGACAACGTCGTCCGTTCGGCATAGGCCGGGCGGACGACGTTGTTGCGTTTACTTGGTACATGTGGTCCAGAGCGCGCAGAAACCATAGACAACAATTCATTGATATGCGGATACTCGATCCGTCGCACAAAGCAATCGTATATGGAGTCGCCTTGCGCATTCGCAGGAAGGGAGGGCGGTTTGCGCGGAGTTGGCCGTATGCCGGGCCGCGACGAGGCATACGCACCTTGAGATGCATGGCAATTGAACGGTCCGGCAGGTTCCTGCCCGGCCATCGAACGCGTGAATCAAGGAGTGATACATGGTCAAGAGCCCCGAGACGCGATTTTCTCGACGGACCCTGGTTGCCGCCACCGGCGCGAGCGCCGCGCTGGCCGTGGGTGGCGTGTCGGGATCGGCATCCGCCGGCCCGGCGCCGTCCGGGAGCGCCCGCGGGCGGGCGCAGCAGGCCAACCTGCCGACGCCGCGCGAGCAGACGGTCGTCATCGAGCAGTCGCCGAACAACGTCTGGGACAGCTTCAACCCCTTCATCCCGAACGGCGAGGCGTACAACTACGGGCTGGCCATCGTCTGCCGCGAATACCTCTTCTACTCCAACTTCCTCACGGGCGAGGTGACGCCCTGGCTGGCGACCGAGTACAGCTATAACGACGACTTCACGCAGTGCACCCTCTCGCTCAACCCCAAGGCCACATGGAGCGACGGCGAGCCCTTCACGGCCGAGGACGTCGCCTTCACGCAGCAACTGCTGCTTGACAACCCCGCGCTCAACGGCGCCGCCGGCGTCATTCGCGACGTCACGTCCGTCGCCGCCAAGGATTCGCAGACGGTTGTCTGGGAGTTGACCGAGGCCAACCCGCGGTTCCACTACCGCTTCCTGGCGGGCATCATCTCCGACGGCGTGCGCGTGGTGCCGAAGCACATCTGGGAGGGCGAGGATCCGGGAACCTTCGCGTTCAACCCGCCCATCCAGACCGGCGCCTACACCCTAAAGGAAGCATCGTCCACCAAGCTCCACTATCTCTGGGAGAAGAACCCAGACTACTGGAACAAGGAGCAGCTGGACCCTGCCCCGCAGTACGTGCTGTATCGGCAGTCCAGCGGCGTCGATACCGCCGTCCAGGAGTTCCTGGCCGGCAACCTCGATACCGCCGGCGATATCGACTTCCTCAACCAGCAGGTGATCGAGGCGTCCTACGACCAGACGGCGCGGTTCGACTTCCCGGATCCCTGCCCGCGCGGGTTCTACTTCAACATCGATTCGCCATCCGGTCTCTTCTCGACCCCGGAGGGACGCTGGGCGGTCTCGCACCTGATCGACCGCGAGACCATCGCGTCGACGATCTGGCAGCCATCGTCCCGGGCGGCGACGTTCCCATGGGCGGACTACGACGGCTGGAAGCCGTGGGCGCCGGATGAGGTCATGAGCACGTACGACATGACCTTCAACGTCGACAGGGCCAACCAGCTGCTCGACCAGCTCGGCGCGACCGAGCGCGACGGCGATACGCGGATCCTGGACGGCAAGCCGTTGCGCCTCACGATGATCACGCCGTCGCAGACCACCGGGCTGGAGTACCAGATCGGGGCGTCGTTCGCGAACACGGCGAAGGAGGCGGGGCTGGATATCGAGCTCAAGAGCCTCCCCGGCTCCGCGTTTGGCGACGCGTTCAACACCGGCCAGTACGACCTCAGCTGCCATTGGGTCTGTGGCATGCAGTTCGACCCCAACCAGCTCTTTGCCGGTTTCCACTCCCGGACGCATGTGCCGATCGGGGAGCGCTCGAACCAGGGCGATCCCTCGGCCGCGCGCCTCCAGAGCCCCGAGCTCGATGCATTGATCGAGAAGCTCGACATCATCGATCCGGAGGACGAGGCGAACAAGCCGACGTTCGATGAGGCGCTCGATGTCTTCATGACCGAGCTGCCGGCGGTCGCCAGCATCCAGACGATCTACCCGACGTTCTTCAACACGTCGACCTGGACCGGCTGGCCCTCCGCCGAGGATCCCTACACCATCCCGGCCAACTGGTGGGGCCAATTCCTTTTCGTGATCGGCAATCTGCAGCCCGCCGGCGGGCAGTAGCGAAGCGAGGGAGCGGCGAGCGCCGACCCCTCTTTGTCATAGCTGGATGGAGACATGTGTCCATGACGGAGTCACGCAATCATCGCATCAATCGTCGCTCGCTCATCGCCGCAACCGGCGGCGCGTCCGCGCTCGCCCTGGCGGGCATCCAGGGCGCCGGCGCGGCACCGGACGAGGTCGCACCTGCGGCGGCCGCGGTGGCGCAGGCAGCCAACCTGCCGACGCCGCGCGAGCAGACGCTGGTCATCGAATCCGACCCGACGAACATTTGGGACAGCTTCAACCCCTTCATCCCGAACGGGGAGGCGGGCGGGTTCGGCATCGCGACCATCTCGCGGGAGCTGCTCTTCTACACGAACGCCCTGACCGGGGACATCAAGCCGTGGCTGGGGCGAGAATATGCCTACAACGACGACTTCACCCAGTGCACGCTGACGCTGCATCCGGACGCCAAATGGAGCGACGGCGAGCCGTTCACCGCGGACGACGTCGTCTTCTCGCAGACGCTGCTGCTGGAGAACCCGGCGCTAAACGGCGCGGCGGCGGCCATTCGCGACATCAAGGCGGTTTCCGCCTCCGACGCCCACACGGTCGTCTGGGAGCTGACGGCGCCGAACGCGCGATTCCACTATCGGTTCCAGTCGTTCTTCGGGGACCAGATCAAGATCGTCCCCAAGCACCTCTGGGAGGGGCAGGACGCCGGCACCTTCACGTTCAACCCCCCGGTCACGACCGGGCCGTACACGCTCGTCGAGGCCTCATCGTCGAAGCTGCACTATCTCTGGCAGAAGAACCCGGACTACTGGAACATCGCCGAGTTCAATCCGGCGCCGGAGTACGTCCTCTTTCGCCAGATGGGCGAGGTCGACGCCTCCGTGCAGGAGTTCCTGGCCGGGAACGTCGATCACTCAGCCCGCCTGCGCGCGGACTACCTCAACCAGCAGATGATCGAGGCGCAGTACGACAAGACGTCGCGCTTTGATTTCCCGGACCCGTGCCCGCGCGGCTTTCATTTCAACGTCGACTCGCCCTCCGGCCTGTTCAAGACGCCCGAGGGGCGCTGGGCGGTCTCGCACCTGATCGACCGGGAGACGGCGGCGAGCACGATCTGGCAGCCCGCCACACGCACAGCGACCTACCCGTGGGCCGACTACGAATCCTGGAAGGCATGGGCGCCGGACGAGGTGATGAGTCAATTCGACCTCACCCTGAACGTCGACAAGGCGAACGAGCTGCTCGACCAGCTCGGCGCCACCGAGCGCGACGGCGACACCCGGGTGCTGGACGGCAAGCCGCTGCGGCTGACGATCATCTCGCCCCGCGTCACCACCGATCCCGAGTTCCAGATCGCCGTCGCTTTCGCGACCACGGCCAAGGAAGCGGGTATCGATGTCGAGGTGAAGAGCCTGCCCGGCTCCGCCTACGGCGATGCCTTCAACTCGGGGCAGTACGACATCGCCTGCGCCTGGATCTGCGGCATGCAGTTCGACCCGTATCAGCTCTACCTCGGCTATCACTCACGCAACTACGTGCCCGTGGGCGAGGCGGCCAACGCCGGGAACGTGGTTCGGCTCCAGAGCGCTGAGCTGGACGACCTGATCGACCAGCTGGCCGACGTGGACCCCACCGCCGAGGCGTCGCGGCCGGTGTTCGACCAGGCGCTCGAGGTGTTCATGCGCGAGCTGCCCTCGGCACCGATCATCCAGACGCCCTACCCGTTGCTCTTCAACACGGCCTACTGGACGGGCTGGCCGACGCCGGAGAATCCGGCGGAGATGCCCGCCGACTGGCTGTCGACGTTCCTGCCGGTGCTCGGTCTGCTGCAACCGGCCGGGGAGTAGGTGTTTGTGCCGGCGGAGGGGATGCATGTCCCCTCCACCGGCGGGTCATTGAGGAGATGCGTATGGTTGCCGGCAATCCCCCCGCCACCGTGCTCGACGATGAGCCGGCCGGACCACAGCTTTCCGCCGTGCCTCGCAAGGGGGCGCTCAACCCGACCGCGCGCTACATCCTGCGGCGGTTGGGGCTCTATCTCATCACCCTGTGGGGCTCTCTCTCCGCGTCGTTCTTCTTCTTTCGCATGCTGCCGGGCGACCCGATCTCGGGCATCATCGCGCAGCTGCAGACGCGCGGGCAGTACTCCGCCATCGAAGGCTCGCAGGACATGGTGGAGCACTACCGGAGAGAATTTGGGCTCGATGGGTCGCTGGGGGAGCAGTACGTCCGGTACTTCCAGAACGTCTTCACCCGGTTCGACTTCGGACCGTCCGTCCTCAGCTACCCGACGGCGTCGACCGATCTGATCCTGCGAGCCCTGCCCTGGACGCTGGTCCTCATCGGCGTCTCGACGTTGCTTGGCTGGCTGCTCGGCATCCTGCTCGGGACGCTCACAGGATGGCGACGGCGCTCGCGGTGGGCGGAGTGGGTGACGAACACCGCGCTGGTGTTCTCCCATGTGCCGTCCTACTTCGTGGCGCTGGTGCTGATCATCTTCCTCGCCTACCGGTTCAGCCTGCTTCCGGCCAACGGCGCCTACGATGCCAGTCTCCAACCGGAGTGGTCGCTCGAGTTTTTCCTGAGCGTGATCAAGTACGCGACGTTGCCGGTGCTGGCCACCGTGCTCGTGTCCCTGTCGGGGTGGATGCTCAGCACGCGGGCGCTGGTGGTCAGCATCCTCGGCGAGGATTTCCTGACCTTCGCCAACGCCAAGGGGCTGACGCCCCGGCGGATCCTGACCTCCTATGTCATGCGCAACGCCTGGCTGCCGCAGATCGCGGCGCTCGGCATGGCGCTCGGCAGCGTGGTCAGCGGCAACGTGCTCATCGAGCGGCTCTTCCGCTACCCGGGCGTCGGCAACCTGCTCGTCGACTCGGTCGTGATCAAGGACGTCAACACGGCGATGGCGGTCGTCACGTTGCTCATCTTCATGGTCCTGACGATCAACCTCATCATCGACCTGTGCCTGCCGCTGATCGACCCACGCGTGAAGTTCACGAGCTAGGAACGGGTATCGACCATGGTTTTCGTCAATCTCTTCCGCGAGAGCGGCAAATTCCGGTTGGGGAGCATCATCACGCTGCTCCTCATCGTGCTCGCGCTGCTCCATCAGCCGCTGGTGGAGTGGCGGATCGGTAACGCCGATCCGATGAAGGTCGGCTCGTTCCCGATCTTCCTCGACCCCAGCGGCGAGCACTGGCTCGGCACCGACCGCTTCGGGCGGGACGTCGTCTCGCTGGTGCTGATCGCGCTGCCGATCTCACTCACCGTCGCCTTCCTCGCCGGGGCGATCTCGACCACGCTCGGCGTGGTCATCGGCTTCGTCTCCGGCTACAAGGGCGGGCGCATCGACGCCGTGCTGCGCACGATCACGGACATGTTCATCGTGATCCCGACCCTGCCGCTGATCATCATCCTCGCGGCGAACACGCGTAATCTCGGCTCGGTAAAGCTGGCGCTGGTGCTCGCGTTCTTCTCGTGGCCCGTCGCCGCGCGGGTCATTCGCTCGCAGGTCATGTCGCTGCGCGAGCGCCCCTACATCGAGCTCTCCAAGATGACGAACCTCTCCGACCGGGAGATCATCTTCGGCGACATCCTGCCGAACATGGCCCCATATGTCGCGATCGGCTTCGCGCAGGCGTCGGTCGGCTCCGCGTTCGCGCTTGTCGGCCTGACGGTGCTTGGGCTGGGCCCGTCGAGCCAGATGGACCTGGGCAGGATCATCAGCGAGGCGCTCGGCTATGGCGTCATCAGCCTCGGCAAGGAGCTGATCTTCGTCGCGCCGGTCGTGCTGCTCATCCTGCTCTTCCTCGGCCTCGCGCTCGTCAGCCAGGGCATGGAGGAGTTCTTCAATCCTCGTCTGCGAGGGCAGGTGTAGCCATGATGCCAGCAACCACAGCGGAGACGCAGCGGGCCCACCGGCAAGGGGACGCGCCGCTGCTCGAGATCGAGAACCTCGCCATCCATTTCCGCTCGCCCAAGGGCGTGGCACGGGTGGTCGATGGCACCACCCTCACGATCCACCGCAACGAGATCGTCGGTGTTGCCGGCGAGTCCGGCTCCGGCAAGACGACGCTGGTCGAAGCGTTGCTGCAGATCGTTCGCTTCCCGAACCGGGAGACGCGCGGCCGGGTGATGTTCACCACGCGCGCCGGGCAGAAGGTCGACCTGATGCAGCTCGGTCCGCGCCAGATGCGCCGCCTGCGGCTTGACGAGATCGCCTACGTACCGCAGGGATCGATGAACTCGCTCAACCCGGTCGTCCGCGTCGGCACCCAGATCGTCGACGGCATGGTCGACCACGGCGTCGGTGAGCGCGAGGCGCGGCGGCGCGTGCCCGGAATCCTCGAGCGGGTCGGCCTCGAGCCGCGCGTGGCGAAGCTCTATCCGCACGAGCTGAGCGGCGGCATGAAGCAGCGGGTAATCATCGCGATCGCGATCTCCATGAACCCGGCGCTGATCATCGCGGACGAGCCGACGACCGCGCTCGACGTCAACGTCCAGCGCCGCATCCTGGAGACGCTGTCTCGCCTGCGCGACGAGCTCGGCGTTGCGATCCTCATGGTCAGCCACGATCTGCCCGTCCACGCGCAGCTCGTCGACCGGGTCGCGGTCATGTACGCCGGGCAGATCGTCGAGACCGGCGACGTGCGGTCGGTCGTCAAGACCCCCTTGCACCCTTACGCAAAGGGGCTGATGCAGGCCATCCCCTCGATCACGAAGCCGAGAGAGCGGCTGGAGGGCATCCGGGGTACGACCCCGAGCCCGTTCGCCTGGCCGGACGGCTGCCGCTTCCACAATCGCTGCCCCTACGCGATGGAGGTCTGCGCCAACGTCCCGCCGTTCATCGCCGGCGTCCGGGCTGGCCAGCGCGAGACGGTGGATGGCGTGATGGATGTCCAGCCTGGCCGCGAGGTGGCCTGCCACCTCTACCCGGAGTCGACACCGGACGCGGAGGCGACGTCGTGAGCGGCTCGATCATGCAACTCGACAACGTGACGACCATCTTCGGCGCCGGCTCCGGCGCGACCGTCGCCAACGACCGTGTGTCGCTTGAGATCGCGGAGTCGCCGCCGCGGCTGCTGAGCATCGTCGGGGAGAGCGGCTCCGGCAAGACGACCGCCGCCCGCACGCTGCTGGGCCTGCAGCCGCCGACCTCCGGGCGGGCCCTCTGGCGCGGGAAGGACATCTATCGTCTCTCGCGCCGCGAGATGGTTCAGTTCCGCCACGAGGTGCAGGCGGTCTTCCAGGACCCCTACGGCATCTATAACCCGTTCTACAAGATCAACCGGGTCTTCGACATGACGATCCGCAAGTTCGGCCTGGCGGCGTCGCGCAAGGAGCGCGAGGAACGGATCCGGGAGGCGCTGGAGGTCGTCAGCCTGCGGCCGCACGACGTCCTCGGGCGCTACCCGCACCAGCTCAGTGGCGGCGAGCGCCAGCGGGTGATGCTGGCGCGGGCCTACCTGCTGAAACCGAAGGTGATCGTGGCCGACGAGGCGATCTCGATGCTCGACGTCGCCGTCCGGGCGGTGATCATGAACATCCTGATCGACTTCAAGGATGAGCTCGGCATCTCAACCGTGTTCATCACGCACGATCTCTCGGCCGCGTACTACCTCGGCGGCGACATCATGGTGATGCGGCGGGGGCAGGTCGTCGAGACCGGCGACGTCGACACCGTCCTGAAGGCGCCGTCGCACCCGTACACCCAGCTTCTCCTGGAGTCGATCCCGTCGCCGGACCCCGACGACCGGTGGGAGATCGGCGCGGGCGAGCTCGGGACCCTGGAGCGGCAGGCCGGCGTCGCCGCGCAGTGAGCCAGACCTATGGGCAATGGAACATTGTCGTACGGGCGGACTCCATGTCCGCCCTCGGCACGACCACGCCCTGAGAGTGTCGGCGCGCGCACTCTTCGAGGTGCGCCGCTACGACGACATAGGGCGGAAGCGCGACGGATTCGCGGCCGCACACTCGCACTGGCGATCCCCGGCAACAGCGGCGATGATGCCGCCAGGTTGTTCGACCATCACCCGGAGGCAACACGGTGCGCATTCTGTTCATGGGAACCGCGGCGGCGGAGGGAGTGCCGAGCATCTTCTGCGCGTGTGAGCTGTGCGAGTACGCGCGGACCCACAAGGGCAAGGACATCCGGCGGCGCGCGTCGACGCTGATCAACGACGACCTGCTGATCGACCTCGGTCCCGACCTGTTCAACGTCGCCGCCGAGAACGGCATGTTTCTCGGGAACATTCGCTACACCCTGCAGACCCACCCGCACGAGGACCATCTCGACCCGCTGGCGCTCTTCTCGCGCAGCGACGGCACGATGGTGCGGGGCGTCCAGCCCATGACGTGGTACCTCTCGGCGCCCGCGATCGAGCGGATCAACCAGCTGACCTACCACGGGGAGTCGCGATTTCGCCTGCCCGAGGAGCAGAAGGACCACCATCTGGACCTCGTCGAGATCGCGCCGTGGCAGGAGCACCGCTTCGGCGACTACCGGGTGCAGACGGTCGCCGCGAATCACGACGGGCGGGTGCTTCCCATGCTCTTCGCAATCGAGGAGATCAGCACCGGCGCCCGATTCTTCTACGGCACCGACACCGGTCCGGTGCCGGAGGGGACCTGGCAAAGGCTCGCCGACCACGGCTGGACCTTCGACGTCTTCATGCTCGATCACACGATCGGCTGGGGACCGCGCGGCGGTGGGCACCTCAATCAGGAGCAGTTCCGGGAGGAGGTCGCGGCCGCGCGTGCGTGCGGGCTGATCGGCGACGACACCCGTGTCATCGCCAACCACTTCGCGCATCACAGTCATCCGCCCCACGAGGAGTTCATCGCCCGCGCCGCCGCGGCCGGCTACGAACCGGCGTACGACGGGATGTGCGTCGAGACCCGCTGAACGTCCGCGGCGGGCGGTGAGTGGGCCCCCCGCCGCGCATGTGACCCCACGCACATTCCCGCGTATGCTTGCCACAGCGAACGTGTGGAGATCCGGAAGGCCTCGTCGTGCCCCCGGGTTTGGACGACAAGGGCCGTTGTGTGAGTCAGGACGTACGAAAGACCCCACCCTGGGTGAAGAACGACACTTCCGCGCCGGACATCGACGCTCCGGCGGAATCCGGGCCGGTGGCGACCGACGGTGCCGCCGATCCGACCGTCGGCACCGGCAGCGTGATCGCGCTCGGCTGTATCGCCGGCACCCTTGTGCTCATCCTCTTCGGGCTGCTGTACATCGCCCTCACCGCGCTCTTCTAGCGCCGTTGAGCGGGCGACAGGATTCCTCGATATCGTGTACAATTGACATAACTATGAACGGGTGAGGCGTGCACGGGCCGAGCGGCCCGGACCTGCTACACTGGCACGCGAGTGAGCGTTGTCCCCGCTGTCCCGATCTCACCGGGAGCGCGATCCGCGCGATGCGGAGGACAACGGACCTGGCGATGAGGTGGCATCGGATCGATGCCGGCCTTCTCGCGACCGTGCGCCACGGCGAAGTTCCGCGGACGGTCACCCAACAGGCAGCGAACGACCGAGTCGGGCACGCCGTTTCTTCGGCCCTGATGCTTTCCGACACGGTATTGGTCGCTGCGCGAATCGCGCTCCATTGTCGCCCGCCGTGTCGGGGGACACGTCGATGTGGCGAAGCACACGCCCGGGTTGGCTGGCGGGCAATGTGCACACTACGCGGGCACGTGCCCGCGCGGGAGGACGCGCCTCACGCGTTCCGTACCTTTGGAAACATCAGTATCG
The DNA here is from genome assembly GCA_035540335.1 of Thermomicrobiales bacterium. Lineage (GTDB taxonomy): Bacteria > Chloroflexota > Chloroflexia > Thermomicrobiales > UBA6265 > UBA6265. The sequence goes on along the minus strand of DATLHE010000215.1, from coordinate 4,644 downwards.
AGCCCCCTCACAGCTACCCCGGGGCGTCGATCGTGCAATACAGACTCACGGCGAAGTGAAACGCTGACGCATCACGCATGCGGCCATCGTTTGGGATCCCATGATTCCCGCCGCCGTGACGGGAGTGAACACACTTTGGACAATCAGGACAACAACAGGAATCAATCGGCGCCGGGCGAGCCCGGCTCGCAACGCTCCGGACGCCGGCGACGCCGTCGCCGCCCGAATCCGCAGACCACCCCCGAGACGCAACAAACGCAACAAGGCGAGCAGCAAACCCAGCAGGGCCAGCAGCAACCGCAGCAACGTGAGCAGCGATCACGGCAGCAGTCGTCCCACCAGCAGGGTCGCCCGCAGGGTCAGCGTGGCGACCGGCAGCGCCCGCAGGGCGAGGCCGGCGCGCAGCAGGACCGCCCGCAACCTCGGGCGCAGGGCAGGGGTCAGGAGCAGGGCCAGAAGCAAGGCCAGCGACAGGGCGGCCAGCAGGGCGACCGCGGCCGTCGCCAGCAATCGCAGAAGAGCACCGATCAAGAGACAAGGCAGCAGGGCCAGGGTGGCGGCGAGCGCCGTCGTGGCGAGCATGCGGCGACCGAGCCGGGCTCCCACCGGCGGTCGCTGGAGAGCCCTCGGCGTCCGGTGCGCCGTCCGCGCCGCGACGACGAGGCGCCCGATCGCGTCGAGCCGCGGCTGAATCAGCCCCGCTCGCGCGGACAGGGGCGTGGCAAGGGCGCCGCCGCGCAGGCCGGGCACTCCGTCATCGGCCCGATCGGCACCGACACGCTGCGGGTCATCCCGCTCGGTGGCGTCGGCGAGATCGGCAAGAACATGACGGCGGTCGAATGCGGCCGCGACATCGTTCTGCTCGACTGCGGCGGCAAGTTCCCGGAGGAGGAGCAGCGCGGCATCGACCTCATCGTGCCGGACATCAGCTTCATCACGGAGCGGCTCAAGAACTTCCGCGGCATCCTCCTCACCCACGGGCATGAGGATCACATCGGCGGCCTGCCGCACATCATCCCGCAGATCAAGTCGAAGGCGCCGATCCCGATCTACGGGACGCCGCTCGCGCTGGGCTTCGCCGAGCGCAAGCTCATCGAGGCGCGGCTCGAGAAGTTCGTGGAGTTCCACACCGTCGAGAGCGGCGACAGGGTGCAGCTCGGCAGCAACTTCACCGCTGAGTTCGTCCACGTCACCCACTCGATCCCGGACGCCTGCGCGATCGCGCTGCACACCCCGGTCGGGACGGTCGTGGACACGGGAGACTTCAAGTTCGACCCGACACCGGTGATGGGCGGCCCGACCGACGAGCGGCGCCTGCGCCGGATCGGCGAGAATGGGGTGCTCGCGCTCTTCTCCGACACGACGCGCGTCGAGGTCGAGGGCACCACGCCGTCCGAGAAGGTGGTGCAGGAGACGATCGACGAGGTGATCGGCAAGGCGAAGGGGCAGGTGATCATCGCCACCTTCGCGTCGAACGTCAGCCGCCTGCACATGGCGCTGCACGCCGCGGCGAAGCATGGGCGAAAGGTGGCCGCCGCCGGGCGAAGCATGGAGCAGAACGCCCGCGTCGCGCTCGAACTCGGCTACCTCGACCCGCCGGAGGGCCTCTTCGTCTCGCTCGAGGAAGTGCTCCGGATGCCGAAGGAGAAGCGGGTCATCGTCTGCACCGGCAGCCAGGGCGAGGTCTCGGCGGCGCTTGCCCGGATCGCTGCCGGCGAGCACCCGAAGATCCGCGTCGGGCGGGGTGACACCATCGTCGTTTCGGCGACGCCGATCCCCGGCAACGAGGACACGGTCTCGCACACGATCAACAACCTCTTCCGGCTTGGGGCGGACGTCATCTACAGCGCGCTCAACCGCAAGGTGCATGTCTCCGGGCACGCCGCCCGCGAAGAGCTGGAGCGGATGATCAAGCTGCTGAAGCCGAAGTATGCGGTGCCCATCCACGGCGAGTATCGGCACATGGCGCTGTACCGCGACCTCTGCATCGAGACCGGCATCCCGCGCGATCACGTGTTCCTGCCGGAGATCGGCGGCGTCCTCGAATTCACCGCCAAGGGTGCCAATCAGCGCGCGCGGGTGAAGGCGGGCAACGTGCTCGTCGATCGCCTGGGCGATCGCGGCGACGGCCAGACCGTCCTTCGGACGCGCGAGAACCTGACGGACGATGGCCTCGTGATCGTGACGATGGTTCTCGACCGGCAGTCGGGCGATCTCATTGCCGGACCGGAGCTGGTCGGCAAGGGGCTCCCGAAAGAGCTTCACAATGGCGCGCTCAGGGAGGCCGAGCGCGAGCTGCGGCGGATGCTCGAGCGCCGTAAGGAAGGCGCGCCGCAGTACGGCTACGTCGTCCAGCGCGCGAAGGAGACAGTCGGCAAGGCGCTCTACCGGCGCTCTCGCACGCGGCCGCTGATCCTGCCGGTCGTGACCGAGCTCTAGCCCCGGATCGTTCGCATCAGGGAGAATGTGGAAGCGGTGCCATGTTGCATGGCACCGCTTCTTCGTTTGCGAGGACAAACCGGGAGTCACGATGTCAGCAGACGCATTCCCGAACGATCGGCACCGGCCGCGCTACCACTTCCTGCCGCCGCGGAACTGGATGAACGACCCGAACGGGCTCATCCACTGGCGCGGCCGATACCACCTCTTCTACCAGCACAACCCGTTCGGCGCCTTCTGGGGCACGATGCACTGGGGGCACGCCGTCAGCGCCGACCTCGTGCACTGGGCGCACCTGCCGATCGCGCTGGCGCCCGATCCGGACGGCCCGGACGCGGACGGCTGCTTCTCGGGGTGCGCGATCGATCACAACGGCGTGCCGACGCTGCTCTACACGGGCGTCCGCGGCGACCACCAGTTGCCATGCCTCGCCACCAGCGCGGACGATGATTTGCTCACATGGACGAAGCACCCGGGCAACCCGGTGATCGCCGCGCCGCCCGCGGAGCTGGCGACGACGATGTATCGCGACCACTCCGCCTGGCGCGAGGGTGGCGAATGGCGCCAGATCGTCGGCGCGGGCATCGCGGGCGTGGGCGGGGCCGCGCTGCTCTACCGGTCGGACGATCTCCGGACGTGGGAGTACCTCCACCCGCTCGTCGTCGAGACTGAGGCAATGTCGAACGCCGACCGTCCGACGGTTGGCTGGGAATGCCCCGACGTCTTCCGGCTCGGCGACCGGTGGGCACTCGTCGCCTGCTTCTGGGACGGCGAGCCGATCTCCGTCAGCTACCTCACCGGGGAACTCGTCGATGAGCGGTTCGTGCCGGCCTATCAGGGGATCGTCGACGCCGGCGAGTGCTTCTACGCGCCGCAGAGCTTCGCGGACGAGCAGGGGCGGCGGGTGATGTTCGGCTGGCTGAGGGAGGCACGGCCGGTGGCGGCCCAGATCGCGGCGGGGTGGTCGGGCGTCATGTCACTGCCGCGCGTCGTCAGCCTGCGGCCGGACGGGACGCTCGCGTTCGCGCCCGCGCCGGAGGTCGCCGTGCTGCGGGGGCATCGCGTCTCCGTTCCCGGGAGCGACGTTGCCCCTGGCGCGGACGTGCCGCTCGACGGCATTGCGGGAGATGCGCTGGAGCTGCAGGTGGCGTTCGCTGCGGGGGGAACGGACGTCGTCGGCGTCGAGGTCCGTCGCGCCAACCACGGGGCGGAGGTGACGAGGGTTCTGTACGACCCCACGCGGTCGACGCTGTCGCTCGACACGCGGCACGCGAGCACCGATCCGGAGGTGAGCGGTGGGCTGTATGCCGCGCAGGCAGAGCTGGCGGCCGACGAGGCGGTACGGCTGCGGGTCTTCGTCGATCGTTCGGTGGTGGAGGTCTTCCTGAACGATCGTGTCGCGATCTCGGGGCGAGTTTACCCGACGCTGCCGGACAGTCTCGGCGTGCGGGTAGTCGGGGCGCTGGCGGGGCCGGTCGACGCCTGGGCGATGCACGACGCCTGAGGGGATAGCAAACGCCCGTGGGCCGCTTGCGCGATCCACGGGCTGGACGACGAGAGGTGAGCTAGCGGCCGGCGCCGACCAGCTCCGGCTCGGCGGCTTCCTCGGCCGGGGCCATCCAGCGACCGGCCCAGTCGGTGAGGGCGCTGGTGACGAGATGGAGGTCGCGGCCCTTCTCCGTCAGGTGGTACTCGATCCGCACCGGCGTCTCCGGGTGGACGACGCGGGTGACGATGCCCTCGGACTCGAGCTCCTTGAGCCGCTCGGAGAGCAGGCGGTCGCTCAGCCCTGGCACGGCGTGGATGATGTCGGTGAACCGCGTCGCACCCATCAGGAGCGAGCTGAGGATCGCGCCGGTCCAGCGGCGACCGATCAGCTCGACGGCCTTGTGGTAGAGCGGGCAGACGGAAAGGTTCTCGGTCGAGGTTTTCGTTGGCATGCAGGTACTCATTTCAGCGATGGAACGACGGTCGCGGGAGCGTATCCGCAATGATACCGCCCATGCACGCGACGCGTGGAGCATTGTTGTTTCATTTATGACGCCTTGGGGCACGAGATGTAAGGTCCGGCCAAACGATTCGATCCCACGTACTGATTATAAGTTATCTGGCGACCTCGTATAGCCCGCTTCAGGGGCCAGTTTGGGAGCGGGTCGTGCGAATCTGGGTGTTATGGAAGGCTGCCAACACACACAACGTGGCCAT
>DATLHE010000214.1:0-2503 GCA_035540335.1 Thermomicrobiales bacterium | reverse complement strand
GCCCGGAGAAAGGCTTCGTAGTCCGTGACCGCCCACGTGCCCTGCAGGCAGGCGTCGGTGGCCGGCGCTGGGTTCTCGCAGGCATCCTCTGTCGCGCCGACGGTCGCGGTGACCAGGGCAGGCGTGGAGGCCCCACCGTCCACGCCCACGCTGGTAAAGACCGCGGTCCACGTGCGCGGGTCGTCGCAGTCGATTGTGGGAGGCGCCGCGCCCCATGTGCCAGCGCTCGCGGCGAAGGCGTGGTGGCTGGGGCCGTCCTTCGGAGCGACCTCCAGCGTGAACGTGAGCGCCGGGTCGAAGACCACCGTCCGGCGGCGGATGACAAATGGCGGGATCTTCGAGTCGAAGGTGCCGGAGCGGTCGAAGATGGTCGTCTCCGAGGTGTCTGGCGCGAAGGGGATCGGCGCGCCGCCGGTGTCCATGATCGTCGTGTCGAGGTAGTGCTGAGCAAAGTCCTGGAAAAGCGTGTCCATGCCGGGGTAGGCACGCAGCGCTGCCTGGTGGCTCGCCTCGTCGCCGCCCACGGGCAGTGTGTCGAGCAGGCCGATGGCTGCTTTGTTCCCGATGGTATTGCCGAGGTGTTGGAAGAAGAACGATGCCTCGTAGCTCATCTGCGTCAGCGCGACGGTCGGCGAGGTGCTGTCGAACTCGCTCGTGTGCTCCCACTCGAGGTTGACCGCGGGGTAGGCGACGTTGCTGAAGTAGGTGGCTGAGCCCTCGACCCACCAGGCGCTCGCCGGATGGGCGAGATAGGAACCGCGCACGTCGAAGTTGAACGCTTGGAAGCAGTGGAACAGCTCGTGGGCGATGACCTGCTGGAAACCTGCGGTCGTGTCGCCGAGGCTCGCCGGGTAGATGAATACCGAGCATGGTTCGTCGCTCAGGGCTTCGACGAGGTCGGCGTCGGCGCGCGGGTCGTCGCCGGGCGTGCGTTCCAGTCGAGAGAAGACGATGGTCACGGGACCCATCAGGCCAAGCCCGCCGAAGACCTCGACGGCGCGCCGCATCGCCTGGGCGGCCGGGTCGAGGAAGGCGGCGCCCCAGCCGCCCGTGGCCTCGGTGGCCCACTCGGCGGGGTAGATGACGCGGTAGTCCGCGCCGCCGATCCGCTCGTTGGCATGCTCCAGGCAGGAGGTCAACCCGGTGCCGGAGCGCGGGATGCCGCCATTCCAAAGCGTGTCGCAGGCAAACGAGGTCCCGATCGGCGCGCGCAGGGCGGGCGCGTCCGATGGCGGGGTCGGGACCTTGGCCAACGCGGGGCCGGCGAGGACCAGCACCAACTCGAGCGCGAGCAACACCGAGAGCATCACGCGCCGACGTGTCTTCATCGCGTTCCTCCGTCAACGAGGCAGAGACGCCCCCGGAGTGAATCTCGCTCCGGGGAATGAATATGTCCAAACTGGAACGTACCTGTCTCATCCTAGAGGCAACGTCGCCCCAACGAAAGAGGGGCACACGAGAGATGTCTGCTCATTCGCCATGAAGGCGTGGCAGGGTTCGGAATATTGTGAATCGGGCACGAAGTGGCCGGGTGTGCCGTTGACGTGGGTGGCGGCGGGCGTAGAATGATCCGGTGATCCGGACACATGGGGCATGTAGACACGCGGTCAGCGTCTCGCCGGCCGTGAGCGTTCCCACGAGGAGTGTCCCACATGTTCATGCGCACCCCCATGCGTTTCCTCTTTGTCGCCTCGATCACGATGCTGACGTTGTTCGCCGGGTCTATGTCCGGCTCGGCCCAGGCGACGACGATCAAAGACCGGATGGTCGAGCCCTTTGAGTTCGATGGCATCAACCCCTGCACCGGTGAGACCGTCGTGGTCTCCGGCGAGCTGCTCATTACCAACAAGGCCACGTTCGATGCCGCGGGGGGCGGCCACGTCACCTTCACGCTGGTGCCCCGCGAGGTTCGCGGCGAGGGCGAGAGCGGCACCGTGTACAAGGCCGTCGGTGGTCAACGTGAGCACTTCAACGTGAATGCCGGTGAATCGTTGACCGATACCTTCACCAATGCCTTCAACCTGATCAGCCAGGGTGGGGGCGACAACTTCATCGTCCACATCACGTTCCATACGACGGTGAATGCGAACGGCGATGTCACCTCGGAGGTGCTCCTCGATCGCGCGGAGTGCGTCGGATAAGGATCGTGCCGCGCCGCATGGTCCCCGTCATCCCAAGGGCTCGCCACGGCCGAGCGCGCAGCGCGAGAAGCGGAGTGGGCATTTCGCTTCTCGCTCTCCTGGCTCGGCCGTGCCGATGAGCCGGCGAGTCGTGTCGAGGGATTTCTGCTCTAGGCGACACGCGCAAAAGGCTGGAGCAACGATTCTCCGGCCGAACCGAAGGCGGGAACCAGAGCGAGCCTGTGACTGCGATCGGGATGACGGTGAGGCGCAGCGGTCGGCCGCGACGCGAGGCGGACTACGGACGCTCACCCCCGGATAGCCATCGTGCGCGATAGAGGAGAAGGCATGAAGGATGGCGGACGGTTCGACGTTGTGCTGGT
>DATLHE010000213.1:0-13962 GCA_035540335.1 Thermomicrobiales bacterium | reverse complement strand
CTTCCCGATCGCCTTGGCGGCGCTTCTCTTTGTCTTCGGCTCGGTCGTCGCGGCGGCGATTCCGCTCGTCGTCGGCAGCGCCGGCGTCGGCGTGATCCTGCTTGCGCTCTACGCCGTCGCCCACGTCGCGGACATGAGCATCTTCGTGCTCAACCTCGCCACCATGCTGGGCCTCGGTCTGGCCGTGGACTACAGCCTCTTCATCACCAGTCGCTTCCGCGAGGAATTGACCCGGAGGTCGGGCAATGTCGAAGAGGCCGTCGTCGTCTCCCTGCGGTTCGCCGGGCGGGCAGTCTTCTTCTCCGGGCTCACTGTCCTTGTGGGGCTCGCCGGACTGTCGCTCTTCCCGCTGATGTTCCTGCGCTCGGTCGGCATCGCCGGCGTGATCGTCGTCGCCATCTCGACCATCGGCGCGCTGACCTTGCTCCCAGCTGTGCTTTCCATCGTCGGCTGCCGCATCGACGCCTGGCCCATCGGACCGCTCGCCCGTCGCGCCTCCCGGCCGGAGCAGGTCCATGGCTTCTGGTACCGGCTGGCCCGCCGGGTCGAACGCCGGCCGATCCTCGTGGCGCTGGCCACGGTCTCGGTCCTCGTGCTGCTCGGGCTTCCCTTTAGCCGGGCGAACATCTCCTCACCGGACGCGACAATCCTGCCGAGGGACCTTCCGTCGCGACGTGGATATGATCTGCTCAGTCGTGAGTTCACCGGCGGCGAGATTTCTCCGTTCGTCATCGTCCTCCAGACCGGCGACGGCTCGATGAAGAGCGAGCGTCATCTCCAGCAGGTGTCCGACATCGGCGTGCGCCTCCAGGCGGATGGGCGCATCAGCCATGTCCAAAGCGCGGTGGACTACCCCGGCGCGCCGGCGAGCGCCGGACCCGGGGCGCGCCTCCGCCTGCGGGAGCAGGCCGAGCGCCTCGGCGTCGACACGCGCCTCGAGCGGTTCATCAACGACAACACCGCCATGATCCTCGCCTATCCCGTGAAGCCCGCGAACGATCCGGCCAACAAAGACCTCCTTGCCGACCTCCGGGCGTACGACGCGGGCGACATGCAGATGCTGGTCGGTGGCGGCACCGCCGAGATCGTAGACGTCGTGAACGTCATCTACGACGACTTCCCCCTCGTCGCCCTGGCGATCATCGCCACCACCTACGTCATCCTGCTCATGCTCTTCCGCTCCGTGATCCTTCCTATCAAGGCCATCCTGATGAACGCGATGTCGATCCTCGCGTCCTATGGCGCACTGGTCTGGATCTTCCAGGAGGGCCACCTCAGCTCGATCCTCGGCTTCACGCCGCAGGGCTTCGTCGAGGCGTCGCTGCCGGTCATCATGTTCTGCGTGCTCTTCGGTCTCAGCATGGACTACGAGGTCTTCCTGCTCAGCCGCGTGCAGGAGGAGTGGCACCGGACGCACGACAACGAGGAGAGCGTGGCGGTGGGGCTGGAGCGCAGCGGGCGCATCATCTCTAGCGCCGCCCTGATCGTCGTCGTGGTCACCGCCTCGTTCGTCACCGCCGACGTTGTGATCGTCAAGGCGCTGGGGCTTGGCATCGCCTTGGCCGTCGCCATCGACGCGACGCTCGTGCGGGCACTCCTCGTGCCGGCGACGATGAAGCTGCTCGGCTCAGCCAACTGGTGGATCCCCCGCTGGCTGGATCGCGTGCTTCCGTCGATCGGTGCAGGGCATCATTAGGCCGTTTTGGCACGCGAACGTTCGCAATCCGATCCCTCCCATGACGCTTGGTGGGGGACCTCTAGGGGGCATGCGCAAGGTGAACCTTGACCGGGCCATGGGGTAGACTGCTTGCGGGACGTGCCGCCGGTGGGACAGCCGTCTCCTTCATCAAACATCATCACATTCCGGCTCCGGTACGAGCGCGATTGGCTGATGCGCTCGCGTCCGTCGAGCCCCGTCAAGGCATCCGGTTTCCCACGTCAGGTCACCCGGGCGACGTCGCCCATGGCCTGAAATGGTGTTGTGAACACACATCAGGATTGGAAACGACTGTGAATCTGCGGAGACTCGCGGCGCCCTGGATGGAGCGCGCCGCTCGCCACGAACTCCCCCTGCGCCACGCGCTGACGAAGGTGGGGTCTCGTGGCGTTTGATTTCATCATTGGGCAACGATGGCGCGGACGACCCCGCTTTTACGTGCGCTGGCTCGGAGTGCTCAACATGGCTTTGGATCGCATCGATGATGGCGCCGAGTTTATCTGGCGCCACGGACGCGACCTGATCACCGTCAGCCGCAGCGGCGAGACATGGCAGGTCAGCTATCTGACGAGTGGCCGGCTGCTGGGCCCCCGGCAGTGCGTCTACCAGGCGTCCCACCGCCAGGCCAAGTTCGCCGCGTGGGACGTGATGGCCCGGGTCATCAACGCCTCGCACGACGAGGACGAGGGCCTCCAGGTGGCGCTCAAGGCGGCGCAGTGGATGCGCAAGACCGAGACCTTCGCCGGGGAGCAGCGTGCCTGAGCTTCCCGAGGTCGAGACCGTTCGCCGCGGCATCGAGCGTCACCTCACGGGGCTGACTGTCGCGTCGGTCCAGGTCCGGCTGCCCAAGCTGCTGCGCGACTCGCCGCTGCCGGATGCCCAGATCCTCGTCGGAGAGCGCGTCCTCGGCGCCCGCCGCCGCGCAAAGGTGCTGGTTGTCGACTTCTCGAGCGACCTCAGCCTGCTGCTGCACTTCAAACTTGCGGGTCAATGGGCGATCGTCCTGCCGGACGGCATGCGCGTCATCGCCGGCCACCCGGTGCCCGCGCCGGACGGCACCTACCCGCATAAGTCGACCCACGCCGAGATTCACTTCACCGACGGCACGATCGTCTATTACTCGGACATCCGCCAGTTCGGATGGTGGCGCCTGATGCCGACCAGCGGCGTCGAGGACGCGATCGCCGCCTTCGGGTTCGGCCCCGAGGGACTTGGCGACCAGCTCGACGCGGACGCACTGTCATCCGTGATGACGCGACGGGGCATCCCGATCAAGACGCTGCTGCTCGACCAGACCTACATCGCCGGCCTCGGCAACATCTACGTCGACGAGGCGCTGCACTCCGCTCGTGTCCACCCTGCCCGGCCCGCGAAGACGCTGAACGAGCACGAGCGGCTGGCGACGCTCGCCGCGATCCCCTGGGCGCTCGAGGAGGGCCTCAAGCAGGGGGGCGCGAAGATCATCCACTCCCGCGCCTTCCCGATCGAGAATTTCCCCGCCGTCCACGGCCGCGAGGGCGAGCCCTGCTTCCGCTGCGGCACCACCATCGAGAAGACCCGCGTCGGCCAGCGCGGCACCTACTTCTGCCCCACCTGCCAGCCGGTAACGAGCTCCTGACATTCTGCCCCGGAGAAATTCTGTACGGTCGGCCCTGCCTCTGCGGGCCGCAGCTGCGGGCGGTGGCCGACCTCATTCGCCTCAAACCAACCCTCATTCTGAACGATTTGAAGAACCCTACGCGAAGCGCTGTCTCCTGCCATGGCGATCATCGCCTGCGGCGATGCAGTCTGACACTCCTGCGGAGGTACGACCCCTACGATGACTAACGCCCCTCGATCGTCGTAGACGCGCACCCCGAAGGGTGTGCGCCGTCGCGCCCAAGGTTGCCACTTTCCCCCTATACACGCATATGTGGCAGTGTGGCAGCCTTCCATAATCCAGGCGAAGGCTGCCAAAAATGGAATCCATTTCTGGCAGCCTGAAAACCCCATCAAACCAAGGAAAAATGGCCAGGCTGCCACACTGCCAAAATGCTTCGCTTTCTGGCAGCCTTCAGGGCTGCCGATCCGTCGAAGGGGAGGGATTGAACGCGCACACTCACCCCCCGGGTCCACCCTCATCACAGCGTTCAATAGCCTGCAATGCCCCTGCGGGCGCCGATGCGCGCGAGCGGAGCGCAGCGAAGTCGAATGGGCCCTCCCGACTGGGAAAGCACGAGATCCCTACGGCCGGAAGTCGCTCTCCGGCGTGATCGTCCGCACGAACGCCGCGATCACCGCCGCAGCCGCTTCCAGGTCGGCGAGGCTCACCACCTCGCTCGGGCTGTGCATGTACCGGTTCGGAATCGAGATCAGCCCCACCGCGATATTCGCCCCCGTCCGGATGATGCCGTCAGCGTCCGTCCCCGTCCGCAGGCCGTTGGCCTGCACCGCGACCGGGATGCCCGCCTGCCTCGCCGCGTCGCGCATCGCCGTGAACACACGCGGGTTCACCGACGAGCCGCGCCCGAGCACAGGGCCGCCCCCGAGCGCGATGTCGTTGTCGCCCTTCTTGTCCGCGCCCGGGTAGTCCGTCGCGTGCGTGACGTCGATCGCGATCGCCACCGCCGGCTTCACCTGCCACGAGAGCGTCATCGCGCCGACCAGCCCGATCTCCTCCTGCGTCGCGGCAACCGCCACCACGTTCACCCCTGGGCGGTCCTCCGCCAGCAGCTGCGCCGCCCGCAGTGCCACGTACGCCCCCGTGCGGTTGTCCATGCTGCGCGAGGCCCACAGGTCGTCGGTCAGCTCGACCGGCTCCGCGTCGATCACCGCCGGGTCGCCGACCGCCACCTTCGCCGTCGCCTCCTCGCGGTTCGCCGCCCCGATGTCGATCCAGAGCTCCTTGATCTCGGTGACCTTCTCGCGGTCCGACGGCTTCAGCAGGTGCGCGGCCTTCTTGCCGATCACGCCGACGACGTCGCCGTTCGCCCCGGCGATCCGGATGCGCTGCCCGACAACTACCTGGTCATCCCAGCCGCCGATCCGGTCGAACCAGAGGAAGCCGTTCTCGTCGATGTACGTGATGATGAATCCGATCTCATCGACGTGACCCTCGATGACGACCGTGTAGTCGGTTGCGTCCGTCTTCAGCCAGGCGTACGAGTTGCCCAGGTTGTCCCAGTCGACGTCATCGGCGAAGGTCTGTGCCTCCGCGCGCCAGACCTGCGCCGCTGCCTGCTCGAACCCCGACGGGCTCGGGGTCGTGATGAGCGACCGGAAGAATGCTCGCTGTTGTTGCTCCACGCGTGTGTTCCTTCCTGAATACGGACGATTTCGCCGGCGATAGCCTACCACCATCTTGACAGCGGCAAACCCGGTGGCGTACTGTGCGTGGCAAGTGAACATTGCCTATCGGCGATGATCGGAACGAGTACGCATCATCAGGTGAATCCAAGCGAGCCGGGGAAGGTGGGAGCCCGGCGTGCAGCCGATGCGGAATGGATCCGTGAGCTGTGCCCCAAAACGCCTCCGCGGAGTAGACGGCACCGGTGTCTCCACCGTTATCTGGAGCCTCGTATCGGTTGTGAGCGTCGCTCGTGGCCCGTACGACAGAGTGGGCGATGATCCGTCATCGCCAACGAGGGTGGCACCGCGGTCGGCTTCAAGCCTCCGTCCCTTATGGGATGGGGGTTTTTTGTTGTCCCCACGGTGTCGTATCAGGAAGGATGTTCCCGGATGGGATCGCAATCAGTCGCGCAGCGCCCACGTCACCACACCGCCGACGTCGTGCCGTCGCTCCAGGACCTTCGCCGGATCGCCGTTGGCGCCGGGGCCGAGGTCAAGACCGTTCCGATCTACCGGGAGATCCTCGCGGACCTCGAGACTCCGGTGTCGGTCTACCTCAAGCTCAGCGACGGCGCGCGATCGCCCGGCTTCCTCCTCGAATCGATCGAAGGCGGCACCCGCATCGCCCGCTACTCGTTCATCGGCGCGCACCCGGCCGCGAACGTCACCTTTCGCGACGGCCAGCTTTCCGTGGACGGCCAGGCAAACGCCCCGGCGACCTATGACGACCCCCTGGCGGCACTGGGCGAGCTGATCGCTCCTTTCCGCGCCGAGCCGGACGCGCGCTTGCCGCGCTTCACCGGCGGCGCGGTCGGTTATCTCTCCTACGAGTCGATCCGCCGCTTCGAACCGCGTGTGCCGCGTGCCGCCGGCGATGGCCTGGGCCTTCCCGAGGCGCGCTTCCACATCGCCGACACGCTCGTCGTCTTCGATCACCTGGAGCGGATGCTCAAGGTCGTCAGCCACGTGCCGCTCCAGGGCGACCTGACGCTCGAGGACGCCTACGCCGAGGCCGTCGAGCGCATCGACCGCATCACCGATCAGCTCCAGGCGCCCGCGCCGGGCTACGATATCGGCTCCACCACCCCTGACGGCTCCGTTGAAGACCGGTTCCGCCCGAACATGACGCCGGAGGCCTACCGGGCGATGGTCCGGCGCGGCAAGGAATACATCCAACAGGGCGACATCTTCCAGGTCGTCCTCTCGCAGCGTGTCGACATCGATACCCCGGCGCACCCCTTCTCGATCTACCGCGCGCTGCGGACAGTGAACCCCTCGCCCTACATGTTCTATCTCGACTTCGAGGACCACCAGATCGTCGGCGCCTCGCCGGAGCTGCTCGTCCGGCTCGAGGACAACATCGTCAGCAATCATCCGATCGCCGGCACTCGCCCGCGCGGCGCCTCCGAGGACGAGGACGAGCGCCTGGCCCAGGAGCTGATCGCCGACGAGAAGGAGACCGCCGAGCACATCATGCTGGTCGATCTCGGCCGCAACGATGTCGGCCGCGTCTCCGTCCCGGGCACCGTCCGGCTCCCCAAACTGATGGAGGTCGAGCGCTTCTCGCACGTCATGCACCTCGTCACCAACGTCGAGGGGCAGATCCGCCCCGAGCTGACCTGCCTCGACGCGCTGCGCGCCTGCTTCCCGGCCGGCACCGTTTCCGGGGCTCCGAAGGTGCGCGCGATGGAGATCATCGCCGAGCTGGAGCCGGACGTCCGCGGCCCCTACGCCGGCGCCGTCGGCTACGTCGATTTCAGCGGCGAGATGGACACCTGCATCGCCCTGCGGACGATGGTCTATCGCGACGGCGTCGCCTCGCTGCAGGCGGGCGGCGGCATCGTCGCCGACAGCACTCCGGAAGGCGAGTACGCGGAGAGCTTCCACAAGATGCGGGCGCTGGTCCGCGCTATCGAGCGCGCCGAGCACCTCGAAGCGGCGCAGATGCTCCAGGCCACGGAGGTGACGTCATGATCCTGCTGCTCGACAACTACGATTCGTTTACCTTCAACCTCTACCAGGCCCTCAGCGAGCTCGGCGCCGACGTCGAAGTCGTCCGCAACGACAAGATCACCGTCGAGGAGGTCATGAGCCGGCTCGACGAGATCGAGGGCATCGTCGTCTCGCCCGGCCCCTGCACGCCGAAGGAGGCGGGCATCTCGGTGGATCTCGTTCGCCAGGTTGCGGGCCACCGCCCGATCCTCGGCGTCTGCCTCGGGCACCAGTCGATCGGCGCGGCGTTCGGCGCCGACATCGTTCTCGCCCCCGCGCTCATGCACGGCAAAACCTCCCAGATCCAACACGACGGCCGGACGATCTTCCGGGGCCTGCCGAACCCCTTCACCGCCACGCGCTATCACTCGCTGGTGATCGACCCGCCGTCGCTGCCGCCCGCCTTCGAGGTCACGGCCCGCTCGGCGGACGGCGTGATCATGGGCCTGCGCCACCGCGAGCTCCCGGTCGAGGGCGTCCAGTTCCACCCCGAGTCGATCCTCACGGTCGTCGGCAAGGACCTGCTTCGCAATTTTCTCGACATCTGCGGCACCAAGGTGGCGACGAGCGCCGAGCCGCTGCCCGTCCTCGGGTATTAGGGCGACTCACGGAACGGATTGGTAGGGATCGACCCTCTGTCGACCCGGGCGGACACATGGTCCGTCATTACGGGGAATGAAATGACAATGAACCTGACACCACAGCCACCTATCGATATCCAGAGCGTCATTCGCGCGGTCGTCGACGGCCAGGAACTGACACACGACGATGCGACCTCGGCGATGGACGCGATCATGACCGGCAACGTCACCGACGCGCAGATCGGCGCGCTTGTCACCGGCTTGCGCATGAAGGGCGAGACGGTTGACGAGATCGCCGGCTTCGCCCGCGCAATGCGCAGCCACGCGCTCCGCGTCGACATCGATCACGACACGAAGCCGCTGCTCGATACCTGCGGCACCGGCGGCGATCACTCGAACTCGTTCAACATCAGCACCACCGCGACCTTCGCCATCGCCGCGGCAGGCGTCCGCATCGCCAAGCACGGCAATCGGGCGGCCTCCAGCCGCTGCGGGTCTGCCGACCTCCTCGAGGGGCTCGGCGTGGCGGTCGAGCTGACACCGGACCAGGTCACCGAGAGCGTCGAGCGCGTTGGCATCGGCTTCATGTACGCCCCGGCGTTCCACCCCGCGATGCGCTTCGTCGGCCCCGCCCGCAAGCAGATGGGCATCCGCACGGTCTTCAACGTGCTCGGCCCGCTGACGAACCCGGCCGGCGCCAGCCACCAGTTGATCGGCGTCGGGCACCCGGACATTGCCGTCAAGCTCGCCGCCGTTCTCGGCAAGCTCGGCAGCCGGCACGCTGTTCTCGTGCACTCCGAGGAGGGGCTGGACGAGATCGGCATCATGGGCCGCAGCGAGATCACCGAGTGGGACGAGCGCCAGGGCGAGATCGTCACCTACGCCGTCCAGCCAGAGGATTTCGGGCTCGTTCGTGGCAAGGCCGAGGATCTCATCGGCGGCGACGTCGCCGAGAACGTCGCGATCACCCGCGCTATCTTGAGCGGCGAGAACGGACCGCGCCGGACCGTGACGCTCATGAACGCCGGCGCGGGGATCTACGCCGCCGACGCGGCGGACTCCTTCGCGGACGGCATCGCGCTCGCCGCAGAGGCGATCGACTCCGGCAAGGCAATGGCGAAGCTGGAGCAGCTGATCAACGTGACCCGGGAGCTGGTCTCGCGCAATGTTGAGGTGCCGGCGTGACGAAGGTGATCCAGACCGGGACATACCTGGACCGCATCCTGGCGCGGACGGCGACAGACCTGGACGATCGCAAGGCGCGCACGTCGGTGGCGGAGCTGCAGGAGCGCTTCGCCGATGCGCCGGCGCCCGTGGATCTCCCCGCCGCGCTCCGGCGTGACACTGTGACCGTCATCGCGGAGATCAAACGCGCCTCGCCATCGAAGGGACGCTTCCCGGTCGAGTTCGAGCCGGCCGAGGTCGCCGCGGCCTACGTCGAAGGCGGCGTGGCGGGAATCTCCTGCCTGACCGACGAGCCGTTTTTCCAGGGCTCGCTCGCCGACCTGGCGTCGGTGACGGCCTTGGCCTCCGCGCATCAGCCACCCGTCGGCGTCCTGCGCAAGGATTTCATCATCGATCCGTACCAGATCGACGAGGCGCGCGCTCATGGCGCATCCTGCGTGCTGCTCATCGTTGCCGCGCTCGACGACGCGCAGTTGCGCGACTACCGCGAGCACGCCGAGGGGCTCGGGATGTCGGCCCTGGTCGAGATTCACGAGGCCGCCGAGGCCGAGCGCGCCGTCGCCAGCGGCGCGTCGCTGATCGGCATCAACAACCGCAACCTGCGCACATTCGACGTCGACCTCGCGGTGACCGAAGCGCTTGCGCCGGAGCTGCCGGCGAGCACGACCATCGTCGGGGAGAGCGGCATCTTTACCGCGGAGCACGTCGCGCGCCTAGCGAGCTCGGGCATCCACGCCGTGCTCGTCGGGGAGTCGCTGATCGTGCAGGATGACCGCGCGGCGGCCGTGCGCGCGATCGCGGGTGTGTCCCGTGTTGGCTGAGGCGGTGCGGGTCAAGATCTGCGGGCTGCGCGATGCCGCCTCAGCCCGGGTCGCGGTCGAGGTGGGCGCCGATGCACTCGGCTTCATCCTCGCGCCCTCGCGGCGCCAGATCGCCCCGGAGCATATCCGGCGTGTCCGGCACGCGCTTGCCGATGTCGGCCGGCCGCTCCCGCCAATGGTGGGCGTGGTCGTCAATGCCACGCCGGCGGAAATCGCGGCCCACGTCGCGACGAGTGGCGTTGACATGATCCAGCTCTCGGGCGACGAGCTGCCGACGATGCTTGATGAGATCGACGTGCCGGTGATCAAGGTGCTGCGATTCGAGGCCGGAACATCCGTCGATGACGCCCGCCGGGCGATTCATCGGTGGCACGACCGCCCGCGTCCCGCCACCTGGCTGCTGGTCGAGGGACACGCGCCCGGGAGCTATGGCGGCACCGGGACGGTCGCTGACTGGGGGCTGGCCGCCGCTCTGGCGGAAGGGGTTCCGCTCTGGTTGGCTGGCGGGTTGACGCCGGAGACGGTCGGGGAGGCCGTCCGCCGAGTTCGTCCGCTCGGCGTCGACGTCAGTAGCGGGGTGGAAACGGATGGCGCGAAGGATGCGGCAAAGATCGCCGCCTTCGTGCGGAACGCTCAGATGTCAACCGTGTCCTCTGCGTCCGGCGACGCCGGCTGAGGCGCGATCGAGCTCGTGATCAGCCCCCGCAGCCAGGCAATCTCGTCGCCGGTGATCTCCTGTGCCACCTGCTTGCTGCGCGCTGGCGGGTGGCGGGAGACCTGGTAGATTCCCCGTTCCCGTTCCATGTAGCCGTAATCCACCAGCTCGCGCCGCAGCGTCGCCACGTCGTCGTGCGCGACGCGCAGCAGGTCGTTGACTTCGGGCTCGGAGTAGGTCCGCGCTGGATCGAACCGCTCCAGGAGATGCTGCAGCACGATGACGCGCTGCTTGCGCCGCGCCGGGATCGACTTCAGCCGCGGCCCCTCGAAGAAGTTGGCCAGCACGCGGGCGCGGTCAGCGTCGCCCTCCGTCGCGACCAGCCGCGCCGCCGGCACCGCGATCGGCTTCGCGCGGGCGTCGAGCAGGAGCTGGTTGTTGAGCGCGTAGATCTGCTGCTGGGCGTCCGGCGTCGCGGTCACGATGCCGGCCTCAACGAGTTTTCGCATGTGATGGCTGATCGTCGGCGGCGTCAGCTCCAGTCGCTCGCCGATCTCCTTACCGTTGTGCTCGCGCTCCCCCAGGAGTCCCAGAATCCTTAGCCGCGTCTCGTCGGCGATGACCTTCAGCAGCCGTGCAAGATGTGCCGCGTTGTCGTGATGTTCATTCCTCGTCATGACGCCTCCTCGTTAATTCGAAGAACATGAAATTAGATTATCATCGAATCATCGAACCCGCAAGCTTCCCTGCGACCTGTGGCTCGGTCATGGACGTGCGCCCAATCCACCGCGCCCTGGGGCGCGGTGGAGCACTTTCTTCCCTACGAGCCGAACGAGGTCAATCGATGTAGAGCGGCGCGGTCTCCCACGATTCGCCGAAGCCGCAAGCCCAGTTGAGCGAGCGCAGGCGCAGCTCGGAGAGCCACGCGATGTCGTCCTGCTCGTCCGGGCTCAGCGTGCCAAAGGCGATGCCGCCATCGGTCGCCAGATCGTTGTCCGCGACCGGCATCACGCCCGACTCGCGCACCTCTGCGACGACTTCCTGGAGCCCGTGGCTGGCGTCGTCGGCGTCCGTGGCGCGCCAGTACCAGAGCTCCCAGCGCTCGCGCTCGGCGGCGAGTTCCACGTCCCCGCGGATGCGCGCCCGGTTGACGAGTTGGCGGACGTTCGCCCACGGTTCCGGTGCCCACTCCAACACCTGCTCCTCGGCGATCCCGTCCTGCGGCAGCGGAAGCTGCTCGCTGGGGACGACGCGGATCGTCCAGGCGATCGTTGACGCCCCGATCAGCGCGTCGTCGCAGTCAGCGAGGTCGTCCTCGTTCAGCTCGCCGACCGGCGCGTTGAGCAGGCGCAGCTCCTCGTCGGAGATCCAGTTCTGGAGCTCCGTCCGTGCCCACGTCAGGAGGTCGAAGCGGTCCGTCTCGAGGTCGAAGACGTCGCGCTCGGTCTCGACCTCCAGCATGCCCCGGCGGGCAATGGTCGCCAGCACGACCGCGCGCCCGATCAGCTCGATCGCCGGCCAGGGGCGGATGTCGACCGAGTTCTCGTCATTCAGGTGGGGGGCGTCGTCGACCATGATGTCCTCACATGACGCATGCAGCGGCTAGCCTTCCAGCTCGGGCTTCGCGCCCTGCAGCTGCGGGATGGCGCCTTTGTCCGAGAGCGCCAGCAGTCCGCTCTGGGCGTAGGTCGCGAGCTTGTGACGCGTGTCGGTGATGTCGTTGTTGCGCATCGTCAATTGTCCGATGCGGTCCTGCGGGGTGAACGACGCCTCGCCCTTCTCCATCGTCAACCGCTCGGGGTCATACGTCAGGTTGGCCGACTCTGTGTTGAGGATCGAGTAGTCGTTCCCCCGGCGCAGGCCGATCGTGACCTCGCCGGTGATCAGTCGTGCCACCCACCGCTGCAGCGACTCGCGCAGCATGATCGCCTGTGGGTCGAACCACCGGCCCTGGTAGAGCAGCCGGCCGAGCTTGCGACCGTACTCGTGATACTGCTCGATCGTGTCCTCGTTGTGGATGCCGGTCACCAGCCGCTCGTAGGCGATGAACAACAGCGCCATGCCGGGCGCCTCGTAGATGCCGCGGCTCTTCGACTCGATGATCCGGTTCTCGATCTGGTCGCTCATGCCGAGCCCGTGACGACCGCCAATCGTGTTCGCCTCGGTGATCAGCGCGACGAGGTCGGGGAAGTGCTGCCCGTTGATCGAGACGGGCACGCCCTCGTCGAACGTTATCCGGACTTCCTCGTAGGCGACGTCGGTGTCCTCGCGCCAGAAGGGCACGCCCATGATCGGCTGGACGATGGTGATCCCCTTGTCGAGGAACTCCAGGTCCTTCGCCTCGTGCGTGGCGCCGAGGATGTTGGAGTCGGTCGAGTACGCCTTCTCCGCGGACATCTTGTAGTCGAACCCGGCTCGCCGCATGTATTCCGACATCTCGGCGCGGCCGCCCAGCTCGTCGATGAACAGTTGGTCCAGCCACGGCTTGTAGACGCGCAGCTCCGGGTTTACCAGCAACCCGTACCGGTAGAAGCGCTCGATGTCGTTGCCCTTGTATGTGCTGCCGTCGCCCCAGATGTGGACGTCGTCCTCCTTCATCGCGGCGACGAGCATCGTGCCGGTGACCGCGCGGCCAAGCGGCGTCGTATTGAAGTAGGGAACGCCCGCGGTCGTGATGTGGAAGGCGCCACACTGGAGCGCTGTGATGCCCTCGGAGACGAGTTGATGGCGGCAGTCGACGAGGCGCGCCTGCTCCGCGCCATAGCTCAGCGCCCGGCGCGGGATATCGTCGTAGTCCTGCTCGTCGGGCTGGCCGAGATTGGCGGTGTAGGCGTATGGGATCGCGCCCTTGGCACGCATCCAGTGCAGGGCCGCGCTGGTGTCGAGTCCGCCCGAGAAGGCGATGCCGATCTTCTGGCCCGCTGGCAGGTCCTGCAGAATGTTCCCCAAGATGTTCCCCCGGTTCCCCTGTGACGTGGGCGGGCGGCATCCGTGCCGCCTCGCGAGTATTCAATCCAACCGCGATTATCTGCGGTTGACGCTCCCCGGACAACATCGGGCGGACCGCGGGCCATTTCGTGACGATTCTGCAACGGCGTCCACGGTGAAGGGGACACGCCTGTCATGCCTGCCGGCCTACGATCGTCCCAGCGCAATGTGACGTGCCCGGCAATGCTGTAAAGGGGGAACCCACGATGACGGTCAAGGATGACAATGTAGCCATTGTCTGGCGGATGTTTGAGGACGGGATGGGCGGCAATGATCTCGACGCGGCTGTCCGCGACTACGCGCCCGGCCTCATCTACCACAACCCGGTGCTGAAGGAGATGCCGTTCCTTCCCGGTGGCACGGCAGGGATGAAGGCGTTGATGGCGGCGACGCGCGCCGCGTTTCCCGACATGACGTGCACCGTCGAGACGATCGTCGCCAACGCCGACCAGGTCGCGCTGATGTACTCGTGGACCGGCACGCATGTCGGGGCGCTCGGTCCGGTCGCGCCCACCGGACGCACGATCACCGCGACCGGCGCGATCTTCTGCCGCCTCGAGCGGGGAAAGATCGTCGAGCAATGGGACATCGATGACCGGCTGGGCGTCATGCAGCAGATGGGCCTGATCCCGACGCCGGAGGCTGCCGGGGCGGTCTGACCAAGGAGGCGTTCGCCATGAATGTGCTGGTCATCTA
>DATLHE010000212.1:0-7790 GCA_035540335.1 Thermomicrobiales bacterium | reverse complement strand
GCGGCGAGACCTCGCTGCCGCAGCGCGCCGGTGTCGGCACCAGCCTGCCGTGGCCCCAGAGCCCGGTCACCGCGATCATCTGGGCGAGCGCCATCGGCGCGGTCGTCCTGGGCGCGGGCGCGTGGTGGATCCGCCGTGGCGAGCGTCACACATCGACCAACCCCACCCGCTGGACGCGTCTCGGAATCTAACTGGCCAGCCCGCCAGACCGAGGCTCCCCAGCACCTTCTGCGAGAGAACGGACCCGGCGTCATGCCGGGTCCGTTCTCACGTTGCGGGGATGCCAGAGTCCTGTGGCCGGCCGGGTATCCATTCCATATGCGCGCTGACACGGTGGCGGGACGGCCGTTCTTTCGGTAGCGCCGGGCCCCGGCCGAGCCCGTTGGGGCGAGAAGCGGAGCGAGCCCTCGTGTGCCTCACCTGTAGCCGGCGTTCCTCGGCCACCCAGGGCCGAGGCTCCCGAACGCCGCATTCACGACAACCCGTCATTCAGAGCGAAGCAAGGGCTCGCTCCGCTTCTCGCCCTCCGGGCTCGGCCGTGAGAATCCCCGTGCGAAGCGGAGCGAGAGCACGTCCAAACTCGCGCGAAGCACCGTCCATACGGCGGAACTCGGAATGGTTCCCACAATGGGGTGTAGGGGAGCACCTTGTGTGCTCCCGGCGATAGGAGGAGACAAAGGCCGCTCCCGCTTCCCGGCCGAGCAGGCATTGCCAGCGAGAAGCAAAGGGCTCGCTCCGCTTCTCGCGCTGCGCGCTCGGCCATGGCGGGCCCTCGCCTGCGGCCATGGCCGAGGTGACGAAGCCACCGAGCAGCGGAGCGGGCCCTTGGCCGGGCTTCTCCCCTACCGACGTCTTCGAGAAACGGCCGGGCACAAGACCCGGCGCTACAGGGTCGGCCGGCCCTTCCTCCATCGAGACATTGCGGCCGGCAGCGTGACCCAGACATTGCGGCCCGGGGAGACTGGTTCATCGGCGCGCGATCGGGCATGATCAGAGGCGTACGAAACCGTGTGATGCGCAGGAGGCTCCGATGCGTTTGTTGCTTGTTCGTCATGGCCAGTCGCTTGCCAACGTCGAGGCCCGCATCCAGGGCGATGACGATCCGCTGACCGACACGGGTCGTGCCCAGGCGGCGGCGGCGGGCGCGCTGCTGGCCGACCGGGGCGATGTGACGCACTTGTACGCCAGCCCGCTCGCGCGGGCCCGCGAGACGGCGATGATCATCGGCAAGCACGTCGGCGTCACGCCAGTCTTCGAGCCGGGGCTGGCGGAGATCAATGCCGGGCTCGCCGTCGGGCTGACCTGGGAGGAGTGGGAGGCAACGTACCCGGAGCAGGCGGCGCGCATCCGCTCCGAGGACCGCACGCTGGCGGACCGCTGGGAAGGCGGCGAGAGCGGGCAGGAGTTCGCCGACCGCATCTTCACCGCCTACGACCACATCGTGACGCAGCACCGGCGGACGGACGACGTCGTGGTGGTCGTCTCCCACGGCGGGCCGCTGGCGTGGATCTCGGCGAAGGTGCACGGCGACCCGCTGGATGTCTTCCCGGTATCGCGGGGGATCTTCGGCAATTGCTCGATCAGCGAGCTGGAGATCGACGCCCACGGCGCGCACACGATCGGCGCCTGGAACCAGGTCACCCACGTCGAGACGCTCGCCGAGAAGTGACCCTGCCGCTGACCCCATCGACGCCGCGCACCCGCGAGGCTGTGCGCCGTCGTCCCGGCGGGCGCGGCACCGCCCCAGATGGCCAACCGCCCCATATACCCATTACTTGGCCATTTGGGCAGCCTTCCATAACGAGACCCAGGTGGCCAGGTTTCACAAGGAAACCTGGCCACCTGGGAAAACCCGCGCCACATCAACGAAATCCGCCCCACAAAGCCCTTAGGTGGCCACCGGCCAAGTTGTTTGCGTTGGCAGCCTGACAATAACGACACCGGCGAACGTCCTCACGGCGTCGGCGTCGCCTCCGGCACCGGCGTCCCCTCCGCCTGCAGCGCCGCGATAATCTGCGGCACCAGTGCCCGCACCGCGCCGGTCAGCACCGCGTCGCTCGGGTCCAGCAGGTTCTCCGTCGTCATCGGCACCTCGACGTTCGGCGGCACACCCAGACCCTCGATATAGGTCCGTCCATCGCGCACCGGCCGCAGCAACGGCGCCTGGAACCGGAAGTCCCCCGGCATGTTCCACACATACACGCCCCCCTCCACCCCGGCGGTCGGCGTGTAGCCCACGATCAGGTGGTCCGGATTCTCCGCCATCGCCCCCACGAAGAGCTCGCACGCGCTGGCGCAGTCGGTGTCGATCAGCACCGCCACCGGCAAATCCCACCGCACCGGCGAGGGATCCACGTTCTGCCCGCCGATGTCGATGCGCTTCCCCTCCGCGTCGATCAGCTCCTGCCGGTACAGCTCGAACGACCGGTCGTAGAAGCTGCCCGCCAGATACATCGCCGACAGTCCCTGGCCGCCGCCGTTGCCCCGGACGTCGATGATCAGCCCGACCGCCCCGAGGTCCTGCAGCTTCTGCAGCGCAGCGTTCCAGGCCGTCGACATGAGGATGGTGTCGGCGTCGAAGGTGCCGACCCGGATGTACCCGATCCCGTTGGGCAGGATGTTCGAGACGATCGGCAGGTCCGCCGGGTCCGCCAGGCCGAGATTGAGCGTCAGATCGTTCAACGCGTCGCGATTCTCGATATCCTCCGAGAAGGTCAGTTTCTCGGTCTTCTCGCGCCCGCGCGGGTTCTGGAAGGTCACCGTGACGTGCTCGCCCAGCGGCCCGCGTGTCATGTACCGGATCTGCTCCATCCGCCGTCCGGTGTCCGTCGACGCCGGGAGGAGGATGGGCGCGTCCGCGATCGCCTTCGCGATCGGTTGGTCGTTCCACGTCGAGACGATCGCCCCCACCTTGATCCCGGCCTTGTCCGCCGGCAGCCCGTCGGTGACCGAGATGACGATCACCTCGCCCGTCTCCGTCTGCGCCAGCCGCATCCCGAGCCGCCCGCCGACATGGGCGTCGACATAGTTCTCCGGTGGCTCCGAGCCGACGTGGCCGTCGCCGAACGCCAGTGAGAACTCGTACATCGCCGCCTGGAAGGCGTCCTGGTCCCCGGTCGCCTGGGCCTTTTCGATCCGCGGCCGGTACGTCGCCCGCATCTCCTTCCAGTCGATGCCCTTCATCTCGGTATACGGGTAGCGCAGCTCCAGCTGCGCCACCAGCGAGTCGAACGCGTCGATGAACGAGAGGTTGCCGTAGTCGGTGAAGCCGTCGTCGCCCTTGACGATCGTGATCTTGACCTCGTCCGAGCGGATCTGCTTGAACGGGTCCGCATTGAGGTCGAGCACCGTCCAGCCCGCCTTCACCGGCCCCACGGGGTCGTCGCGGGTCAGGAAGCGCCCGTCCTTGCCGAGCCCGGTCGGCACGAGCTCCTTGTCATCCGGCGCCCAGACGACCACCTGCCCGCCGATCACCTCCCCGTTCCCGAGCTGGGTGACGAGCGAGGAGAGCGCGGTGCCCCAGCCGGTGAGCTCCTCCGCGTCCTGGAACGGATCGCCGAGCGAGTTGGCGGAGAACTCCACCGAATAGATCTGCACGCCCGAGCCGTCGCCCCGGCGGCCCGCGAGGTCGTTGGCCGTCCCCTGCGGCGCGATCGGCAGATGGATGGCGAACGACGCGCCCTTCGCCAGGTCGCCGTCGATGGCGCCGATGATCTGGCTCTCGAGCGGCACCGCCTCGTCGCGGTCGCGGTTGACGTAGGGCGTCATGTCCGTGAGCAGCATGTACGGCTCGGACACATCGGACAGGATGTTGGGGTTGGTGATGGTAATGCCGCCGGTGAGGGTCGAAACGCCGTCCCGCTCCTGGGCGGCGACGCTGGTGAAACCGCTACCGAGCATGAGGATCGCGAGCAGCAGGCTGAGGAACGTCCGCATCGCGCAACTCCTGGCATGACGCCACACGCGTGCAACGGCCGCTGCTGGCGGGGATGCCAGGCTCACCCCGTGCCGTCGGCTGGTGCCGCTGCAAGGGAGGACGAGACCCCATCCTGGTGATCGGCGCGCCCGAATTCCGGCGACGCCCTATCGCTACTCTACGCCGATATGGAGCAACGTCAACGCTCGCCGCCCGCGCCATGCCCCTCTGTCGTCATCCCGCCCTACGCCGCGACCGGGGCCGCCTTCTCGATCTCCGCCCGGATCAGCTCGTAATCCTCCCGCGGCACGTTGTGGACGTTTCCCTGGAACGCCAGCGTCCAGTTCTCCGCCGGCCACTTGCGCGCGTAGACCATCTGCCGCGCCAGCGGCTCCGCCGGCACCAGGTCCTCGTCACCCAGCGCCAGGTCCCGCTCGATGTGCACGCGGAAGGGATAGTCCTCCTCCGCCTTCTTCTTGTTGCCGCTGACCCAGATCGGCGTGTGATCCTCGAAATACTCCGACGTGATCGTCGTGATCCCGGCGAACGCCTTCACGCCCGTGCAGTAGTAGATGATCTTGTCGCCCGGCTTCATCTGCGCCGCCTTCTTGCGATGGCGCGACTTCATCCCCTGCACCGTAAAGCCGCGCTCGACCGTCTTGTGCCAGTTGTCGAGCGAGCTGACGATGATCCAGTACTGCGGCTGTTCCTGTCCCTGGTCCTGCGGCGATTCCGCCATGTTCCTGAGCTCCTTGAGATACGTTCCGCGTCCAACCTTCCGAGGATCATAGCCCATGCCCATGCCCCTCACATGCCAGCCGCCCGTCGCATGGACGCGATCCACTGCTATCGTGGATCGTGGGACACGCGCATGGCGCACCTTCTACGCGTGGGAGAATGCCGCGATGGACGTAACCGATGTCCCCGCCTGGCTGACCGCCGAAGTGATCGCTGTTCCGCTCGCCAACCTTCTCCGCACCAATGTCCGCTCCATCCCTGCGCGGACCTGCCGCCGGCTGACCAGTGGCGCCGGGACCGCTCTCGGTGTCTGGCGATTGGCGGGAACGGCCGTCGTCGGCGACACGATGCGAGAGTGGTCGCTCATCCTCAAGGGTTGGACGCCACCAGAACGATCGGAGGGAGCCGGATCCCAGCGGGAGACGGCGCTCTACCGCTCGGGGCTCCTCGATGCCCTGCCAGCCGGCATCCGGGCGCCCGCAAGCTACGGCGAGATGGAGCACACCGATGGCACGATCTGGATCTGGTTCGAAGACATCGTGGACGAAGAGGCGGGGCCCTGGTCACTTGACCGCTACGCCACGGCTGCCCGGCATCTCGGACGGTTCAACGGCGCCTATCTGACCGGGCATCCGCTGCCCGCCGGACCGGAGATAGGCCGTGGCTGGCTCCGGCAGTGGGTGGACTCGGCGGCCGAGGCGATCGCGCACGTTGAACACGCCTCCGAGCAGCCGCTAGTCCGGCGGGCCTACCCGCCGCATGTCGCCGAGGTCTACGCGCGCCTGTGGGCGGACCGTCAGGCGCACCATGCCTTGCTCGATCGCCTGCCCCAGACCTTCTGCCACCTTGACGCCTTCAAACGCAATCTCTTGCTCACCCATAGCCCCGACGGCGAGGAGGAGATCGTCGCGATCGATTGGGAGTTCGCCGGAGTAGGCGCGATCGGCGAGGAGCTGGCCCCGCTGGTGATCGCCAGCGCCATCTTCCACGAAGCGCCCCCGGTCGCCCTCCCTGCGTTCGAGGCGACGGTGCTGGGGAGCTACATCGATGGCCTGCGCGACGTGGGATGGGGTGGCGATCCCGCCACGGTCTGGACCGGCTACCGGACCGCCGCAGTCATGCGGTATGGCGTCGGCGCGGTGTCACGTCTTCTGCCCTTCCTGCTGGACGATCGCCCGTTGGTCGACCTCGAGCGGTTCATCGGGCACCCCTGGCAGGTCATCCTCCCCGACCTGCTGGCGGTGAACGAGCATCTCGTGGCGGTGGCGGATGAGATGACGCGCTAACCCATGATTGTGGTGGTATTCGGCGCCTGGGCCATCATGGGCATCTTGCGCCTTCGCCCGGCGCTCCTATAGTCATGAGTGAGGACACATCGACGGGATCGCGATCGTGAAGCACATGGGGAGCACATCGATGAGCAAACCATCAGCCACCGACGACCGAACCGAGGATGAGCTGCTGCAGGAGATCAGGCGCGCGGACTGGAACCTCGGGCGCACGGCGCACACCTACCAGGGTGTCGTCGCGACGTTCCGCAAGCACGAGACATCGTTCCTGCCCGGTGTCGAGACACGCGAGGTCACCGGCAAGGACCTGCGCGAGGCGATGCGGATCTTCCTCGCCGAGCTCCAGGAGGGCACGGCCCCGTAACGGGCGATGGTCAGCCGGCGAGCCCGAGCTCCCGGTGGAACCGCTCCACCACGACCGCCGCCTCCGCCAGGTGCGCGTGCGGCACGGGCACCCGCAGCTCCTCCACGCGTCGGCCTGACCGGATGCCGAATAGCAGCGCGGCCGGGTTTCCCGGCTCCAGCCGGACGGACATCGCGCGGGTGCCGGTGGCGTTCAGCGGCATGTAGCGCCCGAGGAGGAACACACCTCTCGGCCCGACCCACACCTCGCTCGCCTGCGCGCTGTCGGCCCCGCGCGGCGGTCCCCCGGCGACGAGGATCACCAGCGTCGCGAGCAGGAAGGCGCCGATCAGGATGCCGCCGGTCAGCCAGTCGCCTGTCAGGCCGAAGATCACCCCCAGCGCCGCGCCGCCCAGCGCGTAGGCCGCGGCCATGCGCCACGAGCGCGAGCGCTCCCGGCCCACGAAGCGTTGCTGCTCGTCGCTGTCGATCCGCCAGCGCGCCCACGCCTCCCCGGCGAGCAGTGTCTCCCGGTCCCGGTCGTAGGTCCGCGCGAACATCACCACCACACCGAGGCAGAGCGCCGCCACCACGACGATGAGCAGCGTCACGGTGACCGTGCCGGCCGTTCCCAGGCCGACGTAGATCATCAGGGCCGGGAACGCGACCAGCATGACGCCGAACGCGGCCGCGAGCAGGAGGACGACCGGCCGCATCGGGTTGCCGCGGTCGGGGACGACGTTCGGGAAGCGGTGCACAGGCAGCTCCTGCATCGCGCGATGGTCTGTGTCAAACAATGGCCCTGTACCATGATAGCCTCTCGACGGCGGACGATGACACCTGAGCAGGAAGGATGCGGCGTGGATCGAGCGAAGCGGATCATCGGGTACTTCTTCGGCTGGCGGGCGGACGAGCGGCAGATCGCGATGCTCGATCGCGCGGCGCCGCTGCTGACGCACATCAACTACGCCTTCGGCCTCGTCGGCCCGGACGGCCGCGCCGTCCTCGGCGACCAGGAAGCCGAGATCGAGCGCCGCTACCCCGGCGACGACAACCCGGACGGCCTGTACGGGAACTTCCGGCAGCTGCAGCTCCTCAAGCAGCGCCACCCGCACCTGCGGACGCTCATCTCGCTCGGCGGCTGGACCGGCTCCGGTGGCTTCTCCGACGCCGCGGCCACCCCGGAGGGCCGCGAGGCGTTCGCCGCCTCCTGCATCGAGCTCTTCCTGACCCGCTGGCCGGGCGTCTTCGACGGCATCGACATCGACTGGGAATACCCGGTGCACGGCGGCCTGCCGGACAACGGCTACCGCCCCGAGGACCGCCGCAATTGCACGCTCCTCTTCGCGGAGCTGCGCCGCCAGCTCGACGAGCTGGGCGCCCGCACCGGCCAGCGCTACCTGCTGACCGCGGCGCTCCCCGCCGGCAAGGCGCTGCCGGTGTCCACGTTCGAGATCGGCGAGATCGCGGGAATCCTCGACTGGGTCAACGTGATGACCTACGAC
>DATLHE010000211.1:0-12953 GCA_035540335.1 Thermomicrobiales bacterium | reverse complement strand
GTGCTAGAGGTCCTGGTCGACCTCGCGGCGCTGCTGGCGGAGCGGGGCGAGATTTACGAGGCCGGTGGCATCCTCGCGACGGTGGTCAACGATCCGGCCGCGAGCCGTCTGATCCGGCAGCGGTCGGAGAATCTGCTCGACGACCTGGAGCAGCGCCTGCCCGGGAACCGGCGCCTGGACCTGCACGAGCATGCCGCGGACACGACGGTGGACATGCTGGCGAAAGCCTTTCTCGCCTGACCCGTGCGACGTACGCATGTAGTCGAGTTCTTGCAAAGGGACGGTCCGCGTGGTTGGTCCATCACGGGGATACGTCCCCGCTTCGCGTCACAAGAGCAAAGGGCAAAACAATGCGATTACTCCGTGCCACGCTGTTCGGCATCGTCGCGCTTTCGATGGGTCTGTTCATGGCTGGACCCGCCGCCGCACAGGACGCGACCCCGTGATCCACTCCGGGTGGCCCCTCGGGCGGGTTCCCCGTCGCGGTGCATCAGGGAACATGTCAGCAGCCGACTGCGGAACCGGCCTACGACATCGGCAATGCGACCGCACCCGGCTCGACCGGCGGCGATGTCACCACCATCGGACAGCAAACAGGCCCCATCCTCGTGAAATCCAGCGGCGAGATCGACAAGAAGCTCGATGACCTCGCCAACGAAGGCAACGTCATCGCCGTCCACGCCAGCCCTGACGACTACGCGACGCTGGTCGCCTGCGGCCAGATCGCGGGCGTGAAGGAGGACGGCAAGGTCGCGATCGCGCTGGCGCCGGTCGGCGACTCGACCACCGTCGGCGTGGCCATCCTTGAGGAGGAGGGCGACCCGACCAAGGCGGACGTGTACATCTTCGATACGATTCCGGCGGATCAAGCCACACCCGCTACATAACATCAGGGTGGCAACCACGCGCCACGGCAAAAGCGCCCGGCCGGTGATACCGGCCGGGCGCGTTGTCGATCGACGAGGTCACATCGGGTTATGTCGACGTTGACGTCGCCGCGCGGGTCTTGTCGGCGAACGAGCCGGAGCTCCCCTGTGCCGTCTTCATCTTGTCGGCGAACCCGGGAAAGTTCTGGTCGATCGTGCCCTTCAGCTGCTCGGTAATGTTGCCCATGAAGGCCGCGGCGGCGTTCGAGATCGTCTCCTCGAGGCCCGAGCGCTGGACCGCGCTCCGGAAGCCGCTCATCGAGCCATGGGCGCTCTCGCCGACGGGCGTGCCGGACGAGAACTCGCGGCGGTGGCCGCTATGCTGGTGGCCGCCGTCCCCCATCATGCCGCCGAGGACGAAGCCGCCGACCAGCGCGGCGCCCAGCGCGAGCAGCGGCCGCTGCTCGATCTGCTGTCTCAGGTCCATGTTCTCCTTCACGGACTCGATGGTGTGGTCGACGGTGCCCTTGACCTGATCGACGACATCCTGAGCCGTCCCCTGCACCTGGGCGCGCATCTCGTCGGCGGTGCCGCGGACCTGGTCCTGGAGCTGATCGATCTTGCCCGCCGCGCTGTCGCGCGTTCGGTCTATTTCTTCACGGATTTGATCTGACGACTGGCCCATTGCTGATCCTCCTTGACCGAATCGATCGTCTGCTGCGGCGTGAGGCTGGCGGCGCTCATCTGGTTCTTGCCGGCCATCGCGACGATCGCGGCAATGACGAGCAAGACCACGCCGACGACGCCGGCGGCGATCCACATCTGCATCGACTTGTTGAGCAGGTACGTCACCCCAAGCATCAGGAAGATGAAGCCGACGAGGCCAACGAGGGCCCCGCCGGCGAGCATGCCGGCGCCGCGGCCGAGCTTGCCGGCATCCTCCTTGAGCTCGGTCTTGGCCAGCTGCACCTCGCCGCGAACGATGCTCTGGAGATCCTCGACGATGCCCGCGACGAGCGTGCCCAGAGTCTCGTCGCTGCCGGCGACGTCACCTGGGTCTCGCGGGGGCGGCGGGCCGCCTGCCCGGTTGACTCGTCCACTGTTGTTCATGGGATACCTCCCGGACCTGGATCCCGCTAGCGAACGAGCCGGGAGAGCAGGAAGCCGATGCCGGCCGCGGCGAGCATCGATTCGACCGGCTTGCGCCGGACGAGCGCCTCGAGGTCGCTCAGGAGCTGGTCGGTGTCCTTGTCACGCAGGTAGTGGCTCGCGCTGTCGAGCGAATCCGCGGTGCGGGTCGCCGCCGTGGCCATCGTGCCGCCGTGCTGCTCTCCCTGTGCGCGGAGCTTGTCCGCCGCCTGGCCGAGGCCCGCGGCGGCTTTGTCCATGCCCTCATCGGCCTTGTCCTGGGCACGGTGGCCCACTTCGCTCGCCTTTTGCTTCGCCTCCTCACCCTTTTGCCGGGCGGTGTCAGCGGCCTGCTTGTATGTGTCTCCCATCTGGCTGGCGATCTCGTCGGTCTTCTGCTGCGCCGGGTTGACGGCGCTGGTGTCGTTGGTGCCTTGAGGCGACGTCTGGTCGAGGGGGTCGACGTCGGACGTTGAGCCCGTGTCATAGAGGGGATCGCGGTACGTCATGGTGTTCCTCCGGAATGCAATGTGCGCATCGTGAAGGCAACCGGCCGATGCGTAGCCGGTGCCACACCCTCTAATGCAATCGGTGTGCCATCTGGCGCGAGGCGGTCCACCGCCGGGCAAGCGGGCCGGCGCCTCCGGGATGCTTGCACCGGTGGCGCTGCACTGGCCTTGCGGCCAGCGTCGTTCGCGGCATGCTGGAGGAGCAGTGTGCCGATGACCACCGTCATGACTGTCCCGAAGTGGGAATCTCCCCGCGTCGAAACCGGCCCAGGGACGTGCCTGAATCCGCCCCGCTGCGGTGCGAAGCGCGTGCCCGGCGCCGGGTCCAATGGGGCATGCTTGGTCCAGAATGTGCTGCACATGCGGCACACAGAGGTGCCGACCGGACCTTCTGTGAGTTTTGTCACGAAATTGATACGTGGCGCGTGCGCAATTGATACGACTGATATGCCGGGAGGTGCATCATAGGGTCAGAACAAAGGAATACGGGGGAGCGACTAGCCCTGTCAGGAAAAGGAGGGCACAAGGGGGAATGAAGTCAGACACCTCGCAACCAGGCATCAACAACGTCGTTGATCAAGGAGCACCATCATGACGACCATCACGAAGACCAAGGTCTATACCCTGACCGCCATAGCGGCCCTGCTCTATGTCGGTCTCACAATCGCCTTCGCCGACGGGCTTTGGAACCTGAATAACTTCTGGTACAGTCCCACCACAGCGGACGACCCCACCAAGTACATCTTCGGCGGCACCTGGGTCACGTATGTCCTGCTCATCGCCACCGTCGGCCTCGGCCTCTTCCAGGCGCAGCGGCTCGGCGACGTCCAGGTCGACGTGACGCCGAACACGGACGCCGAAGTCGACGGCCAGGTCGAGGATCCGACGTTCTGGAAGCTGCTGGTCGGCAACACCTGGTATGCCATCCTCTGGCTCCCGCTCCGCTTCTTCGTCGGCCAGGAGTGGCTGTCCGCCGGTGAGCACAAGGTTCGCAGCGATGCGTGGATGGATGGCGGCGCGGCGCTCAAGGGCTACTTCGAGAATGCCGTGGCAGTCCCGGAGTCGGGCCGCCCGGCCATCACCTACGATTGGTTCCGTCAGTTCCTGCAGTACATGCTCGACCACGAGTGGTACACCTGGTTCGCCAAGATCGTGGCGGTCGGTGAAGTCCTGGTCGGTCTCGGCCTCATCTTCGGCGCCCTGGTCGGCATCGCCGCCTTCTTCGGCACCGTGATGAACTTCAACTTCCTGCTGGCCGGCTCGGCGAGCACGAACCCCGTCCTCTTCGGCCTGAGCGTCTTCATCGTCCTCGGCTGGAAGGTCGCCGGCCACCTGGGTCTCGACCGCTGGCTGCTGCCGCTCCTCGGCACCCCGTGGAAGCGCGGCCCGATCCGCAAGGAGGCACGCGACGAGCGCCCGCTCGTTCATCGACAACATCCCGCGTAAGCCGGCCTCGGGAGGAGCGCTCCCCCTGCTCCTCCCGCGCCGCTCACGAAGTCACCGGGCCCGGTCGCATGACCGGGCCCGGTGCTTTGCGTCCGCCCTGGC
This sequence comes from Thermomicrobiales bacterium, assembly GCA_035540335.1. GTDB lineage: Bacteria > Chloroflexota > Chloroflexia > Thermomicrobiales > UBA6265 > UBA6265. The sequence continues at coordinate 8,902 of DATLHE010000211.1, read as the reverse complement.
GGGCGTCAGCGCAGCGAGTCGGCGACGCGCATCAACTTCTCCCGCGCCTGCTGCGCCACCGCATCGAGGCCGCTGGAACGGTCCGCGATCGACAGCATCCGCTCCGGATCGACGATCGAGACGGTGGTGGCGCCGTCCTGCTCGTAGACGATGACGTTGCAGGGCAGAAGCAGCCCCACGTTCGTGTCCGCCTGCAGCGCCTGGTAAGCCAGCTGCGGGCTGCACGCCCCCAGAATGGTGTACCCGGCAATGTCGACGTTGATCTTCTCCTTCAGCGTCTGACGGACGTCAATGGTCGTCAGCACGCCGAACCCTTCGGCCTTCAGGGCGGCCGTCACACGGTCGATCGCCTCCGGCAGCGGTGCCGTCAGCGTCACGTCGAACCCCAACGGCCCCGCGCCGTCCTCCCGCATGGCATCCATGCGACGCCTCCAATCCATCATCCTTGCGCGTGCAGCCAGTCAATCAGGTCGGCCCGGCTGACACTGACGACGTCCCTGCCGACGATGCGCGCCTTGAGGTCGCCCCGGAAGGCGGCCGCGTACAGGCGCTGGACGTCCATGCCGAGCAGCGACGCAGCCTCCTCGGGTGCATAGTTGTCCTGGTGCAGCAGCTCCTCGATCCCCTTGTCGCCCCCAGCGGGCGCGACGTCCTGACGGTCGTTCATGAGACGCCTCCTTTCCCATTGGCCGGATCTCTGCCATGCTCCCGGCGGTGCGTCCCACCAGTGCACCTTCATGGTCGCAACAGACACGCGACAGGAAGAACATCTCCGACCCGGCCGCCATCACAAAAACATGTCAGCTTGGCTCGCAAATTCTTGGCCGGAAGCACATCGAGAGGAACAGAACGCACATGGAGCCACGTTTCGAAGCGGCTACCCTCGCCGCGATCGCCGATCAGGTCCACGACCACCTGGCGACGCTGCCCGCCGCGATCGACTCCTTTCTCGAGGACCAAATCCTCGCGTCGAACCACTACCGCGTGGTGCTGGACGGCGAGCCGGCGGGGTTCGCCTCTGTCCACGGCGAGGGCCTCATCACCCAGTTCGCGCTCGACGACCGGTTCAGGGTTCACGGGCAGCGAGTCTTCCGCGCTGCGCGCCGCCTGGAGCAGGTGCGAGAAGCGCTTGTGCCCGCCTGCGACAACTTTTTCCTCTCCCACGCACTGGACGAGTACCGGACGCTGGCGATGCAGGCCCACTTCTTCGCCACGGCGCCGTCGCGGCGCACGCGCCCCGCGCCCGAGCGGGGGACGCTCCGCCTCGCGCTCCCAAGCGACCGGGACGAGATTCGCGACGGCTCCGGCGACTTCTTCGGCGACATTGACCGGTTCATTGCGCAGGAGTCGCTCTTCTTGCTCGTCCGGGACGGCACGGTCGCCGGATACGGCCTGATGGAGGTCAGCAGCCTTCAGGACGGCGTCGCGAGCATCGGCATGTTCACGCGCGAGGAATTCCGCCGACAGGGTGTCGGAAGCGCGACGATCAGCTTGCTGATGGAGGTATGCGACCGGCGCGGGGTCAGGCCGATCGCGGGCTGCTGGTACTACAACCACAATTCCCGGCGGACGCTCGAGCGCGCCGGGATGTACCCGGCGACACGCCTGCTGCGGGTCGGGTTCTAGCGCTCCGCCAGCGCCGGCGCGGTCATGCATACCCCAAAGCTGCCGCGCATGACGTCCTCGGACGGTGCCGCATCGTGGCGAATGCCGAGGACCGGGACCGTGCCGCTGAGCAGCACCTGGCGGGCAACCTCGCTCAGCGCGGGGCGGGGATGCGCCGCGCAATCGCCGGTGGTCATGACCACCAGCGCGCCTGGCCAGGCGCGCGCCTCGGCGATCACGCGCTTCGACGGCTCCCCGACCACCACCCGGCTCACCGTGCCGGGCGGAAGCAGATACTGCCGCACGACGCGGTCAAGGTAGCCGCAGGCCGCCTCCGCCGCGTTCGCGACGTCGCGTTCCGGCCAACTGGGCGGGCGAATGGTAGGCCCACCGAGCTGGACCCGGGGCGGCGGCACCGGCGGCTCGGGGCGGGGGACGACGTGCAGCAGCACGAGCATCGCCCCATGCCGCCGGGCCTCATCGATCGCATACGGCAGCGCGGCCTCGGCATGGAGCGATGCATCCAGGGGCACGATGATGGTTTGGAACATGGCGGCATCTCCCTCGAGACCGCATCCGGCGGCCTCATCACCATCGTCCGCCAAGGGCCGTCTCAGGCGCATCGGCCTTCCCGGGGACCGTGTGTCAATGGCGCACGTTCGCGCCGGCACGTTGTTGGGGGAGCAGCATGCTACCATGTGCATGCTTTGGCGGCCGGGGGCATGCATGCCACACGACCTTCTCGCCGGCCATTTCCATCGATCGGGGGCCCAGCACATCCATGAGCAGCACGTGTCCCGTGTGCCACGAGCAGGTTGACCGCACCGACGCCTTCTGCAAGTCGTGCGGAACCAGGCTCACACCCACGTCACCCATGCCAGCCGGGGCCGCGACGGACGGCGACGCCAGCTCCACCTCATCCACCGTTGACGCGGCCACCGTCGACGCGCCCAGCGATTTCAAGCCCCTGCCAGCGGGTCTCGGCACGAGTACGCGCCGGCGCCGGCGGCGGAAGAAGCCGCTCTACCGGCGGCCGCTGGTCATCGTGCCGGCCGCGCTGCTGCTCATCGCCGTCAGCGCCGTGGCGGTCGTCGGCTACCGCATGGAATCACTGATGAGCGCCGTGCATGCCGTCAGCACCCCGCCCCCGGTCGTCACCGATGGCACCTACATGGAACAGGACGACCCCGACATGCCGTCCACGCCGGTCACGGTCGACACCGCGCCGGCCCGCGAGGCGCTGGCGAGCGTCGATGGCGCAGGGGTCCAGGCCGAGACCGGCTTCACGTCGCGCCTGCAGCGCGCGGTGTCCAACTCGAGCGACCTCGTCGGCGGCGCGGCGGTCGCGGCCGGCATCAAGGGAAGCGAAGGGCGGCCGCTCACGCTCCTGTTCATGGGCGTCGACGCCCGGCCCGGCGCGGCGATCGACATCGGCGTGCGGCCGGACGTGCTGATGGTCGTCCGGCTCGACCCCAACGACGGCGCCTGCCGCATCCTCTCCGTGCCGCGCGACACCCGCGTCGAGCTGCCCGGCTACGGCAAGTCGAAAATCAACCACGCGCTGATGGTCGGTGGCATCCCCTACCAGATCATGGTCACCGAGCAGTTGCTCGACGTCGATATCGACCACTACATGCTGATCGACTTCGTGGCCTTCCAGCACATGGTCGACGCCGTGGGCGGCGTCACGGTCGTCCTCCCCGAGACACTCTCCAAGGACGGCGCGGTCAGGTTCGAGGAAGGCACCCAGCATCTCGACGGCGCCCAGGCGCTCGCGCTCGCCCGCTTCCGCGCGCCGAGCTCGGAGGGCGACCTCGGCCGCGTCGAGCGCCAGTGGGCGCTCCTCGGCGGGCTGGCGGACGCGGTCCAGGGCCGGGACATTGTCGGCGATGTGAACACCATGCTGCCGGCGCTGGAGGCGCACCTGCGGACCGACCTGACCGCCACCGACCTGACACAGATCGCCAAGGCCTACGGCAAGCGCTGCATGTCCAGCAACGCCCGCTCGATCGACATGGTCGACGGCAGCCGCATCCGCTTCCACGACCCGATCCTGAACGCGTCGCTCTACTACAACGTCGTGACGGACGCCACGGTCGAGAAGCGGGTCGATGCGCTGCTCGGCGACGGTCCGGCGTCGCCCCAGGGCACGCCGGTGCCGGCGACTCCGGCGCCGGCCACGCCCGCGCCCGCCTCGCCACGGGCATTCGACACGGACCGTGGCCGACGGTCTACGTAGGAGCACGGTGCCATAGAGCGAGCCATGACTGATTTACCATATACCCGTTTTCGTAAGAATGGTACGATCACCATGGTGGCTCATAACTTCGTGAGCCAACGGGCTCGCGCGAGCGGACCGACCATCCAGACCATCCGCAGTATCGAGATGCACGGGAGGGGACATGACGAAGCGCGAATTGATTGAAGCGTTCCTTCGAGGCGACGTTGACCGGCGACAGTTCGTGAATCGCTTGACGATGCTCGGCGTGTCGGGCGGTGCCGCGGTGGCCTATGCCACCAGCCTCAGCCAAAGTGCGGCGGCCAGCCCATCGCAGCCGGCCGCGGGCTTCGTGATGCGCGCGCAGACCGAAGACGACGAGGATTACGGCGGCGGCGTTGACCTGCCGAGCGACGATGAAGCGATCGCGATCGCGATCGCCGTCATCGAGGGCATCATCGCGCTGCTTGAGGCGCTCGACCAGTTCGCCGCGACCGACTTCCTCGAGGGCGTGGTTGAGACATTGGAGCGCATCCGCGACCAGCAGAACGAGCATGCCGATGCGCTGTCCGCGACGTCGGGCACCGCGCGAATGACGCGCCAGGGCTTCGCGGCCCAGACCCCGAAGTTCGCCTCGCCGGAGGAGTTCCTCAATACCGTTTCGGACGGGCTCGAGGAGCTGGCCGGCGTCTACGCGGCGATCGTGCCGGGCATGCAGAGCGCCGAGTACCGGCAGACGGTTATGGGCGCCGCCTCGGTGGCCGCCCGCCACGCGGCCCACACCCGGGGCTTCGCCGGCCGCGAGCTGCTGCCGGAGACGTTCCAGGAAGCCGCGCTGCCCGAAGGCGCCTAGTCCTCCCAGGAAGCGTCACAACGCGACGGGCCCGGTCCAACTGGACCGGGCCTGTTCGCATGCGTGGCAGGGCCAACTCTCGCTACGACCGCAGCCGCCCGATCACCCGGAAGAGGGCGCCGGGCGCCAGCGTCGTCGCCAGCTGGCCCGACCACATCGCCCGCGCCGCGATTGCGCAGGCGCCGAGCGTCGCCAGTCGTCCGCGCGGCGCCGTCTGGCCGCCCAGCGCAGGCGCCAGCTGGCCGAGCAACGGCGCCGGCCCCACCACGCAGTCGACCCGCTCAATGTCGAGCGTCTCCCCGATCGCCCGCCGCAGCGCCGCGATCTCTGTGCCGTCTCCCTCCGCCGTCAGCGCCCCGGCGAGCGAGGTCGGCGCGCCGTCCCCCAGCCGCACCGGCACGTCCATCGGCACCGGTCGCGTCGTCAGACGCCCGGAGACGTGGTCGAGCTGAACGAGCCACGCCGCGGGCGCCGTGCCGGTCGCCCCGACGAGCACGTTCCGCACCGGGCGCCCCGCGAGGATGTCCCACTTGCCCGGCGTCGGCCGCAGGATCTCCGCCCACATCCCCACCCACGCGGACACCGCGCCGGCGACCACATAGGGCCATGCGTCCGCGAAGGGCGGGAGGAGGTCCTCCCGCGCCTTGGCGACGTTCTGGCCGATGCGCCCAAGCCGGTTCGGCAGGTGGCGGACTAGCCGCGACCGGACCACCGCGCCGTTGAGCAAGCCGCCCTGCTCCCGGTACTCGGCCACCAGCAGCCGCCCCCAGCCCCGCCCCCGCGTGTAGTGATGGCGGACGAGCTGCCCCAGCGTCGTGCAGGGGCTCCGGTGGATCAGGTGGATCGACGGATCCCGCAGCGCGACGTAGCCGCGGCGCACCAGCGCCTTGTTGACGGCGGTGTCCTCGCCGGTGCGCACCCCCTCAGGGAAGCCACCGACCTCGAGCAACGGCAGCCGCGCGTACGAGCAGTGCGCGGGCGGCCCGTTCAACTCGGCTGGCCCGTGGCCCGGCAAACCCTCGGCGTGGTCAAGGAAGTAGGCCGCCCACCCGGCCCGCGTCATGTTGCCGTTCTCCGTCACCCCCGTGACCATCGCGTAGCCGCGCCGGTGCGCGGCCAGCCGGGCCGCCAGGCTGCCCGGCAACAGCTCGACGTGCGAGCCCGGGAAGCTGACGAACGTGCCCCGGGCCACCTTCAGGCCCGCGTTGCGTGCATCGCCCGGCAGCGCCGGCTGCTTCAGGTCGACGTGCGTCACCGTCGGGAAGTGCTGGCTGACAATCTCGGCCGTGCGGTCACTGCCGCTGGTGACGACGATCACCTCGAACGGCTCCGGCACGTCCTGGCTCACGACGGAGGCGACCGAGCGCGCGATCGTCGCCTCGTCGTTCTGCGCGATGACGATCGCCGATAGCGCCGGGACCGTTCCGTCACCGTTGGCAGTCTCCCCCTGCCGATCGGCGATCAGGACCGGCATCGTCGGCGGACGCGACTGCCAGCGGCGCACGTCGCCCTCGGCGGGCGATTGCAGCAGGTGGCCGTAGCTCTCCTGGTACGTGCGCTTCGGATCCGCCTCCAGGTACTTGTTGAAACGCGCCATCCGCCGATCCGGCGTGAGACCGCCGAGATGCTGGATGCGCAGCGTCGTCTTCACCCACTGCCGGCGAGGAATCGAGGTCGGAATCGGGATGAAGTGAAGCTTCTGGTCCGGAAATCGCTGCCCCGGCACATAGCTGAAGACCCGGTACACCCACTGGTACTTGGGCCAGAAGTGCTCCAGGTCGTTGCGCATCGGCACGTGGCGGAAGCCATACGCGAAGCCCGGCAGCGCATCGGTCGCCAGGAACGTCCGCAAGCTGGCGGCGTCGACCCCATCGAGGCGCTCGTCGGCGTCGAGTGAGAGGATCCACTCCGGCTCGAACTCGGCCGCCGCCTCCAGGAGCCGGTTGCGGTTCTCGGCGTCGTCCCACTGCCGGTAGTCCTCCCGCCGCGGGTTACGCAGGATGCGCTTGACGAGCGGCGAGGCGGCGAGGATGTCGTACGTGGCGTCCGTGCTGCCGTCGTCCAACGCGAGCACCCCGTCGCAGCAGCGCCCCACGGACTCCAGGAACCCCGGCAGATCGGCCTCGGCGTTCCGGACCGGTACCAGGCAGAACAGGAGCGGCTGCGCCGCGGGCGTTGTTGTGTCCGCTACAGATTGCTTTGCGTCCGTCATCTGCGTCCCTTGTCGGGGCGAGGCGTCTCGCGTCTCCGTCTGGTGCCCGCCCATCATGTGTCACCGCAAGCATACTCGGCGCCCCCGGTCGGAGCGACCGCAACCATCGCGATCCTGCACCGTCCCGCGCCGCGCGGCATCGATCGTGCCCGTGCGTTGGCAGGGTCGCTATGATGGTGTAAGAGAGTCTTGCACGTGTGGCATGCCAGGCAGGTAGACAGTGTTCACGTCGGAGACCACCTTCCATCAGGACCGGTTGCGGCGCTTCATCGCCCCGATCATTCCCATCGTTATGCTGGGCGTGGCCGGCAGCATGCTCATCTCGGCGCTCGGATATGGGTTCGACCTGATCCCGGGCGACGACGGGGTCGCTGATGTCCTCGCGCTGGGCGGCCTCCTGGCGGCCGTGATCGCCCAGGCAACGCGTTCCGCGGCCGATCGCGGGCTCATCGACGCCGCGGGATTCTGCGGCGCGGCGTTCATCCTGGTGGTCTGCGGCAGCGTCTGCCTCGCGACCTGGGTCAACGAGCAGAGCGTCGTCTACGGTCTGCCCTATTGCGTGCTGATGTCGGTCGGCGCCTCGTTCTTCTGGCTGCGCCTCAGGCACTTCCTCCTCGGCCAGGCCGCCGCGTTCGTGCCCCCGGCGATCCTGTTGCTTTCCACGCCGCACTCGCGGACGGACGTGTCGTTCGCGATCCAGCTCTCCACCGTCGCCCTGCTGGCCGGCAGCGCCATCTACCTGCTCACGGCGCGCACCAACCATCGCCTCTACCTGCTCTCCTCCGAGGTCGAGCGCCGCGCGACATACGATGGCCTGACCGGCGTGCTCAACCGCACGAGCTGGATCCTGCAGGCCGAGCGGATGCTGCTCGAGGACCAGCACCTGGGCCGGCACACCGCCTGCCTGTTCATCGACATGGATCGCTTCAAGCAGATCAACGATGCGCTGGGGCACGACGCTGGCGACCGCATCCTCGGGCAGGTCGCGGACGGCCTCAAGCAGTTCCGCACGCGTGACCGCCTCGTGGGCCGGATCGGCGGCGACGAGTTCGTCATGCTGCTGGCCGGAAGCAGCCGCAAACACGCCGAGGCCATGACCGAGCGGATTCTCGCCGCGCTCCAGAGCATCGACCACCCGGCCCGCGGGCCAGTGGCGAGCATCGGGATCGCCTCCAGCACCGGCAGCGACACGCTCGATGAACTGATGCGGCGGGCGGACCTGGACATGCTGAAGGTCAAGGACCGCAACCGCGACTTCCACCGCCTCGCGAACACTGACACCGATGGCCGGCCGACGGCCCATTCACCCTCGGTCGCCTGACCCACTGTCCCGCGTCCGTACGCACGAAATGGACCAAAAGTGCTATACGAACGGACCACGCATTCGTATGGTGCGAAGCGCATACTAGGAGACATGGAACGAGCAGACGCCCCCACCGCGCCCCAATATTCCCTCTGGCACGTCCCAACCGGCACCCTGCTGGTGGCGACGGACGAGCGCGACGAGGCGATGCGGATGGAAGCGACACTGCTCGCCACGGGAATGGCCGCCCGCCACCTGCGACTCGATCGCGCCGCCGCCACATCTCACCCGGATCGGGCGACGGCGACGGTCCTTCGCGCGGCCTTCTCGAAGTGGCATTGATCTGATCGGCCCTCGCGCAACCCCGGGCCCGCATCCTCCCCACAAGACGTAACGACCCACAGCGAAATGCGGAATGGTGACACGCACGACCGGGACGTGCACGGCGTACGGTCGGCCCGTGTGGCCGACCATACGTGATATCTCAAGCATTGTGAGACACGAGGCCATCCACGTCGGCCCGTTGCGGCCTTATGCAGCGCCTCTCGCGCACCATCCCAGCCACGCAAATACGCCTTTCGGATGACGCGCATGAGACCGTGCCAGCGCTAGGATGATCAACGGCGATCCCCGTGGAGATCGTCCAAAGCGGTGCCGGTTTTGGGACCTGAGGATGGCGATGGATGCCTTCGCGAAGGATCACCGCTCCCC
>DATLHE010000210.1:0-3425 GCA_035540335.1 Thermomicrobiales bacterium | reverse complement strand
CTGCTCGACCTCGGTCTGCGTCTCAAGCGCTTCAAGACCGGCACACCCCCGCGGCTCGACGCCCGAACCATCGACATCGCCGCCTGCGTGATCCAGCCCGCCGACGACCGTCCCCTGTGGCTCAGCCGCGACGGCAAGGAGGGACGCATCCAGCCCTTCGCCCTGCCACCGGCGAACGACGGCATCTTCTCCTTCGTCGACCACGTCGGCGGTCGCGACCAGCTGCGCTGCTACCAGACCGCCACCAACGAACGCACTCACGAGATCATCCGCGCCAACCTCGACCGCGCGCCGATGTACAACGGCAGCATCGAGGGCACGGGTCCGCGCTACTGCCCCTCCATTGAGGACAAGGTCGGCCGCTTCGCCGGCAAGTCATCCCACCCGATCTTCATCGAGCCTGAGGGCTGGCGCTCCCACGAGGTCTACGTCCAGGGGCTCAGCACCAGCCTCCCTGCGGACATCCAGGAGGATGTGGTGCGCTCGGTCGCGGGCTTCGAGCGCGCGCGCGTCACCCGCTACGGCTACGCCGTCGAGTACGACGCCCTCGACGCCACCGAGCTCCTGCCGACGATGGAATGCCGCCGCGTCGGCGGTCTCTACATGGCCGGGCAGGTCAACGGCACCTCCGGCTACGAGGAGGCCGGCGGCCAGGGCATCGTCGCCGGCGCGAACGCGGCCGCCAGGATCCTCGGGCACGACCCTCTCGTGCTGCACCGGGGCAACGCCTACATCGGCGTCATGATCGACGACCTCGTCTCGCTCCCGCTCGATGAGCCCTATCGGATGCTCTCATCCCGCGCCGAGTACCGCCTGATCCTGCGCGCTGATACCGCCGACGCCCGTCTGAACGACATGGCACACGCCCTTCGGCTCGTCGACTCCACCCGGGCGAACGCCGTGGCAACCGAGAAGAAGCACATTGCGGAGATCATCGCTACCCTCGGTGGCACATGGCTCGGGGACAATCCGCGCCATGCCGAGGCGCTTCAGCGTGAGGGCCTGGAGCCCGCCCGCCGCTCGATGAACGGCCTCGACCTGGCCCGCCGGCCGGGCGTCCGGCTCGAGACGGCGATTCGGGCCCTCGCGCGCGTCGGCCTCTGGGCCGGCGAGGTGCCGTCCGGGCTCGTGCACGATCGGGCCGAAACCGCGATTGCCTACGGCTCGTTCATCGAGAAGGAGGAGCGCGAAGCCGCCCGCCACCAGCGCAGCCTCACCGAGCAGATCGACCCCACTCTCAACTACGACGAGGTCCAGGGGCTACGCATCGAGGCAAGGCAAAAACTGAGCGCCGCGCGGCCGGTCACCGTGGGCCAGGCGATGCGCACGGCGGGGGTCACGCCCTCCGATGTCGCGGCCCTGCTCGTCCATCTCGCGCGGGCGCGGGCGACGGTCTGAGGCGGATGGAAATCCGGACGCGTTTGCAGTAGACTCGCCCGTTGCGTCCAGGCATGGATGCGTCCATACTGGCGTCAAGCGCAAACCACAAAAGGAAGTCCATCATTGGTCAGTTTCCGGCAGGCATTCCGACCGCAACCCGCTGACTCCGCGCCAACCAAAGCGTTCAGGGTAATCGTCCCTGTCTCCGGCGGCGACAGCGACGTCCGCCTCCTGCAGATCGTTGAGCGCATCGCACAGCGGCAGAATGCCAATATCACGATCGTCTACGTTGTTGAAGTTCAACAGTCCATGCCGCTCGACGCCGAGCTTCCGGCGGAGATCGAGCGCGGCGAACACGTGCTCAAGGACGCTGAGCGCCTTGCGAGCAGCTGCGTGGAGGGCCGCAAGGGCTCCATCACCACCGAGCTGCTGCAGGCCCGTTCGGCCGGAGCCGCCATCGTCGATGAGGCCATCGACCGGAATGCCGACGCCATCATGCTGAGTGCCTCGTTGCGCCGCAAGCATGGTCGCGTCACGGTCGGCGACACCGTTGACTATGTCCTCACGAATGCCCCGTGCGAGGTTATGGTCATCCGGCAGGCGGTGCCGGAATGGCTGTCCGATCACCTGGAGCCACAATGAAAGTCGTCATCATGGGATGTGGTCGCGTCGGCGCGCGCGTGGCGTCGCTGCTCGACCACAACGGCCACGACGTCACGGTCATCGACTCCGACGCCGCGGCCTTTCGCCGCCTGTCCGATGAGTTCGACGGCGATACCATCATCGGGACCGCCATCGACGAGGATATCCTCCGGCTGGCGGGCATTGAGGAGGCCGATGCCTTCATCGCGGTCACGAACGGCGACAACCGGAACATCATGGCCGCCCAGGTGGCGCGCATGATCTTCGATGTCCCACAGGTGATCCTCCGCATCTACGACCCGGTGCGCGAGGACACCTACCGCCGGCTGGGGCTGACCACGGTCTGCCCGACGACGACGATCTCGGCCATGATCCTCGACCAGGTCATCTCTGCGGCGGGCGAACCGACTCGCCCGCGGGTCGTGAAGGAAGGCTAGTCCGTGTACATCATTGTGGTCGGCGGCGGGAAGGTCGGGTACTACCTGACGAAGACGCTGCTCAATGAGGGGCATGAGGTCCTCCTCATCGAGCGTGATCGCGGCAAGGTCGAGACGTACAACGAGCGTTTCGGGTCAGTGGTCCTCGCCGGCGATGGCGCAGAGGCCGCCGTGCTCGCCAACGCCGGCGCCGCCCGCGCCGATGTCGTCATCGCCGTCACTGGCGAGGACGAGGACAATCTCGTCGTCTGCCAGGTTGCGAAGCAGAAGTTCCACGTCGGCCGGACGATCGCCCGCGTCAACAACCCGAAGAACGAGCAACTCTTCCGCCTCCTCGGCATCGACGTCACGGTCAGCCAGACGAACCACATCCTGAATCTGATCGAGCAGGCTATCCCCAAGAGGGCCTTCATTCACCTGCTCAGCCTGCGCCATGCCGACTTGGCGATCATCGAGGCGACCATCACCGACGACTCACCGGTCGCCCATCGCTCCATCGACGATATCGAGTTGCCGGTCGACTGCGTCGTCGCCGCGATCGCCCGCGGACCCGAGGTGATCGTCCCGCGCGGCGCGACGATCATCGAGCCCAACGACGAGATCATCGCCATCACCAAGCGCGAGCAGGAGGACGAGCTCCGCCGTCTGCTCGTCATCGATTAGCGTCACTCCGGTAAGGAGGCCACAGCCCACCGTACGGGCCGCCACAAGGGCGGCCCGTTTTTCGGCCAACGACGGCCGAATGTGCCTTCCCGAATCTCGTGGCGAATGGTCTTCTGCTTCTCGCATGCGTCGTGACCGGGCACGGCGAAGCAATAGCCTGCCCTGGCCCTGCTGGTACCGCTGCGCGCGAGCGATGTCGAACGTGTCCTCCGTCCCGCGGTCAACGATGTCGAGAGATGCTGCGGAGGTCGCCCGATTCACAACATGAGCCCGGAAGTGTTGCGCTTCCGGGCTCATGTTGTG
>DATLHE010000209.1:0-8138 GCA_035540335.1 Thermomicrobiales bacterium | reverse complement strand
ACACTCTGCCGCGCCTCCAACCGCCCGTCATACAGAGCGCAGCGGAGAATCCCCGTGCGCAGCGAAGCGAGAGCACATCAAACGGCGCGCAACGTTTGCTTGGCCGACTTCCGTCGTACGGGCGGACCCCGTGCCGGCCGAGCCCAAAGCGCGAGAAGCGAAGGGCTCGCTTCGCTTCTCACCTTTCAGGTTCGGCCGGGCGAGCCCTTCGCCCTGCAACTGCGGCAATGGTCCGCAGGTTCAGATCCAGCGCCCCATACGGCCAATCACCCCCTATATCCACTACTTGGCCATCTGGGCAGCCTTCCATAACGTCCTCAGGCTGCCAAGTTTCAAATGAACCTGGCCACCTAAGACAATCCCCGCCAAATCAAGGAAATCGGCCCCGAACAGCCCCCAGGTGGCCACCGGCCAAGTTAAATCCGTTGGCAGCCTGACAATAACGACACAAAAGCAGGAGGGCACCACGCCCTCCCGCCACCGCTCATCGTTGATTGTAGACCAACCGGCTACCGGCGGTTCCGGAAGAACCGTCCCGCAACTGACGCCACCGTCCCGATCCCGATCCCCAGCAGCGCATCACCCAGCGGGTAATACGGCTTCGCGTTCGGCGAGGTCGCCGGCGGCTGGTAGCGGTGCATCCGGATCCAGAGGACGATCGTCTCCTTCATCGCCCGCAGGATCACCCGCGCGCTGCCGCCCGTTGCCGTGCCCGCCACGCGCGGGTAATGCGGTACGCCCACCTGCTGCAGCGTCGCACCCTGGCGACGCAGCTTCGCCTGCATCTCCGCGTTGATCAGCGCCCCGGACGTCGTCAGCGACAGCGTCCGCAGCTGCTCGCCGCGAAAGATCTTGAACGCGCAGTCGAGGTCCCGCATGTGCACGCCGAACAGGATCCGCACCGCAATGTTGAAGATCTCGGCGTTGATCCGCCGGTGGATCGGGTCCGAGCGCTCCATCCGGAAGCCGGCCACGATGTCGTGCGTCGGCACGAACGGCGTCAATAGCTGGATGTCGGCGATGTCGAACTGCCGGTCGGCATCCATGAACATCACGAAATCGCCGGCCGAGGCATTGAACCCGGACTTCAGCGCCCCACCATATCCCCGGTTTACCGTGTGGTGAACCGCCCGCACTCGCGTATCCTCAGTCGCCAGCCGGTCGATGATCTCCCGGGTATGGTCGCGGCTCCCGTCGTTGACCACGATGACTTCGAACTCGCCCGCATACCGCGGCAGCACGTCGAGCGCGCGCCGGACCACGATCTCGATGTTCTCTTCCTCGTTGTGCGCGGGCAGCACGAGCGTCAGCGAGCCGGGGAGGCGCACTGTCGGGACCGCTGCCTCCGTCTGTGATGCCGGCCGCGCGATCGTCAGTTGGTCGAAGGGCGTCAGCATGCTCAGCACGCCCCGGATGCCGCCCCAGCGGCGGGAAAACAACATGGGATCATCCATTCGTGTTGTGACGTCTAGATCAATGCCCGCAGCCTGACGCGCCCGAACTGGACGATATCGCCGTCCGTCAGGCGAATCCGGCCCTGAATGGGCTGGTTGTTCACAAAGGTTCCATTGGTGCTGTTCAGGTCCTGCAGCCACCAGGCGCCGTGGTCGAAGATCACTTCGGCGTGCGATCCGGAGATGAAGCCGTCATCGATGACCATCGAGTTGTCGTCACGACGGCCGACCGTGGTGTAGTGCTCCAGCGGCAGGTGCATACCCTGCGGGTAGGTTGATTCCGCGGGATCGATGATCTCGAGCGCGCTGGATGGATCGGGAAGCACCGGTGTCGCCGGTGCGGCGCCAGCGGTCGCGTTGCCGATCGTCACCAGCTCGCGAATGGTCACACGCGCAATCTGGTACAGGAAGAAGTAGACAAGCACGATGAACGCGACGCGCAGTGCCAGGATGAACCAGTCGAACGACAGCGAGAGGTCGGCGGACGAGAAATCCAACGCGCTACCACCGTCCCTGACGCATCGGTCCGCCCGGCACCGCGCTGGACACAACGGTCAGCACCTGCCCACCGACGCGAATCTCGTCGCCCGGCTCCAGGTCGGAGATGTGGACCGCCTCGCCGTTCACTCGCGTGCCGTTTGTGCTGTTCAGGTCGTAGATGCGCAGGTGCGAGCCCGACCGCTCGAGGCGCGCGTGGCGGCGCGATACGTCCGGGGCATTGAGCACGACCGTGTTGTCCGGCGAGCGGCCGATTGTCGAGCTGCCCTCCGCGATCGCGAACGTCTGACCAGCGAATGCGCCGGACGTCGCCTGCAGCGTCAGCTCCAGGCTTGCCGAGGGACGCGTCGGAATGGAGAACGCCGCGGTGGCGTCGACCGGCGGCGCTGATCTTCGAGTCGCGGCCGCCGCCGGGCGGTGCGAGCGGTCGGTGATCGACGCATCGACGACCGGGTTTCGCCGCCCGGCGCGCTCGTCCTCCGCGATCTCCACGGTGATCCGGTCCAACACGGTAAATCCGCGCCGGGTGGCGACCTGCGCCAGCCACGCCTCCATCTGCCGGCTGAGCCCGGCCGAGAAATCAGCGAATTGGGCGTAATCCTTCGGGTGTAGCCGCACGATGTAGGCGTTCGGCACGATCTTCGTGCCCACCGACGCACGTTGCTGCGACAGCATCGCCCGCTCCAGCTTCTTGCCGATCTCAGCTGGCTGGATCGTTTGCCGGAAGATTGTGCCGACGGTCCCTTCCATGAGCCGTTCCATCGATTGTTCGAAGCGGTCCAGAAGGCCCATCGGCCGCCGTCTCCTCTCGCAAGGGCGATTCGTCCCGTATCCCGGAGAGTATAGGAGTGTCCGGGACGGTCTCACAACGCGCCCATGCGCACGCTGGTACAGTACAGGCAACGTTTGGCCGGCGATTCGGGTTTCGTTTCCCACCCGCCCACACCGCGCAATCGACCTGGAGAATCCACCACCCATGAGCGACCCGCGTGAGATCTGGATCGGCCCCTCTGTGCTCTCGGCCGATTTCCTGCGGCTGGGCGACCAGCTGCGCGAGCTGGAAGACGCCGGCGCCGACTACATCCACTTCGATGTGATGGATGGCCGCTTCGTGCCCAACATCTCGATCGGCCTCCCGGTGCTGGAGGCGACCCGTCGCGGCACTGACCTGCCGGTCGACTGCCATCTGATGATCGTCGACCCGGACATATGGGTCGACGCCTTTGCAAACGCCGGCGCCGACCGCATCACCGTCCACGCCGAGGCCACACCCCACCTCCACCGCGTCGTGCAGGCGATCTACGCGGCCGGCAAGATGCCCGGTGTGTCTATTAACCCGGCAACGTCGGTCAGCGCGCTCGAGGAGATCCTGCCCTACCTCGGCCAGGTGCTGGTCATGACGGTCAACCCGGGCTTCGGCGGCCAGTCGTTCATCCCGGAGATGCTCGACAAGATCGCCCGCGTCCGCGAGATGATCGACCGCCGCAACCCGACGTGCCGCCTGCAGGTGGACGGCGGCATCAACCCGGAAACGATCCGCAAGGTCGTCGACGCCGGGGCGGACACCGTCGTTGCCGGTAGCGCCGTCTTCGCCGGCCCGATAGGCCCGAAGGGCAACCTGACGGCGCTGCGCGAGGCACTCGGCTAGTCGCCCACCTCCCTGTTGCGCATGACGGCGATCGGGATGATCGCGCACGCGGCGATGATCGCGGCGGCGAGGAACGTCTCCTGCATCACCTGGATGCTCAGCGGGATGGCGTGATCCTCAATGAACTGCCGCTGCCGGTTCAGGAACGCGGCCGTCGACTCGTCGGGCGCCTTGACGACTGGCGCGAGACGACCCGTGAGTGCCTGCAACCGCGAGACGCCGGCGGCGGTCAGCGTCGAGATGCCGATCGTCATCCCGAGCAGGCGGAAGACGAGCGCGGTCGACGCGGCGGCTCCCCGGTCCCGTTCCGACGACTCATCGAGCGCGGTCGCGCTCAGCGGTGCGAGCAGCAACCCGATCCCCGCGCCCGCGAGGACGAGGCCGATCGCCATCTTCGCGACGTTGTCGCGGTCGACCAGCGCATAGAGCGCGAGGAACCCCATGACCGTGAGGGCGACGCCGGTCGCGGTCATCCGGAACGTACCGATCCGCGCGGCGATCGGGCCGCTCAGCAGTGAGAAGGTGGCGATGCCGAGCGTCAGCGGCGCGAGCAACAACGCGCTGTCGCGGCTCACCGTGCTCGGGTCCCGCACGAGCGCGACGATCACCGGCACGTTCACCATCGCGACCATCAGCGCCGCGCCGATCAGGAAGTTCGCGACGATGGTCGCCACGTACCTCCTGCGCCGGAGCAGGTTCATCGGCAGGATCGGCACACGCGCCTTCCGCTCCCAGTACACGAGCCCGGCGAGGCAGACCGCCGATATCCCGAGGAGTGCCGGGATCTGGTCGGCCAGCGGGTTCGGCGTGCCGCCGAGCGCGCGCAGCCCACTGCCCGTCTGCGTGCCGATCTCACCGCCCGACGCGAGCGCGAGGTTGAGGCTCACGAGCGCGCCCGCGAGGAGCACCGCGCCGGGAATGTCGAGCGACCGGCGGTCGTCGACGACGCCAGGTACGGATTCCCGCGGGAAGCCGCGGCTGATCGCCATCACCGCGACGAGCAGGAGCGGCACGTTGAGCCAAAAGACCCAGCGCCACGGCTGGTCGGAGGCGGGGAAGAGCCCGACGATGAGCGCACCGTAGGTCGGGCCGAGCACCCAGCCGAGGGTGTCTACCGCGCTCACAAGCCCGATGCCCGCGAGCCGCATCCGGCGCGGCAGCACGTCGCCCGCGAGCGCGATCGTCACCGGCAGCAGCCCGCCGCCGCCGAGACCCTGGATTGTCCGGCCGAGGACCAGTCCGCCGAGCGTATCAGCGGTCGCGCAGGCGATCGACCCGGCGGCGAAGACGGCGAGGCACCCCGCGAAGGCGCGGCGGCGGCCGATGATGTCCGAGAGGCGGCCGACAAGCGGGATGGCGACGATATAGGCAATCAGGTAGCCGTTGACCACCCAGATGTAGCGGTCGATGTCGGCGGTGTTGACGCCGAGATCGGGGATGATCGTTGAGAGGATCGAGGCAATGACCGTCAGGTCGATCGCGCCGAGGAAGACGCAGACCAACCCGGCGACCAACGCCCGCGAGCGCAGGATGCTCCGGAAGTCGACAGAGATCGCTGGTTCAGCGCGGTGGCTCAATGCTGACCTGCTTGTCATGGTCCGTGAGGTTCATCGTCCACGTCGCCGGGTCGCTGTTTTCCGGAGTCTCGGGCTCCTTCAGCACCACGCGCAGCAGATCCCACGTCTTTGTATCGATCCAGAGCTCGATGCCGATCCGGTCGCCGCTCATGGTCTGCGCGGTCAGCGGGTCCATCACCTCGCTCGTCGCGCTTCCGGTCACGTGATAGGCCTCCCGGCCGTTGGCCGTCTCGGTGCCGGCCAGCTGGGGATCGTCGATCTTGCCCATGACCGGGCCGAGCCCGTTCTGGTTGTCATAGAGGATGGCAGGGTTGTAGCCGAATTCCTCCGGCGCGGTCTCCCACTTGCCGGTCAGCAGGTTCGTCGTCCACGAATGCTCGCCGAGCGTGATCATCTTGATCGTCACCGTGCCGGTGCCGAACAGTCGCACCTGGAACTCGACTTCCACCTTGTCCGGCCGCGCCATGATGCCGATCGCGGAGACGAGCTGGATGCTTTTCTCGGGGTCGATGTACGTGTTGCCATCGACGCGCATGTCGAAGTGCATCGACTCGGTATCCGCGAGGCGCGTGCTGGCGTTGGCGAGCACGTCCTCGACGGGGATGGCCCCGGCCGGTTCATCGGAGGACGTTTCGTTCCCGCATGAGACGAGGAGCAACGCGGCACAGCAGAGCGCGGCGAGTCGAAGGATGAGCGAGGTTCGCACAATAGTTCCATCACGAGACGACGATCAGCGGAGACGACCCGGAGGTGTGGTGGGTGCGCACGGGCAGGGGCCGGTTCACCGAGAGTCTAGCACCCACGATGACCACGCTTGTTACGAAACCTTCACGGGAAGATGGCGACGTGATTGAAGCACGTGGCGTGAACACCGGATAATGGCCGCGACACGTCCTGGAGACGGCGTCGGCGCGCCG
Organism: Thermomicrobiales bacterium; assembly: GCA_035540335.1. Lineage (GTDB taxonomy): Bacteria > Chloroflexota > Chloroflexia > Thermomicrobiales > UBA6265 > UBA6265. The sequence continues at coordinate 2,044 of DATLHE010000209.1, read as the reverse complement.
CGCCGAATCCGCCAGCCACACATCGGGAGCACACATTGAGCGCCGTAGCAAACGATCTGCACTTGACCGTCGGGAGCGTGACCGATACCGGTGGTCGCGCAAACAACGAGGACGCGGTCCTGATCCAGCCGCTGCCGCCGGTTTCGGGTCAGGCGGGCGATGGCTACCTGCTTGCCGTCGCGGACGGCATGGGCGGCTACGAGCGCGGTGAGGTCGCCAGCAAGCTCGCGATCGATCTCGTCAAGGATCTCTTCGCGCGGGATCAGCCGGCCGATGTCGCGCTGGCGCTCAAGCAGGCGTACCGCCGCGCCAACGAGGCGATCTACGCCCAGGCGGCGCAGGATCCCGACGCCGGTCCAATGGGCACTACGCTCGTCTGTGCGGTTATCCGCGGCAAGTACGTGACGATCGCCAACGTTGGCGACAGCCGCGCTTATCTGATGCGCGCCAATCAGATCACGCAGGTGACGCAGGATCATTCGCTCGTAGCCGAGCAGGTGCAGCAGGGACAGCTGAAGGAAGAGCAGGCACGCACGAGCCCGCAGCGCAACATCCTGACGCAAGCGCTCGGCACCCGTGACTCGCTCGACAAACGGATGCCGAGCATCTTCGAGCTCGCGTTGCTGCCCGAGGATCGGCTGCTGCTCTGCACCGACGGCTTCTACGACGTCCTCACCAACAACGACTATCTCCAGATGCTCAAGGGCGACGACGCCGAGGCGGCCGCACGGGGGCTTACCACCCTCGCGATCGAGCGCAAGACGTCCGACAACGTCAGTGCCATCGTCGTCGCCGTCAGCCCGTCGACGACGACCGTGCAGCGGCAGCAGATCGCCGCCGAACTTGCGGAGCAGCGCGGCGGCGTCAGCAACATGTTGATCCCGGCGCTGGTGCTGCTCGTTGTCATCATCGCCATCGCGGCGGCCATCTTCTTCTACATGTAGCGAGACGAGGCGCCCTGCGCAAGGGCGTCGAGGGGCGGCACGAGAGCGGCCCGTACGGGAGGCCCTTGTGGCCTCCCTCCGTGACTGGACACATCTTTGACCACTTCCGACACGACGCCATCGACCGATCGCATCTTCGACGACATCCTCGCCGAGCGGCTGCGCCAGGATGAGAGGTGGGGCCCGCAACGGCACGAGTGGCCGATCTGGTCGGCGATCCTGACCGAAGAGGTTGGCGAGGTCGCGGAGGCCTGCCTGAGGGCTCACTGGGGCATGGACGCCGACCTTGACCACCTCCGCGAGGAGTTGATCCAGGTCGCCGCCGTCGCCGTGCACATCCTCGAACGCATCGACGCCGGCGACGGCGTGCCCCCGGTCAGGAGCGAATCTGCAGCTCAGCCGCCAGCCGGACAATGACTTCCGCCATGCCGTTCCGAAAGAACGACGGCAACGTCGCCAGGGGATGGCGGTCCCTGGTCGTGTTGGGTCCGACGTACACGTCGATCGCTTCCTGCGCCATGGGGAACGACTGCCCCATTTTCTGATGGGCGCTTCTCACGTCTTCCGCATTAAGGAACATCCACCAGCCAAAGAACAGCGTGCCGGAGAGCTCAAAGGGGCCGTACCCGGTGTCCTTGCCCTGAGTCGCATACTCCCATCGATAGACGCCATTGCCGCCGTCCAGGAAGTTCGTCGTCCGGTACCACGGGAACTCCGGCGTCGGCCGAACCAGCGCGTGCGAGACGAACTGGGTATGCAACCGTCCGAGAACGTCGTCGTAGAACGTGACGCGCGCACCGTCGCCACCTGCCTGCCGCAGGCTTCGCAGCCAGCGGGCATACCGGTGTGCGTGACTGGTATCGGAGCTGATGCCGGGGACCGGATTCTTCTCCATGCCGTCAACGATCGCGGGATTTCCCGCGTAGGCATAGTCGCTATGATCCGTCGTGACGCCGGGCTGGAAGATCCAGCCGCCATCGGCACGGGGGTCGCCTTCCTCCCGAAAGAACCAGTCCGCGAGCTCGACCGCCTCGTGTGCCGAATCCCCGGCACTCTCGCCCGTGAGCGCGGCGATCGTCAGTAGGTCGGCGCCGAGCGCG